>CAOJRU010000001.1 GCA_948442365.1 uncultured Clostridium sp.
TGTCTGCTGCTTCCCATAATTTACTTTCTAATCCTTTTAAATCTTCTTCTTTCATGATTATTACTCCTTCTTTTTTATTTCAAGGACATTTTATCATAAATGTTTCTTTTTCTCAATGTTTTTTCCAATATTTTCAAGAATTTTGTCGAATTGTATCTAAGTATTTGTTTGAAGGAGAAGTATTATAAGACTGGGTTTAGTGATGCTGTTAAGTTGCTGAATAATGCTTTAAATTCTTAGGCTTAACTAAAATATAAAAGTGGGCAAAAGAAATTTTTTGGTATTTTTCTTTTTTCCCACTTTTTTATTACATTATTTTATTTAGTTCCATAGTTATATCTGGATTATAAACATATTTGTTATCAATTTTTTCATATACTTCTCCGACTTTTGCATTTTGTGGTAAATCAATTTCACTAATAAAAAAAGGTCCACCATCTCCATGTTCTGATATGCAAACAGAATTATTATCCATAACCCAAGCTAAATCGTTACTATTTCTACTTTTATTGTCTAAAAATATTTTCTTTTTTTCATATATATTGTATTGATCTAGTTCATTATTCGTTTGCTTTCTGTTTTGCTTTTCACTTATTGTATTGTTCAATGCACTTTTTAATTCTTCCATAAATTTGTCTATAAAACTATTTTCATTTCTTTTATTATCAAATAAATTTAAATCCAATATTTTTCCTCCTTTATTTGGCTAATTTGCTTTTTCCTGTTGCATAATCAATAATTATTCTATTTTGAACATTATACACATATACATTAAAATGTAGTTTTCCATTATCCTCAATAGAATATGCTTCTATATTTACTCCGATTTGCTAATTCATTATTGCCTTCAAAATACGGAGTAACTCTATATAATACATGGTTCGTTTGATTTTCTTTTAAATAATTATAAACTTTATCTTCAAATGGCTTCATTCCTTTTACATTAAAGCTTTGAGTTCCTGTCATTAAATTTCTTTCATCAACATCTATTCCTCCTAGTTTCCATGCAATTAGATGACATCTGTGATATAGATATCCTCCAGGAACAATACTTGTATCATACTTTTGCTGTTTAAAACCTGATGGTGTAATTAAAGAATAATCATCTTTTTCTTCATCCTCGTTTGCTTTCTTCCAATTAGTTTTTATCATAGCTATTCCGTACTTTTTTATTTTCTAAATTAGAATAATAGTCTTCTTCTAAGTTCATATCTTCAGTAGTAAATTTAGGAATATTATTATTTATTTCAACATATTCTTCTCCCTTATATTCTGGGATATTTGATATCTCATAAAAAATTTTGTTATGGTTTACAGTCGTGTTTGTTTGATTTTCTTTTTCATAATTAAAATAGATACCTACAATGATTATAATAAATAGCAATATGGTTATAATTTTTTCTAATTTGTTTGCATTTTTCTTCATATATTTCACCCATATATTTAATACCATAACACTATAAATTTTTCAATATTTGTGTGGATTGATTTGATTATAAATTGGAACATTTTAGAAAATAATTTTTTGTTTAAAACTTTTAATATTTTAAAAATAAATTTTTAATTATTTGAATTATACAACTTGTATATTCTTATATCATGTTTTTTGTGGGTTTTCAATAGTTTTGATTGATTTTTTATTCCACTGTGTGTAGGTTTGTCAAACATATGTCACACTTTCTTAGAAATATCTAGCTTTGAAATACCAAGTATGCCTTGTCTGTACTTTAACCTTGTATATATTCCAAATATTTTTCATTAAAATACTTTATTATAATAAAATCTTTCATTATCATTCCTATGACTTCTTTCTACTTTCTATCGTATCTTTCACGCCATCTATATATTGTTTCTCTATGCATTTTGTATTTATTGCTGCTTTTGTTACTCCATGTTTGTAAGAATATTTTACAACGGATTGCTTATATAATATATCTTGTTCTAGAAATTCTTCCCACTGGGAGAACTTTGCTACAATATAAAAAAAGAGACCCTACTTTTATAGTAAAATCTCTATATTAAAAATTACACTTAAAGGGATATCCCTTTAAATAAAAACTTCCGAATTGGTTGCGGAGGGTAGACTCGAACTACCGACCTTTGGGTTATGAGCCCAACGAGCTGCCAACTGCTCCACTCCGCGATATTAAATTACTAACGATACTTATTGTACTACGATAGAAAGGACTTGTCAAGCATTTTTAATATATCTATTAAAATTTATTAAAACAACAACTAATATAGTATATGAAAAAAGAAGAAAAATATGCATGACATTGGTAAAAATTAGAAAGCTATGATACAATCAGAATAAGAAGAAAGAGCAGTAAATACAAAAACGGAAAATTTAGAAGAAAGAAGTCAAGAGGATATATGGAAAATTTAAGTAAAGAAGAATTAGTTAGAAAAATTATAGAACTAGAAGAAGAAAATAGAAGGCTAAAAAGAAAAAAGAACAGAAAGACAAGAAAGCCAATCAAAACGACCAAAAAGGAAATTGTCAATTATTGGAGTGGAATAGAAGATGAATGCGTTCTTAGTGTAGATTGGGCAGAAGCGGAGGAAAGGTGTTGGAGATGTGGCTATAAAGCAAGATTGCAAAGATGTCATATTATTCCAGATAGTTTAGGTGGAAGAGACGAGCCTTCGAATTTAGTATTATTGTGTGAAAGATGTCATATTGATGCTCCAAACATAGAAAGTAAAAGTTTTATGTGGGATTGGATAAGAGCAAATGGAACGAGTTTCTATGATACTTTTTGGGAAACAAGGGGGGCCAAAGAGTATGAATTTATTTATAAAAAAAGTTTCGGACAGGAATTAGAGGAAAGAGATATGTTAAGTCCAAGAGATTTAGAAAGATTTGTTACCATACCAATGGTAAGAAGTGTGAATCATTTTGCACATCCTTGGAAAAACGATTCAACCAATGCAGGTCTTTTAAGAATGAGATTAGAAGAATATGACAAGAAGTATGGAAAAAGAAAGGCAAAAACGGATAATATTAGAAAAAAAGAACAAAAATTTGATTCCTTAGTTGGAAGTTTATGTTGGATAGCAAAGAAATATGGTTTTAATGTTTGGGAAGGGAGAACAAAAAATCCATTTTCTATGGTATTAAGTTGTTTTATTGATAGACAACGACAATTAGCAATATCTATCAAGTTAGATAGACAAAATTGCTATAAAGCTTGTTTTACGAAAGAAACAAATCCCAATCGTATAACGGTAAAAGAATATGATATAAATTTAGGAACAGAGAAGAAAGCCGTAGAGGAATTCGTAGAAAATGAAATGGAAAAATTCTGTAATAAAAATGGAAGGCCAACAGAACAAAGATATGTTTTTACAATCAATCCGATCTATCATTTAAGAGAAGAATAGGAACTATCAGTTAATAAGATGCCATAGAAAAGGTTGCTATATAAATTTTATATAGTAACTTTTTCCTTTTAAAACATGGTTTTAAACAAAGGATTAGTCATGTTTTTGTAAAAAAATACAAAAATTTCCAAAAAAGGATTGACAAAAAATGGGAACAGGTATATAATAACAATCAATTACGATTCAAAAAAATTAATTCAATTATTTTTATCAGGAATTAAATCCAATTAATCAAAAATCTTACATAGTTTAAATATCTGAGGTCATTATCATTGTGATCCAAAATTATAAGTATAATTTCAATTCTTTCTAAAAGAATTACCCATTCCCCAAAAACTATATTTTACATAAATGATATTTTAAATATAAAACATCCTACAACTCCAAATTTTATTATTAAAAATGGCCTCAGATATTTAAGCTATGTAAGTAGAAAGGAAAGCATGTTAGCAATTACCAAAAGTATGGCATTACAAGGGCTAGATGGATACTTAGTATCCATTCAAGTAGATATATCGAATGGAATGCCAGACTTTCAAATCGTTGGCTTGCCAGATGTCAGCGTAAAAGAATCAAAAGAAAGAGTAAAAACAGCCATTAGAAATTGCAATATTGAATTTTTAAGTAGAAAAATTGTTATTAATCTATCACCAGCCAATACCAGAAAAGAAGGGTCCATGTTTGATTTATCAATTGCTATTGGAATTTTAATTGCCAATAAGAACATAAGAAATCCAAATTTAGAAAAAATATTGGTAGAAACTATTTTTATTGGCGAATTATCTTTAAATGGAAATATAGAAAAAACAAATGGAATTTTACCCATTTGTATTGAAGCTAAAAGATTAGGTATTAAAAGAATTATAATACCTAAGCAAAATGAACAAGAAGCCAACCTATTAGAAGGAATTGAAATTCTTTCTGTTACGAATTTAAAAGAAGTAATAGATTACCTAAATGGAAAAAAAGAAATTAAGCAAGAAAAATGTACGAAAATTGAGAAAAATAGAAATAAGGAATATGACTTTGACTTCTCAGAAGTTAAAGGCCAAGAAAGTGTAAAAAGAGCATTAGAAGTCGCAGCTAGTGGAGGCCATAACTGTGTTTTAATTCGGTTCACCTGGTTCAGGGAAGACGATGTTAGCAAGAAGATTGCCAACTATATTACCAGATATGAAATTAGAACAAGCATTAGAAGTTACTAAAATATATAGTATATTAGGATTAACATCAAACAAAAATCCATTAATGGTAAAAAGGCCATTTCGAAGTCCTCATCATACAATTACGCCAGTATCCTTAGTAGGAGGTGGAAGAAATCCAAAACCAGGAGAAATTAGTTTATCTCATTTAGGCGTATTATTTTTAGACGAATTGCCAGAATTTAATCGAAATGCTTTAGAATCTCTACGTGTCCCTTTAGAAGATAGAAAAGTAACAATTAGTAGACTGAATACAACCGTTACCTATCCATGTGAATTTATGCTAATTGCCAGTATGAATCCATGTCAATGTGGTTATTATGGAAGCCCAGAGAAAGTTTGTAATTGTAAGCCAGAACAAGTTAAAAAATATATTAGCCGAGTTAGTGGTCCTCTTTTAGATAGAATTGATATTCATATTGAAGTCAATCCGATTAAATATAGTCAATTAGAGCAAAAACAAAAAATAGAAACTTCACAAGAAATTAGAAATCGAGTCAATCAGGCAAGAAAAATTCAATTAAATCGATATCAAGAATATCACATATTTTCAAATTCTGAATTAACCCCCTCATTAATAGAAAAATTTTGTAAGTTAAATAGTAGATGTAAGCAAATATTGGAAACGGCATTTGACAAATTAGGATTAAGTGCAAGAGCTTATAATAGAATTTTAAAAGTAGCTAGGACCATTGCTGATTTAGAAAATAGCCAAGATATACAAGAAATTCATTTGGCAGAGGCGATTCAATATAGAAGTTTAGATCGAAAATATTGGAGTAATCAATAGAAATAAAAAAGAAAAGAGGTAATGAAATTAGAAATTATAACAATAGAAGACAATAGATATCCAGATTCATTAAGAAAGATAAAAAATCCACCCAAACAATTATATACAGAAGGAAACGTAGAACTGTTAAAAAATAATATTATCTCAATTATTGGTTCTAGGTCTTGTTCGCAAAATGGAAAAGAATTGGCGAATAAGTTTACCAAAGAATTAGTATATCAAGGTATTACAATTGTAAGTGGCATGGCATTAGGAATTGATACTATAGCTCACGAAACGACGCTACGAGAAAAAGGAGAAACAATAGCTGTATTGGGAAATGGATTAAATCGAATCTTTCCCATAGAAAACAAGGAATTGTATCAACAAATTATTAAAAACAGAGGATTGGTAGTAACAGAGTATCCACCAGAAGAAAAAGCGAAATCAAGTAATTTTTTGGCAAGAAATAGAATTGTAAGTGGATTGGCATTAGGCATTTTAGTAATAGAAGCGGCTTATAGGAGTGGAACAAGTGTCACTGCTAAATTAGCTAAAGAACAAGGAAAAGAGGTTTTTGCCTTGCCACATGAAGTTAACGATATACATGGTGTGGGAACGAATCGATTGATTAGTAGAGGAGCTAAAATAGTAACTAATACAGAGGATATTATAAAAGAATTCCCTTTTTTACAATATAAAAATCCTCCCAAAGAAAAAGAAGTAAAACCACAAAATGTCAAAAAGATATGTAACAATCAAAAGTATAATGAAATTTATCAATGGATTACAGAAGAACCAATCTCTTTGAATGAGATTTATAAAAAATCACATAAAACAATAGCAGAAATTAATAGCATTCTATTAATGCTAGAAATACAAGGTTTGGTTAAAAAGGTAGTAGGAGGCTATGTATGTATTTTAGACAAGAAATAGGTAAGTGGGGAGAAAATTTGGCTTGCCAATATTTAGAAAGCAATAATTATAAAATAATAGAGAGAAATTTTTTTTGTCGACAAGGTGAGATTGATATTATTGCTAAAGATGTTGCTAAAAAGGAAATCGTGTTTGTTGAAGTAAAGACACGTTCTAATTTGAGATATGGAAATCCAGCAGAAGCAGTGAATGAATCTAAACGACGACATATAAGACAGGTGGTAAATTATTATATTTATAGAAAACAAATCTATCATTTAGCTATTAGGATTGATGTAATAGAAATTTATATTCAAAAGTATGGTTGTAAAATTAATCATATGAAACAGATTTTGTAATAATAACTTTGGGGGAAGAGAAGAAAATCAGTGTAAGTAAAATTTTTAGAGAGGAAAGAAAAAAGGTAGATTAAATTCAATTTAATCTACCTTAAAATGTTAATATTAAGAAAGAATATCACAAAAATATATTGGCTTCGACAAAAAACGACAACATTAATCAAAAAATAGATATATAATATAACTAAATTTTACATCCTATAAAATTATATGAGAGGTGGAGGTGATAAAGTGAGATTTAAAATGTACTTTGAATTAGAGCAACCACAAATAGACATCCAATACAGGAAAAGCATAATCAGTTATATTAAGCATGCAATACAAGACTACGACGAAAACTTATATCAAGAAATCTATGCAAGAAATAGAAAAAAAACATTTACTTGGGCGCCAATACTAGCTAGGCCAAAATTTAGACAAGAAATTATTGAATTGCAAGACAACAATTTTTCCATTTTATTTTCAGCATACAACTATTTATATGCTTTACATATTTATAATGCATTTTTAGCTCAACAACAAAAGAAATTTTCTTTAAATCAAAATTCTATAATACTTAAGAATATCGTTATGATACCAGAGAAAACAATTAATAGTAATAAAATACAAGTAAAAATGGCAAGTCCCATTATCTGTAGAAACCATAATCGAGAAACATTAAAGGACATGTATTATTCTTTTGAGAGACCAGAATTTGAAAAATACATAAGAATTAATATAGAAGAACAAATGAAACAAGAAAATTTAGATAGTAGTTTATTAGAAGGATTTAAAATAACGTCAATTAGTAGTAAAAAAGCAATCGTGAAATTATATGAAAAGAAAATTGAAACATCAATTGGACAATTTCAATTAGAAGGAAATAAACAGCTACTAGATTATTTGTATAAAGCGGGAATAGGGGCTAAAAAGGCTATGGGATTTGGACTAATGGAAATATCATAAGAAAGGAGGAAGTAATATAGCATGGAAGAAATAACAATGAGACTAAATGATTTTCTTTTTAATAGTGGTGTCTTAGGATTTTATCGTGTATTAGAAAATGCTGACAAAACAGAATTAGTGCAAATAGAAGGAAACACCATAAAAATCACAAAACAGGTCCTAAAAAGTTTCACAAGTGATTATTTCAATTGTATGATAGATAAATACGAAAAAGACACAAAATGGTACACAATTACCAATAGAAAAGAATGGATAAAAAATTTAAACATAGAAGAAGTAGAAAAGCTTAAGCAATTAAAAGAACAATACAAATTTATTAAAAAAAGTGTAGAAAGTGCAAGTTATAAAGCAGGGTACGAAATTTTAAAAAGTAAAAAAGTAAAAGAAAATCCTTATGAATACATCGAACAACTAAAAGACGAAAAAGAACCAGAAAAAAGAAAAGAAATAATCTTAAAAATAGTTGAGCATATAGAAACCAATAAAAGAGTTTACTGTATGAAAGATATAGTATACACAAAGATTAATTGCTTTTGGAGTAATGTTGCTTTTTTAAACCGAAATGCTAATAAAAATGATATGGAAGAAGAATATCAAAAAGTATTTGTAGAACCGGCATTACAGTATCTAGCAAGCAATCGAAAAAGTGATATTACTTGTACACAATGTGGAAATATAATCAGCAAAAAAGAAGCTAGTGGAATGAGTTGGTTAAACGATACAGGAGTAGACTTTAATAGGAAGAAATCGGGATTTTGGAATTTTAAAGAAGACATGTTTTTGTGTCCAATCTGCAATTTAATTTATTCTTGTATTCCTCTGGGATTTAAAATGATAGGCTCCAATGGAATATTTATTAATAATAATGAAAGTATAAAAAAATTAAAACAATATAATGATATTTTAATTATAGAAGAAAATGCAAAAGAAGAAATCTTTGAAAAAGTATATGTAAAAGTAATATCTCATTTTATTAACCAAACGAATCAATTGGCCAATGAGAAAATGGAAGAATATGAACCACGAAATATACAAGTCATCAAAAGGATAGGAGAAAAGGACAAGCAAAAATATGAATTTAATATGTTATGTAAAGATAAGTTAGAAATACTTAAAAAAACGACTCCATATTTTAAAAACTTGTTAGGTAGTAGTTTATATCAAGAAGTATTGACAAATTTGATTGAAGGAAGAAAACAATATTATTTAATTGCTAGAATATTCAAAGAAAATAGAAATGTAGAGGTTATTAAAAGCATTTTATTAATTCAATTAAATTGTATGGGAGGGATAAATTTGAAAGAGAGAGAAAAAAGAATTGACGAAATGATAGAAGAAGGAAAAAAATTGAAAAAGTACTTTTTTGCCAATGGAGAAAACGAAAATAAGCTAATTGCTTATGGCCACAATTTGCAAGAAGCACTAAATGCAAGTAGTATAGAGAAATTTATGAAATTTTTCACATTATTTTATGGAAGCCTAAAAATTCCAATGCCAAATTGTGAGGCTATAAAAGTTTTGCTAAAAGAACCAGAATATTTTAAATTATTAGGATATGCGTATTTATATGGGTTAGGCGTAAGATTAGAGAAAAAAGAAGAAGTAGAAAAGGTTGAGAAATAATTGGCATTTGCGTTGTCAAATCTAACCAAATTTACAAATTAAGAAAGGAATGAGGTAAAAATGAAAAATAAAGGATTAACAATGACAATTGTATTTGAAGCAGAAAGTGCTAACTATGGAGAAGGGTATCAGAACATAACAACCCTAAAAAAATTAACAAGAGGAGATGGAAATACCTATTCTTATATTTCAAGACAAGCATTAAGATACAACATAGTAGAACAAATGAAATGTAATAATACACCAGTCGAACCAATAGGAAAAGGAGACAAAAAAGTAATTCAATTTAGTCCAGATGCGAACATTGATGAATATCCAGAAATTGATCTTTTTGGATACATGAAAACGAAAGAAAAAGAGGGAGCAGCTACTAGAAATGCAGTAGTAAGACTAAGTAATGCGATTTCGTTAGAAGAATTTGAATCAGACACAGACTTTTTAACAAATGCGGGAATGTCAAAAAGAATTAATGAAAACAATTCAATTGCGCAAAGTGAAATACACAAATCTTACTATTCTTATACAGTAGCCATTGACTTAGATCAAGTAGGAGTTGATGGAGAAATAGAAATACCAGAAGAAGAAAAGAAAGCAAGAATGAAGGAATTATTAAAAACAATTCAATTTTTATATAGAGACATTAAAGGAAGAAGAGAGAATTTGACACCAATATTTGTGATTGGTGGAATTTATGATAGGAAAAATCCATTTTTTGAGAACAGAATAAAAGTAAATAAAAATAAAATAGAAACAAAAATATTAAAAGATATTATGGAAGCAGACGAAGACATTAAAAATAATACAAAAGTAGGTTTTGTAGAAGGAATTTTCCAAAATAATGATGAAATCAAAGAAGATTTAAAGGCTATGAAAGTAAATGAATTTTTCAATGAAATAATTAAAAAAGTAGAGGAGGAATGCTAAGTGAAAGCAATTAAGCTAATTGCCAAACAAACACTAGCATCTTATCGAAAGCCAAGTAGTATGCAAATCAAAGAAAGTTATCCGCTACCACCTTATTCTACTGTAATAGGAATGATACACAATGCTTGTGGATTTTTAGAATATGTAGATATGAACATCAGCATACAAGGAAGTTATCATTCTAAAGTAAATGAATTATATACAAGGTATGAATTTAAACCACGTTTTTATGATAAAAAAAGGCATTCCATAGAAATTACCAGTAAAGAAGAAAAAAGTACAGGATTAACAGTAGGACCTGCCAATGTGGAACTATTAACAAAAGTGGAATTAATCATTCATATTGTGCCAAAACAAGAAGAAAAAAGGCAAGAAATATATGAAGGATTAAAAAAGCCAAAGGAATATTTGAGTTTAGGAAGAAGAGAAGATTTGCTAGTAATTGAAAAAGTAGAAGAAGTAGAAATTGAAGAAATTATTTTACAAAAGGACTGTAAACTAAAACAAGATGCTTATGTACCATTAGATTGTATAAACACACAACAAAACGGAGATAGTAATGATATTTCTACAATTTATAAATTAAATAAAAAATATGGTATTCATCCTAAAACCAATATTAGATTTTGGGAAGAGCAGATATTAGCTAGATATTTTAGTAAAGAATCTACAATTTATAAACGAACAAACATAAAAACAGATGGAAAAGACTTCGTATTTTTAGCATAGGAGGAAATAATGGAAAATCTAGGATTAGCCAAAAGTAATCCAGAAAAAACAATAAAAAAACATACACAAGACTTATTAAATCAATTAAAAATTTTAGAGACAATTTATCCTTCTATCTTAGAAAAAGAAGAGTGGGAATTATTAGACTATGCCACAAAATATCATGATATAGGAAAAATTAATACAAAATTTCAAAATAAGCTATATCAAAAATTAAAAAAGAAACTGCTAGAAGACAATATAAAAGCAGAAGAAATACCTCATAACTTTTTAAGTGCACATTTAATTAATATAGATAAGATGGAAGAAAAATTTGGAAGAGAAAACACTAGAATCTTAGTAAGTAGTGTATATTACCATCATACAAGAGAAAAAAAAGAAGTAACAGAAGAAGCTTTAGAAGATTTAAGAAAACAAAAAGAAGCCTTAGGAAATTTTTTTGATTTGGATTTAAGTCAAGTAGAAGATTCTATTGGTAGATATATATTAGGAGAAAAAGACGAAGAAATATTAAAAGAAAGAAGATATATTTTAATAAAAGGAATTTTAAACAAATTAGACTATATAGCAAGTTTAGATAAAGAAGGCGTCAATATAGAAGAAACATGTAGAGATAATGGGCAAACAGTAAGTGATAAAATTCAAGAAATAACAAAAACAAAATATCAAAATAACTATCGAGAAGTACAAAAATATATGATGGAAAGACAGAATGAAAATTTAGTTGTTATTTCCTATACAGGGAGTGGAAAGACAGAAGCGGCTTTATTATGGATAGGGGAACAAAAGGCTTTTTATACACTTCCCTTAAAAGTATCTATTAATGCGATGTATCAGAGAGTTATCAATAAAATTCAATACAAAAAAGCATTATTACTTCATGGAGATGCTTACTCTTACTATCAAGAACAACCAGACGTAGACATTAATAGTTATGATAGAGCAAGAAGATTATCTTCTCCACTAATTATAACCACAGTAGATCAATTATTTAAAATAGCATTTCGTTATCAAGGATATGAGGAAATCTTAGCAACGCTAAGCTATTCTAAAGTGATTTTAGATGAAATTCAAATGTATTCGCCACAGATGTTAGCTTATATTTTATTAGGGCTAAAAATGATAACGGAAGTAGGAGGAAAATTTGCTATTATTACAGCAACTTTTCCACCACTTTTATATAATATAATGGATAACCTAAAAATACCTTATAAAAAACAGGAAGAAGAATTTGTACCACATATTTCAAATAGACACAAAGTAAAGATATTAGAACAAAAAGAATTTGATTTACAGAAAATACAAGAATTAGGACAGAAAAAGAAAGTATTAATCATTGTAAATACTGTAAAAAGAGCACAAGAGTTGTATAAAAAATTAAAGAATGCTCATCTATTACATAGTCATTATATCAAAAATGACAGAAATAACATAGAAAAAGAAATAGTAGAATTTGGAGATAGAGAAAAAAATCACGAATGTGGTATATGGATTTCGACGCAAATCGTAGAAGCAAGTTTGGATATTGATTTTGATGTATTATTCACTGAAATGTGCTCGATTGATAGTCTTTTTCAAAGAATGGGAAGAATATTTCGAAAAAGAATTTTTGACGAAGAAGAACCAAATATATATATATTAGACAATCGAAATGGTGTGCCTTATATTATTGATGCAAAAATTTATGATTATAGTATAAAACAAATTAAAAATTATAATGATAAAAATTTAACAGAACAAGATAAACAAGAAATGATAAATAATATATTTGACTTAGGAAAAAATCCAGAATTAAAAGATTCTAAATATTATAAAACAATTAAAGAAGAAATTAATCTTTTAAAAGATATCATACCCAATGAGCTACCTAAGAAATTAATTGAAGATAAATTTAGAGATATTCAAAATATTAATTTGATACCAGATAAAATTTTTAATCAATTAGAAGCAGAAGGGAAAATAGAAGAATGGATAGAAATTCTAAAAAATAAAAATGTATCAGTAAGCAAAAAAATAGAAACAAAAAATCAAATAAAAAACTATATAATTGGAGTAAGATATAGTCCAATCATACTTCATGATGAAGAAGAATTATTCTACAAAGGAAGTAATATTTATCGTACACAATATGAATATGATTTTGATGAGGAAACTTTACAAGGAAAAGGACTAATTATGGATAATATTATTAAAATGAAGCAATCAGGATATTTTGATGAGTAGGTGAAAAAATGAAAAAGATAACAGGACTAATGGTATACTATTATTTTATTTGCCAAAGGAAACTATGGTATTTTACAAATGAAATCAATATGGAGCAAAACAGTGAATTAGTAGCTATTGGAACAGCATTAGATGAAGGTAGTTATACAAGAGAAAATAAAAATATATTGATTGATAATACGATTAATATAGACTTTATTAAAAATGGAGCTGTTTTACATGAAGTAAAAAAGACAAAAGCGATGGAAGAAGCAGGAATTTGGCAAGTAAAATACTATATGTATTATTTAGAAAATAAAGGTGTAAGAAATGTGCTTATTATGACTTGTGTTATGTTTGCTAAAATATGATATATTAGGAAGGAAAATAGAAGATGAAACAATCCTATTATTTATATAAAAGTGGAAGAATACAAAGAAAAGACAATACACTAGAAATTGTATATAAAGATAATACTAAAAAATCAATTCCAATTGAACGAGTAGATGATATTTATGTAATGATGGCGTTTGATTTTAATACAGCATTACTTAACTTTTTAGGAAAGTATGGAATATCAGTACATTTTTTCAATTATTATGGGTTTTATACTGGTACCTATTACCCAAAAGAAGCATTAGTATCAGGAAAATTATTATAGAAGGTAATATTAGAAAAGTTTATTATGATACTTGGAATATTATAATTAATCAAGATATTGAATTTGAAAAAAGAGTAAAGAATCCACCAGATAATGCCATTAATTCTTTGATTTCTTACATTAATACAATTATTAATACAAGAGTTTTAAGCGAAATTTATAAAACACAATTAAATCCAACTATTAGTTATTTACATGAACCATCTGAACGACGATTTTCTTTATGTCTAGATGTGGCAGAGATATTTAAACCAATTATTGAAGATAGATTGATTTTTTCAATGCTAAATAAAAAACAAATTACAGAGAAAGACTTTGAAAGAAATTTGAATTTTCTTTTTATAAAGGATAAAGCTAGAAAAGAAATTACAAAACAAATAGATAGCAGATTACAAACAACAATTATGCACAAGTCTTTAAAAAGAGAAGTGAGTTACGAATATTTAATTAGGTTAGAAATTTACAAACTAATAAAGTATTTAATGGAAGATGTTGCATATGAAGGGTTTAAAATGTAGTGGTAATATGTATGTAATTTTAGTTTATGATATTAATTTAGAAGAAAAAGAAGGACAAAGAGTTTTAAGAAATGTGTATAAAATATGCAAAAAATATCTTGTACATATACAGAATTCTGTTTTTGAGGGCGAACTTTTAGAGTCTCAAATGTTGAAATTAAAGATAGAATTAAATCGCTATATTCGCGAGGACAAAGATAGTGTGATTGTTTTTAAAAGCCGAAGTCAACGATGGTTAGATAAAGAGTTTTTGGGAATGATCGAAGAGGATAAGACTTCTAATTTTTTGTAGAGATTTTTTGTCTGTCGATCTGCTGTTGTGCAAAAAGTATAGGAGTATGACAGATTGGATTTTTCTTTATTTAACTATACTTTTATACTTAGTTTCTAATTTCATGAATTTATTAGAGTGTGATTTTTTGATGTCGACAGATTGAAGTATGGAATAGTTGGAGTTATTAGCATTTTTGCCCCTCCTGTTTTAATTTAAATATAGTAGAATGTAAATAAAAGTAAAGAAGATTTTAAATTAAAATTATATCCGTTTTAATTTAAATATAGTAGAATGTAAATGTTAAATCTAATGATTGTAAATTAGTATTATTGTAAAGTTTTAATTTAAATATGGTAGAATGTAAATTTATCACTATCTTTATTTTCTTTCTCTATAATTTTAGTTTTAATTTAAATATAGTAGAATGTAAATGTGCTTAACATTAATAGCCATGCATATTTATATTTAAGTTTTAATTTAAATATAGTAGAATGTAAATCTTGCCATATCTATTAGATAAATTTCATCTGCTTCTGTTTTAATTTAAATATAGTAGAATGTGAATTATATAGTAAATCCATCAGTATATCAATTATGTTTTAATATAAGTATAATAGAAAAAATAGAATAAAGAAAAAAGCATCTTCATTCTATTAAAAAATAAAATACAAAGAGTAGTCAGAAGCCAACAATTTCATCATAAATTTCCATAGCATAATTATCCGTCATACCAGAAATAAAAAACAAAATAGCCTGATAAAAATGAGACGGGGAGCAATCCTTAAAAAGTACCCTATTTTTAAAAATAGAACAATCTCTATCAGGATAATCATAGTAGCTATATAAAAAATTCAAAAATCCATTGTACAACTTTGGGTAAAACTTCTGTAAAGATTTAACAGAAGAAAAAGCACCTTTACCATCAAAGCAAGACTTTATAGTACAATAAATTTCGCTCAAAACAAGTTCAAAGTATCTATTAGAAGCATTAATTCTATCAGAAAAATAAATATTTTTATAATTAAACTCTTTGATTTTATGAATCAAGTTATAAGCCTCATCTGAAAAGAACAAGCCATTTTTAGGAGAGGAATTTTGGCATAAATCATCAATCAAATAGTGAATAATATTAGAATTATTCAACTTTCTATTTTTACTGTTATCATTTAATAATCGATAAAGTTCATTCAAATGATCATCTAAAATACCAAGAGTAATAGCATCCTCAATATCGCGACCAATATAAGAAATTTTATCTGCAATTTTAACAACACAAGCTTCCCAAGTATAAGGAGCAAACTGGCTTGGGTAAGTATATTCAGACAAATTAATAAAGGCATCTCTCGGTTTAATTCCATTTTCGTCAATTTCACCACAGTGAGAAATAATACCATCCCTTACTGCATAAGTAAGATTCAGATTTTGCCTGTTTTTTTCGCTATCCTCTAACAATTCTAGGGAATCAACTAAATTCAGACCATTTTTTTCATGCCAAAAAGGAACTCCCAAATCATTCTTTGAAAAATCAGATAAAATTCTTTCACCACTATGTCCAAAAGGACTATGACCTAAATCATGACTAACAGCAATTGCCTTAGTTAATTCCGTGTTAAGTCCTAGATAATTGGCAATAGAATAGCTAATCGATTCTACATGAGTAACATGTTCAATTCTTGTACAAATATGGTCATTATTAGGAGAAAAAAATACTTGGGTTTTATGCTTTAATCTTCTATAACTATTAGAATGAATAATTCTAGTATAATCTCTTTCAAATTCACTTCGAATGTCAGTATCTCTATGATAGAGAGGAAATTCTCTAGCTATCATGTTGTTCCATTTTAGATTATTTTTATTAGCAGCACAATTTTTAAATGAATTTTTCATCTTGTCACCTCACATCATATAATATATACTAAATATCAAGAAAAGTCCAATATTTTTGAATATGTTTTTTTGGCTGCGTACCTAAAGGTATTACTTATCAATAAGTTGTATATCTAAGGGTATCCCAAAAATCATTCTCAAATTAGTTGAATTTAAAAAGATAAAATAGTATAATCAAAATCGAAAGGAGAAGGAAACATGTTCAATTTAATAAAAGATGAATTTGATGAAAATTCAGAGGATATTTTAGAAAGTATTAATAAAATGATAGCAAAAAACAAAGAAGAAAAAGAGGAAAAGGAAGATAAAGAAAATAAGTAAAAAAGAATAAAGTTGAAAAGAATTATAATTTTGGCTGTGTCAAATTTAATTCTTTTCCAAGTAAATTAGAACCATAGGAAGGAATATAAGAAAAAATGGGAAAATTATTTGTAATAGATGGAACAGATGGAAGTGGAAAACAAACGCAATTTGAGAAATTGAAAGAAAAACTAACAAAAGAAGGAATAGAATATAAAATAGTAAGTTTTCCTAACTATAACAGTCCAAGTTCTTCTTTAGTAAAAATGTATTTATCAGGCGAATTTGGAAAAGATGCCAAAAAGATAAATCCTTATGTTGCATCGACTTTTTATGCAGCTGATCGATATGCTACCTTCCAAACAGGATATAAAGAATACTATGAAAATGGAGGCATTATATTAGCGGATCGATACACAACAGCGAATATGGTACATCAAGCAGGAAAAATAGAAGATAAAGAAGAACGAAAAAAGTTTTTAGATTGGTTATGGGATTTTGAATTTAATCTATATGGTTTGCCAATCCCAACGGAAGTATTTTTTCTAAATATGCCAGTTGAAAAATCATTAGAATTAATTAAAAATAGAGAAAATAAATTTACACACAACGCACAAAAAGATATACACGAAAGTGATAAAAATCATTTAATAGATGCTTATCATGCGGCTTGTGAAGTAGCAAACGATTACCATTGGTATGAAGTAAATTGTATTCAAGATAATAAAATTAGGTCAATTGAAGATATTCATGAAGAAATCTATCAAGAAGTGAAAAAACATATATAGATGAAAATGGAAGAAAAAGTGAGATAAAATAAGAAAAATTAGGAATAAGAATAAACAAAAGAAACAAATCTATCCAGTAAAGTTAAAATAAGACAAAAACAAACGCAGAAGAAATTTGGAATATTTAACCAAAACCAGTATAATATATATTGATGGTGCATTATTCTAGTCATACAAACTTTACGAGGGTGGGGCTAAAAATCCACTAAAGGGCACATCGTTGAAGTTTCTTGTTTATGCGCGAAATGCCAGTTTTGTGTGTATTCAGGGAGTAAAGAAATTAGGGTAATATGTAATGGCATACATAGGATTCCCTAGTTTCGCGGAGGCTTAAATGGAGTTCTAAATGTTAAATATAACATAACCTTTAGTAACAAAATTTAAGTGAAACCTATGTTGCGTGCCAAGACACAAAATACATAGTGTAGCCTGTCTTGAGTGAAAGTATTGGGATTATCTGAAACAAAAATAAAATTTATTTTGGCCAAATCAATTTTATTTTTAGATTATGAAATTGCTTTTGCAAAAAAGACTAGTAAAGTAGAAATAGTATGTTAAGGAAAACTTCTAGAATGTTTGCTATGAAAAAATAGCTAGGAGGTCTAGGGATTAAGGTACAGATTTAAGTGGCGATCTGGTGTCTATTGATTCTAATAGATATTTCCCTTAAACGGAAACGGCTATAGCAGTAATGCTAAGCGGGAAATAGAGAAATTCAACCAGACCTAAACTGTAAAATTTACTTAGGCTTTTACCATCTAACAATCGAAATAAGGTACAAAGTGATGGGGAAACCTATCACTTTGTTATATAATATAATAGGAAAGTTTTTCAAACTTCCTATCATATAAAACATAAAATAGAAAAAGGAGAAAAGAAACAAAATGAGTAATAATACGAATACACAGGAAAGTAAAGAAAAACAAAAAAATAAGAAAGAACACTCGAATATTAAGTGGTTTATTCAAGTGTTCATCATGACTTTTATATTATCCATGATATTTTCTTATATATCAGCCAATGGTGTATCACATTTAAACTTAGTATCAGCAATATTAATTTTAATATTAGTAATTGGTGTAGGAATATTTTTTGATATAATAGGGGTAGCAGTAACAGTTGCAAATGAGCATGAATTCCATGCAAAAGCAACGAAAAAAGTAAAAGGTTCCAAAGATTCTATCAAGCTAATTAGAAATGCACCTAAAGTAGCCAATATTTGTGCTGATGTTATAGGTGATATTTGTGGCGTATTAAGTGGGGCAATTAGTGCATTAATTGCCATGAAAATAACAGAACAATTTGGTTTGAATTTTGACTTGCAATTCTTGCTAAGTGCCTTAGTGGCGGCTTTAACGGTAGGGGGAAAAGCATTAGGAAAAGGTATCGCCAATAGTAAGTCTACGCAAATTGTACATGCTGTTGGAATCATTTTAAATAAATTTAAGAAGAATTAGGGTTGCTAGTTGCCAGCGGTTCCAGGTTTAAATGGCAACTCACAACCTTAAAGTTAAGTAGGTGATTTTATGAAAGCATTGATTACAGGAGCATCATCAGGAATTGGAAGAGATATGGCAAGGATACTTGCTAGTAAAGGATATCATTTGGTATTAGTAGCCAGAAATGAAGAAGAATTAAAGAGATTAGCAAAAGAATTAAAAGAAAAAAATCAAATAGAAGTAGAAGTAATAGTAACAGACTTATCAAATATAGAGAATTGTAAAGAAATCCATAAAAAAGTAAAAAATATTGACATTTTAATTAATAATGCAGGTTTTGGAGATTGTGGAAATTTTACCAAAACAGCGTTAGAAAAAGAAATTAGTATGATAAATACGAATATAGTAGCGTATCATACATTAATGAAATTATATTTAATAGACATGAAACAAAGAGGGACAGGAAAAATACTAAATGTAGCCTCAATAGCTGGATTTATGCCAGGACCATTGATGTCTACGTATTATGCAACAAAAGCTTATATTGTGAGAATTTCAGAGGGTATTAGAGAAGAATTAAAAAAAGAAAAGTCAAAAGTACAAATTAGCATATTGTGTCCTGGACCAGTAGAAACCAATTTTAATCAAGTAGCAAATGTTAAATTTCATATGAGAGAAGCTAATAGTATGAAAGTTTCTCAATATGCGATTAAAAAATTGGAACAGGGAAAGTTTTATATTGTTCCAGGTTTTGATGTGAAATTAGCAAGATTAGGAGCGAAATTAGTTCCTACTTCTTGGATTAGTAAAATTACATATAGAGTGCAAAAAAGGAAAATAGAAAGATAAAGAAAAGGTAGGATTAATTTAATTGTATAATACAGGTGATTGTATGGAAAGACAAATATTACACATAGATGTTAATAACGCATTTTTAAGTTGGACAGCAGTAGAAAAATTGAAACAAGGAAGTCAAATTGATATTCGAGAGATACCAGCCATCATAGGAGGAGATGAATCCAAAAGATCAGGAATTGTATTAGCCAAGAGTATAAAAGCGAAAGAATGTGGAATCAAAACAGCAGAAACCATTTACCAAGCCAAGATAAAATGTCCAAATTTACAAATATTTAGATCTGACTTTAAAATTTATAAAAAATATTCAGAAGCCCTATATCATTTATTACTACAATATACTGACAAAATAGAAAGATTTAGTATTGATGAATGTTTTTTAGATATGACAAATTATCTAATGAAAGATACCTTATTCAATAAAGCAAAGGAAATTAGTAAGAGAGTAAAACAAGAATTGGGTTTTACCGTAAATATAGGAGTTGCCAACAATAAGTTATTAGCCAAAATGGCATCAGACTTTACCAAACCAGATAAAATACACACTTTATACCAAGAAGAGATCGTTGAAAAAATGTGGCCATTGCCAGTTTCAGAGCTATTTATGCTAGGGAAAAAAACAGTACCTAAATTATATAATATGCAAATAAAAACCATTGGAGATTTAGCCAAAACAGAAAAAGAAATATTAGAAAAGAAATTTGGGAAACATGGTATTATGATGTGGGAATATGCCAATGGTATGGATAGATCAGAAGTGAAATATAAAAAGGAAGATCCAAAAGGGATTGGAAATTCTATTACCTTACCACAAAATATTTCAGATATTAAAGAATTAGAAGAAATTTTGCTTGGCCTAACAGAGCAGGTAACGTATCGACTAAGAAGATATGATTTATTAGCCAATACGGTAAATGTGCAGTTAAGAACGAAGGATTTTCAAGATACCTCTCATCAAGGGAAATTATTAGCAGCGACCTCAACAACAAAAGAAATATACCAAAAAGCAAAAGAATTGTTAGAACAGATGTATCAAAAAGGAATGACAATTCGATTAATAGGAGTAAGAGTAGACAACTTAGTGAAAAAAGAAGAACAACAGATGTCATTCTTTAAAAATGAGGAAAACGAAAAACAACAAAAGCTAGATAAGGCAATTGACGAGTTAAAAGAAAAATATGGTTATCAAAAAATTACAAGAGCGGGAAAAATGAAAATAGACGATATGTTAAAATTAAAAGATATATAATATGGGCTTAGGTTAGTTAGCTTTATTAAATACTACAAAAAAGGTTGTTATATAACTTTCTTTGAGATTATCTTTATTTTACTTGCTAATACAATCTATTTGTTTTATAATAGTAAAAACAATATTTAGGAGAAAAAGAATGTGGAAAAGAAAAGAATTAAAAGATAGAGCCAAAAAAGTTGTCCATAAAAATTATTGGACAGCTGTTGTAGTATGTTTTTTAATTGCTTTATTAACAGGAGAATTTGGAACATCTATTGTAGGAATATGGCAATCAGAAGATTCGATGGATCCTAATTACATTGTCAGACGTGAAACAGACAAGGGAGAATTACAAAAAGATGAAATAGACAATTTTTTCACAGAAAGAAATATAAAAGAGACATTAAACGAAACACAAATAAAAATATTAGAAGCAACAGAAGCTAATTTAAACAGTGCTATGAAACCACAAAAATATATATTTAAAATATGGGATGCTATTACATCATTTAATATAAATGAAGCGAAATTAGGAATAATGCTTTGCATAACAGCATTTCTAGCATTTGCTTTCACAGTATTTATAGCAGATCCTTTAATTGTAAGTGGAAAAAAATATTTTTTAGAAGCAAGAGAAGGAACTAACACGAAAATAGGAGTAATGAAAGAGATTTTTCAAAAAGAGCATTGGTTTAATGTGGCACTCATCATGTTTTTACGAAATATTTATAATGCACTTTGGTATTTAACCATAATAGGAGGTATTATAAAGACCTATGAATATAGAATGATACCCTATCTTTTAGCGGAAAATCCTAAGATAAAAAGAAAAGAAGCTTTTCAATTATCTAAGCAGATGATGAAGGGAAACAAATGGAAAACTTTTATTTTAGACATGTCTTTTTTCGGATGGAACTTTTTATCTGTTTTGACATTTGGTCTATTGAGTATATTATATGTAAATCCATATAATGCAGCAACCATAGTAGAATTGTATATTGTATTAAAAAAGCAAAAGGAAGGAAACAACACTTAAAAGGTGTTGTTTTGCTATATTTTGTAAAAAGAAATAAAAGGATAAAGAAATTTGCGATGGAAAGCGGTTGAAAACTAAAATAAATTTCAAACAAAAGCTTGCAAATTATAAAGAATTAAGCTAGAATACATAGGTAATCAAAAGGTAAGGAGGAATATATGGCTGATAAATTAGTAATAGTGGAATCACCAGCAAAAGCCAATACCATAAAGAAATTCTTAGGAGGAAGTACAAAAGTAGTAGCTTCTATGGGGCATATTAGAGATTTACCAAAATCCAAAATGGGAATTGATATAGAACATGATTTTGAGCCAGAATATATAAACATAAGGGGAAAAGGAGATTTAATCAAATCGTTAAAAAAGGAAGCAAAACAAGCAAAGAAAATATATATTGCAACTGACCCCGATCGTGAAGGAGAAGCAATTGCATGGCATTTAGCCACGATATTAAAGGAAGAAAAAAATAAGATAACCAGAGTAACTTTTAATGAAATAACAAAAGGAGCAGTACAAAAAGCAATCAAAGAGCCTAGAGATATTGATTTGAGCTTAGTAGATGCCCAACAAGCAAGACGAGTTTTAGACAGAATTGTAGGATATAAAATGAGTCCTGTATTGTGGAAAAAAGTAAAAAGAGGATTATCGGCAGGAAGAGTGCAATCAGTAGCTGTTAAATTAATTGTAGATCGAGAAGAAGAAATTGAAAAATTTATACCAGAAGAATACTGGAATTTATATGCTAATTTGCAAGATGTTGAAAGTAAAAAAGAGTTTGAAGCAAAATTTTATGGCAAAGAAGGGAAAAAGCAAGAAGTCCATTCCGAAGAAGAAATGAATCAGATTTTAAAAGCAATAGATAAGGCAAAATATCAAGTAACAGAAGTAAAAAGGGGAGAAAAGAAAAGAAATCCAGCACCGCCATTCACAACTAGCACCATGCAACAAGAAGCTTCCAGAAAATTAGGATTTACCTTAAAGAAAACCATGTCTATTGCACAAGGACTATATGAAGGAGTAAAAATACCTGAAAAAGGTACAGTAGGTTTAATTACTTATATGAGAACAGACTCTACTAGAATTTCAGAAGAGGCAAGGGCAGCTGCTAAAGAACATATTGTAGCAACTTATGGTGAAAAATATTACGAAAATAGATATTATAAAACCAATAAAGAAGCACAAGATGCTCACGAAGGTATTAGACCTACTTATGCAGATTTGGACCCAGAAGATATTAAGAATTATTTAACCAAAGATCAATATAAATTATATAAATTAATTTATAATCGTTTCATGGCAAGTCAGATGGCAACTGCTATTTATGACACGATGGCAGTTACGATTGATGCTAATAAATATACATTTAAGGCAAATGGACAAATGATTAAATTTAAAGGATTTATGACTTTATATGTAGAAGGAACCGATCAAAAAGAACAAGAAGAAGAGGGAATGTTACCAGACCTAAAGGAAAAACAAGAATTGAAATTGAAAAAATTAAATCCAAAACAAAGCTTTACAGAGCCACCACCAAGATATACAGAAGCAAGTCTTGTAAAAGCATTAGAAGAAAAAGAGATTGGAAGGCCAAGTACCTATTCTCCAACCATTACAACTATTTTAGATAGAAGATATATCGAAAAGATTCAAAAACAATTGTCACCTACGGAATTAGGTAGAATTGTTAATAAATTACTAACAGAAAACTTTACAGATGTAATCAATGTAGAGTTTACAGCTAAAATAGAAAATGAATTTGATGAAATTGCTAGACGGAAAAGAAGAATGGAAAAAAATGATTCGAGAGTTCTATGGTCCTTTTGAAAAGGAAATAGAAAAGGTAGAAAAAGAATTAGAACATGTAGAATTAGTAGATGAAGTATCAGACGTACAATGTGAAAAGTGTGGAAGAATGATGGTATATAAATATGGTAGATATGGAAAATTTTTAGCATGTCCAGGATATCCAGAATGTAAAAATGCAAAACCAATTATAGAAACAATAGATGTACCATGTCCAAAATGTGGAGCAACTGTACAAGTGAGAAAAACAAAACGAAAAAGGAATTACTATATATGTGAAAATAATCCATCTTCTTGTGATTATATCTCTTGGAACAAACCAAAAGAAGGTGAAAAGTGGAATCCAGAAGAAGCAGAAGAGGTTAAAAAACAAACAGCTAAAAAGTCAACTAAAACAAAAACAACCAAAAAGACGACTAAGAAGACAACGAAAAAGAAAAAATAGAACAAGTAAGATGAGGTAATTGCTAAAAAGATGTTACAATTCAAATTTTTATAGTAGCAAAATTTCAAGCGATTAGCTCATTTTCCTTGACAATCAATTATAAATTTGTTATGATTAGTAATGCCTTAGGAATAAAATGACATTGAGGTGAATAGAATTAAATAGGAAACGCGGGAATAGCTCAGTTGATAGAGCGCTGCCTTGCCAAGGCAGAGGTCGCGGGTTTGAGCCCCGTTTCCCGCTCCAAAGTTATTAAAGTTCTATAATTATAATTATACGGCGTTGTAGCCAAGTGGTAAGGCACGAGTCTGCAAAACTCTGATTCGGCGGTTCGAATCCGCCCAACGCCTCCATAGAAAAACCGAGAAAATGCTGAAATATCAATATTTTCTCGGTTTTGATTTTGATAAAATAATTGACGAGTGTAAATCGAAAAAATAGGAGGTAAATATTTATGAAGAAAAGACCAACAACCACATTATTTATGCTTGAATCTTTAGATGGCAAAATAAGTAGTGGAAACAATGACAGTTTAGATGCTGATAAGGATTTTTGTAGAATAAATGGAGTCAAAGAAGGATTACATCAATATTATGAAATAGAGTGTACAACTGATTATTATTCACTAAATACAGGAAGAGTAATGGAAAAAATTGGAGTTAATAATAAAAAAGAATACCACAATAAGGTAGAAGTTAATTTCATTATTATTGATAATAAACCTCATTTAAATGAAAATGGTATAGATTACATATGTCATTGGGTAGAAAAGTTAATTTTGGTTACAACAAACAAAAATCATATAGCATATTCTTTAAAGGATGAATATGATAATTTAGATATTTTATTTTATGAAAAATTAGATCTAAAAATGTTATTAGAAGATTTATATAGTGAATATAATGTTGATAAAATAACAATACAATCTGGTGGAAATTTAAATGGTTTATTTGTAAGAGAAAATTTAATAGACTATGTAAATGTAGTAATTGCTCCATTACTAGTTGGTGGTAAAGATGTATCAACATTAATTGATGGAAAAGCAATAGAAAGTGATAGTGAATTAGACAAATTGAGAGCCTTAGAATTAATGGAGTGCAATAAACTCGACGATTCTTATGTACAACTCAAATATAAAGTGAAGAGATAAACAACATTCAAATAACACGATAACCAGAGAGAAGCAACAAATACAACTTGATCTAATATAATAGTATTTTTTGATTTATCAAACGCGATTTTTAAAAAGTATAATTATTCACAAGATTTAGTCGCAGCAATGGTATTTAAAGTATCACCTAATTGGGAAAACATAGAACCCAGCAAAGTTAATTCATCTGGAGATTTATCTTTTGCAATAACACAAGCAAGAGAAGTAATAAAACTAACAAATTCACAAGATCCCAAATCAAACACCTCAATGTATCATATGAAAAAGAGACTTAGTTGCTACCTAAATCTCTTTAAAAAATCTATATTCGTTACCACTTGTATTTTTCCCTCTAAATACATAACCGTTGTAAATACCGCCATTCGTATCATCTAATTTAACATCTAACTTCATATTATAAACGAATTTTTGATTTAAGTTATTAACAATATGAATTTTAAAAGTTAAAGTATAGTTAATATCTTCTAGATTAACATTTGCTTCTTTTAAAACCTTACCGTTAAAAGAAACGGTATTAGCATCTTGAGAAACAGCGTAATTAGTTACAATATCTTGATTCATATATCCCAAAGAAATTGGATTGGAACAATCTGTATAGAAAGTAGGATGGGTATAATCATTGCTTTCATTTTCAGAATTAGTATTAACAATATTAAAATTAATTCTATTGTTTTCAGGACTTTCTATTGTTTTATATTTACCAAAATCTAAAGGACTTTTATAATTTAAAATTTTAGTACCTCTGTCAGCTGTTGAAGTTGCTACAATACTATCAATATAAAGTTCTTTAATTGTGTTTTCATCGGTTAACTCAGAAATGGTACTAATGTTATCAATATAGATAGAAATATCAGTATATTGATTAATGCTCATATCTTTTAAAGATTGATCTTCTGAATTGTCAATGGCATTGGCACTACTATACAGTAATACTTTCTGTATCGTAAAAATAGGCGATTCATTTTGGTCTGAAATTTCTATCATTTCATTCGCAAAAGTATTTCTAGCTAATACAACTGAAAATACCAAATTGTAATATAGTAGAAAAACGACAAATAAAACTAGAATTAAGATAGTAAAAACCAATCTTTCATTTTTTAATTTTAACTTTTTCATATTTACAATCATTCCTTTTCTATTGAAGCCTATTATATAAAGTTTCCATATACTTAAATACTTTCTCATTCCATTCTGGATCGCTTGCATATCTTGTATTAACGCCTTTTAAAGTAGGTCCATTGTAATACCAAGCAGCAGCAGATTCACCATCATAAATTTTAGTGCCAGATGGATTTAGGTAATATTTTACTAAAGATTTAGCAACCGTTTCGATTCCTTCTGCATAATCTTCAAATTCAAAAGATGATTCATAAGGAGTAGCGTCATAAGAACCATAGCCAAATAGGTTTTTCTTATCATTAGCAATTTGTGAGGTTCCCCAACTGCTTTCATGAATAGCAATAGAAGCTAGGAAAATACCATTAATATTGTATTTCTTTTCTGCATTATAAAAAGCAGTATAATTATCTTGGAATATTTTATTTTTATCGTTTGAAATACCAGTAAATATTTTCTTATAATCATTTAACGTCAATCCGCTAGTTCTGTTTAATTCCATATCAATATTTACTTTGATTAGAATTCTTTGGATTCGGTTCTTTTCTATGATATTTGGTGTAGTGTAAGAAGAAGTTAGATTAGAAGTTTTAATATAGCCTTCTATATTGTCAAAAGAAACTTTACACCATTCTTCACTTGGTAACTCTAATAATTTAACATCTAAATTGTGTTTTACTTCTGCTACATCTTTGGCAGAATCTTCAGGAGATTCTTTTAAATTAGCAGTTGTTACAAAATACATGATGTCACCAATATGTACTTTATGTTTGGCTAAGAATTCAGAAGTACCAATATCAATCATTTTTGAAACAGGTTCTACTAATTTTTCTTTGCTCAATATAATCTCTTCTACAAAATTTCCATTTTCATAAGTTTTAATAGCTGTTACATTTTCTTTTCCCAGACTACCTTCTTGGGTCACAATTTCTTCACTTTTTGGAAGGGTAGGATTGTTGGTATATTCTGTTATAAATTCAATCTCTCTTTCTTCTGTAACTTGTTCTTTTACTCGGTCAATATCTGCATTTTCAGATATAATGCTTTGTATATTTAAACGATGGCGATTTAATTCATATTCTGAAATGGCTTCCATATTGTCTTCTTTAGCGTAACTTTGCGTAAAGGAAGTATTTTTTGGAAAGAAAACAGCTAGTCCAACAATTAAAATACTGCATCCTATGATAATGTGAGAAAGTTGTAAATCAGAGTTTTTATAAGGATTGTGCATACGAAAACGAAAAGCAAAGTTTCTTTTTGCTTTTGGTGCTTTTCTATTTTTATGCTGTCTAGTTGTTGCAGCGGTTTGAGATTGTTGTATTTGTTGCAATTCTCTAAATACATCAGATAAATTTCTTTTGTCATTATTATCTAACATAGTTTTTCTCTCTTTCTTTACTTATAATTATACACATTTATTATACAATAATAGTTGCTACTTGTCCATATAAATAATAAAAAAAATACTGGTATTTTGTGTAATTAATAATACAAGAGAGATTACCAACCGTAAATAGAAAAAGGATTATTATTTTGATAATATTCAATGGCTTTTCTTATATAAGGTATTACATTATTCGGTAATTTATTTAAATCATAAAATGCTAGTTCGTCACACTTGTCTTTTTCCATGATCTGAATTTGACCTGTGTATTTTTTACAGGTTAAAAAATAATCAATACTTTCTCTATCTTTTGAATTTCGATGCATAACATGTACGATATTTAAATCACTTTCTTTTATTTGTATACCAGCTTCTTCAAGAGCTTCTCTTTGCATTGCTTTTAGGATACTTTCATTTCCATCTATATGACCTGCAACGACACTATAATTACCATCTTCATAACCAGTATGATATCTTCTTAATAATAATATTTTTTCATCTTGTATTAATAATAAATGTACAGCAGTTACTAATTGAAATCTTTTCATTTCTTCTCCTTTTCTATTCTAATAATTTATGGAAGGGTAATCCAATATCTTTTAGTATTTTCTTTTAAACTTTCATTATATAATATATTTTCTAAAATACCCCCACAACTTTCAATTGTTTTAGCACTTGCTATATTATTCTCACTACAAGTTATTAATACTTTTTTTATAGGTATTTCTAAATGCTAAAAGTAGTTGCTTTTTTCCATATCCTTTTTGTCTTTCAGTGTAACGAATCGAATATCCAATATATCCCCCATATTTTTTTAAATAATCATTTAAAAAATGTCTAATATTAACAATACCTAAAATATAAGAATCTCTTTGTCTTACTAAAAAATAAGTAGAAGCAGGTACTCTATTAGGAGATATATTATTATAATTTAAATCTCTTTTTAATTTTTGTAACCATTCTTCGTAAGTTGTATATTTTTCTAAAGATGAATAACCAGCAAAAATATCATTACTATCGGAGTCGTATTTTTTAGCTTCTTCAATCATTTCGAGTGCTTGTGATTTATATTTTAGTGTAGGAAATACTAATTCTACTTCTTCCATAAATATCACCTCTATTATATTATTTTTGATAATTATAACATATATTAAAAAAAATTTCTATTGCAAAATTTGTAAAATAGTATATAATATAGCTACGTAAATAATGGAAAAAACAAGGAGGGCAAAATGCAAAACATAGAAGAAAACATACGGGTATCAATTCCAACATACTAATTTGTTAAAACAAGCATTAACCCATACCTCTTATGCTTATGAAAATAAATTGGAAAGCAATGAAAAATTGGAATTTTTAGGAGACAGTATACTAGAATTTATATCTAGCAAATACTTATATGAAAACTATCCTAACCTAAGAGAAGGAGAAATGACTAAAGTTAGAGCAACCGTAGTTTGTGAAAAAAGTCTATACAAAATAGCTAAATTGCATAATTTTAGTGATTTCTTATATCTTGGAAGATCAGAAAGAAAAATGGGAGGAGAAAATAGACCAGCTATTTTAGCAGACAGTGTAGAAGCAATCATTGCTGCTATTTATTTAGATGGGGGATTAGAAGAGGCCGAGAAGTTTATCATACAAAATCTAAAAGAAGAGATTGAAATTGCTACCCAGCATGTTGGAGATAGAGACTATAAAACGGTGTTACAAGAAAAATTACAAGAACATGGAGATGTAAAAATTCAATATGAAATAACGAAAGAAGAAGGTCCAGACCATGACAAGAAATTTGAAGCACAAGTAAGTTGTAATGGAAAAATCTTAGCAAAAGGACAAGGAAAAAGTAAAAAAGAAGCTCACATGAGTGCTGCTCAAAAGGCATTAGAAAATATAAAATAGAAAAGAGGTAAATCTATGAAGAAACAATATATTATACCAATATTTGTACCACATTTAGGATGTCCAAATGATTGTATTTTTTGTAATCAAAAGTCAATTAGTGGGCAAAAAGAACAAATGACCAAAGAAGAAGCCAAAAAGATAATAGATGAGTACCTAGAAAATATAAAGAAGGAAGACGCTGAGGTTGAAATTGCCTTTTATGGAGGAAGTTTTACAGCGATAGAAGAGAATTTGCAAGAAGAATTATTAGAAACAGCTTATCAGTATATTGAACAAGGAAAAGTAGAATCCATTAGAGTTTCTACTAGACCAGATGCTATTAACAAAGAAATTTTAAAAAGATTAAAAAAATACAAAGTAAAAACCATAGAGCTTGGAGTGCAATCAGCGAATGACTATATTTTAAAAAGAACGAATCGAGGTCATAACTTTACTGATGTGAAAAAAGCATCCAAGATGATTCGTTGGAATGGATTTAAGTTGGGTCATCAAATGATGGTGGGATTGCCAGAAAGTACAAGAATTGATGAAATCAATACCGCTAAGGCATTAATCAAGTTAAAACCTAAGATGGTAAGAATCTATCCTGTTTTAGTGGTGAAAAATACAAAATTAGAAAAAGAATATCAAGAAGGAAAATATCAGCCATTACCATTAGTACAAGCAGTAGAAATTTGTAAAGAATTAGTTAGAATGTTTGCGGATAAAAAGATAGAAGTTATTAGAGTTGGGTTACAAAATACAGATGAGATAGCAGAACCAGGAAGCCAAGAAAGTGAAGTAGTAGCAGGACCTTATCATCCAGCTTTCAGACAATTGGTAGAATCAGCTATGTGGTATGATGCCGTAGTAGGAAAAATAAAAAAATTAAATGTAAAAGTAAAAGAGGTAGAAGTAACAGTTAATCCAATCGATGCCAATAATGTGATTGGTCATAAGAAAGAAAATGTATTAAAATTAAAGGAAACTTATGATGTGGATTTGATTTTACAACAAGATGAAAATATGAAACAAGGAAAATCTAAAATAGAAATTACTAAAACCTATAATGATTTTTTAGAAGAATAAATAAAAGTATAAAATCACCAATATATGCAAATACTGCTTATAAAGGTGATTTTTCGATGTTGAGGAGTAATTATGAATATAAAAAAATTAGCAATTGAAATAATAGGAACAATAGTAGGAGCTTTTATCATGGCAGTTGGCGTTTCTTTATTTTTATTACCAAACCAGCTATCATCAGGAGGAATAGCAGGAATTGCAACCATTACTTATTATTTATTAAATATACCAATGGGAACAATGATATTATTAATTAATGTGCCATTATTTCTCTTTTCTATTTATAAAATAGGAAAAAGTTTTTTTGTAAAATCTTTAATAGGAACCATAGCCTTATCTGCTTTTATTGATTTTTTAGACAAATTAGAGCCATTAACCAATGACCGATTTTTGGCTTGCATCTATGGTGGAATTGTGATAGGACTACGGTACAGCACTTATATTAAAAGTTAATTCTTCCACAGGAGGAACTGATTTAGTTAGTTATCTAGCAAAAGAATATCGACCAACAATTAGTATGAGTAGAGCCATTATTATTATGGATACCATAATTGTTTCCTTAAATGTATTTTTCTTCAAAGAAATAGAAATAGGATTATATTCAGCAATTGCCATTTATTTGATGGGAAAAATGATTGACATTTTGTTTGAAGGAATTTATTTCACGAAATTATTATTAATTATATCAGATAAAAATGAAGAAATAGCCAAACAAATTGGAGATAAAATTAAAAGAGGAACAACAGGACTTTTTGGAAAAGGAATGTATACCAATGAGGAAAAATTAATTTTAATGTGTGCTGCTTCCAGAGGCGATATTGCTAAAATTAAGATGATTGCAAGAAAGATAGATCCAGAAAGTTTTATTGTAATAACCAATTCAAGAGAAGTAGTTGGTTTGGGCTTCAAAAAAACATAAAAATATAGTATAATACAAAGGTATAATATAGTTCAAAGAAAAAGGAGTAACAAATGAAAGAACAAAAAATAGTATTACAGAAAATAGAATCATTTGAATTAAAAGATATATTTGACTGTGGACAATGTTTTCGATGGAATGAACAAGAAGATGGGAGCTACACAGGAGTATTTGAAAAAAACGTTTTAAATATTAAAAAGATAAAAGATAAAATAGAAATAGAAGGTATATCTTCTAAAGATATAAAAGAAACCGTAGAAGAATACTTTGATTTAAAGAGAGACTACAACCAATTAAAACAGAAATTAGCTAGTATAGACAAAAACATGGAAACAAGTGTGAAATATGGACAAGGTATACGCTTATTAAATCAAGACTTGTGGGAAACCATTATTTCTTTTATTATTTCTGCTAATAACAACATACCAAGAATAAAAGGAATTATAGAAAGACTTGCTAAAAAATATGGAGATAAAATAGAATGGAAAGGACAAGATTATTATACTTTTCCAACAGCAGAACAACTAAAAGATGTTACTATAGAAGAATATAGAAAATTAGGGTTAGGATTCAGAGATAAAAGGTTATACGAAACGACACAGATAATAGTAAATAAACAAATAGATTTGGAGAACATGCGAAGAAATCCAAATACATTTGAAGTAAAAGAACAATTACTAGCATTATCTGGTGTAGGTCCTAAAGTGGCAGATTGTATTTTGTTATTTTCAACCTTAAAAAGATTAGAAGTGTTCCCCATTGATGTTTGGGTAAGAAGAGTTATGAATGATTTATATTTGAAGCAACCAGATGAAGCAAAGATAAGCAAGAAGCAAATAGAACAAATAGCAAAAGAAAAGTTTGGTGATTTGGCAGGCTTGGCACAACAATATTTATATTATTGGAGAAGAGAAGAGAATTTTATAGAATCCAGATAATAGTTTTTTTAGTTTCAGTTTTTATTGTGAAAAAGGAAACAATATGATAAAATACAAGCAAACTAGAAAAAAGAATTAATGGAGAAATCTTACCAGATAGAAAGATTAAGAAAGCTGGGAGGCTATTCGATATGAATATTGAATTGAAAGATTCTATAATAGATGCCAATACAGGGGCGGATGCTATACAGAGGGCACCTATCGTCGATTATAATACAGGAAAAAAATGTTTAAGAATAGGCGATATTTCCAATCACAGAAAATATAACGAATGGGGCTATACAGAAGTAACAGAAGAAAATTATAAAAAATACAAATTAGAAGAAGAAGATATTTTAATTGCTAGAACAGGAAGTACAATAGGAAGTAACCTATTTATTGAACAAGATTATCAATCCGTATATAATAATGGATTAATCCGATTAAAAATTGATAAATCAAAATATAATAGTAAATTTATTTACTATGTGATGCAATCTAATAAATTTAAAAATTATATCAATGGAATTGCTTTTGGAACAACTGGGCAACCAAATATGAAAATAAATGATTTATTAAGATTTAGGTTCAACCATGTTTCATTAGAAATACAAAATAAAATTGTAAAAATTTTAGATGCTTTGGACAAAAAGATAGAATTAAATAATCAAATGAATGATAATTTATTGGAGATTATAAACACACAATATAATGATTATGTAAGAAGTGTTAGCAATTTTGATATTCTTGCTATACGAGATATTTTTGATTTTTCTACTGGTGTAGAGCCAGGAAGTAAAAATTATTTAACGAATAAACAAGTTGATACCATTAATTTTTATAGAGTAGGCGATATGAACTCTACCAGTAAGACTTTTATAAAAACTGAGTTAGCAAAAAGTAAATTTGTAAGTAAAGATGATATTTTGATATCTTTTGATGCCACTATTGGAAGAATAGCATATGGTTTAGAAGGTTCCTATTCAACAGGTATTAAAAAGGTAAGTATCAATAATAATTATAAAGATATTTTAAATAATTCAATTGTGTTTGCTTATTTTAATAACAATGAAACGCAGGAAACTATTTTGAAATATGCAAAAGGAACAACTATATTACATGCTGGAACTTCAATTGACCATTTAAGTTTTAAATATAATGAAAATGAAATATTAAGACGATTACCAATTATTAGTAGCGCATTTGAAAAAATGAAAGCGATAAAATCAGAAAACCAAATCTTAGAACAACTACGAGACATCTTACTACCAAAACTGATGAGTGGAGAAATAAACTTAGAAAAGATAGTAATAGAATAGATAATATAAATCAAAAAAAGAAAGGAAAAAGGTAAAAAATGGCATTAAGAATCATATATGGAAAGCCAGGAAGCGGAAAAAGCCAATACTGCTTCCAAGAGATAATAGAACAACTAACAAACGAAAAAAAGATATATATGATAACGCCAGAGCAGTTTTCATTCACAGCAGAAGAAAAGCTAATGAAAGCTGCTAAAACGAATGCTATCATCAATGCGGAAGTAGTAACTTTAAGTAGAATGGCTTATCGTGTTTTAAACGAAGTAGGGGGAAGTAATAAAACACGTTTATCTAAACAAGGAAAGGCCATGTTAATCTATTCGATATTGAATCAAAACAAAAAAGAATTAAAATTTTTAGGGAAATCAGATGAGAACATTGATTTAAGCATGCAAGCCATAACAGAATTCAAAAAACACGGAATAACGGTACAAGATTTACAACAAGAAATAGAAAAAATAGAAGAACCCTATTTAAAAACTAAAATAAAAGACATGACATTAATTTATGAGAAATTTGAAGAACAAATACAAGGGAAATACTTAGAAGAAACAGACCTATTAACCATACTAGCCAATCACATAGAAGAAACCAATCTAATTCAAAATAGTATCCTTTATTTAGACGAATTTTCAGGCTTTACGAAACAAGAATATGAAGTAATTAAGAAATTTATCAAACTTGCCAAACAAGTGAATATAACCATTTGTACAGATGACTTAAACATCAATACCAACCCAGACATTGACATATTCTATTCCAACAAAATGACAATAGCTAAAATCTGGAATATGGTAAATGAAAATAATTTGCTACTAGAAGAGCCAGTTCATTTACAAAAGCAATATCGTTTCAAAACAGAAGAATTACAACATCTAAGCGAAAATATTAACAATAATCAATCCACAAAATACAAAAGAAATGTGGAAAACATAGAACTGTTTTTAGCACAAAATCCCTATTCAGAAATAGAAAATGTAGCCAAAAAGATAACGCAATTAGTCAAAAAAGGAAACATGAGATATAAAGATATTGCTATTATCACAAAAAACATACAAGAATACAATTCCTTAGTAAGAGCCATTTTTTCAAAATATAAAATCCCTGTATTTATGGATGAAAAAAGGGACGTCAATCAAAATGTTATCATACAATACATTTTAGCACTATTGGAAGTTATAAATCAAAATTTCTCATCAGAAGCGATGTTTAATTATTTAAAACTGGGCTTTTCTGACATAGAATTGGATGAGATATTTGAACTAGAAAACTATTGTAATAAATGGGGAATTAAGCAAAATAAATGGAAAAAAGACTTTATCTATGAAATAGAGAAAGAAGATAAAAAACAAAAAGTAGAGAGATACAATGAAATAAGAAAACAAATCATTGGCCCATTATTAGAATTAAAAGAAAAAATGAGTCAAAATAAGACCATAGAAAATATAACTAAATGTTTATATGACCTACTACAAGAACAAAATATAGAAGAAAAAATAAGCCAAAAAATACAGGAATTAGAAGAAAAATCTTTCATTGATTTGGCAAACGAATACATAGCTAGTTATAAAATTATATTAGAATTATTTGACGAGATGGTTTTAGTATTTGGACAAGATAAAACAACCATTGACCAATATAGCAAAATACTAAAAGTAGGACTAAAAAATAGCGAATTAGGAAAAATTCCAGGAACACAAGATCAAGTGACATTTGGAGATATTGACCGATCCAGAAGCCATAAAGTTAAAACCGTATTTATCATTGGATTAAATGATGGAAGTTTTCCAAGTGTCAACAAAGAAGAAGGATTCTTTGATGATGAAGATAGAGAAAAATTAAAACAAGATGGTATTGAACTAGCCAAAGGAACATTAGAAAAATTATATGAAGATAATTTCAATATCTATAAAGCCTTTACAACCGCTGAAAATCGTGTCTATCTATCCTATACATCATCAGATAAAGAAGGAAAATCATTAAGACCCTCTATATTAATCCATAAAGTAAAAAAGACATATCCCAAATTGCAAGAAAAAAGTGATATGCTAGGCAAACAATATGATATCATAAATGAACAAGTAACTTATGAAGAATTATTAGAAAACATAGCCAAACGAAAAGAGGAAGAACCAATCTCTCAAATATGGTATTCTATTTATCAATATTATAAAGAAAAAACAGGATGGCAAGAAAAATTAAAAAATGATTTGCAAGGTTTAACCTATACCAATTTACCACAAGAAATAAAAAAAGAAAACATAGACAAATTATATGGAAATACATTACATACAAGTGTATCGAGACTTGAAAAATATAGAAGTTGCCCATTTTCTTACTATTTGCAATATGGATTAAAGCTAAAAGAAAAAGAGAACTTAAAAATTCATACTTTTGAAACGGGCTCTTTTATGCACGAAACCATAGATGAATTCTTTGAGCAAGTAAAAGAAAAGGGATTGGGATTAGCAGAAATAGAGGAAGAGCAAATTTACCAAATGGTTTCACAAATTATTGATAGCAACTTACAACGAGATAAAAATTATATTTTCCGTTCAACGGCAAAATATAAAGCGTTAGTAAAAAGACTAAAAAGGATTGTTAGCAAAGCCTTAAAATATATTATACAAACCTTGATATATAGTGATTTTTCGATAGAAGGAACAGAAATTGAATTTGGTAAAAAGGGAAAATATCAGCCCATTATCTTAACATTAGAAGATGGAAAAAAAGTTGAAATCACAGGGAAAATTGATAGAATTGACACAGCCACACGGAGAAGGTGGAAAGTACTTAAGAATTATTGACTATAAATCTTCTAGTAAAAACATAGATTTAAACGAAGTCTATGCAGGGCTTCAAATTCAGTTATTAACCTATTCAGATGCTATTTGTAAAGCCGAAGACATTATGCCAGCAGGAATATTTTACTTTTCTTTATTAGAGCAGATGATAAAAGCAGATAAAAAAATAACAGAAGAGGAAATAGAAGAATTAATTAGAAAGAACTTTAGAATGAAAGGCTTAATTTTAGCAGATGTTAAGATCATTCAAATGAATGATAATACACTAACTTCAGGAAGCTCAAAATTAGTGCCAGCAGCCATTACAGCTTCTGGGGCAGTCAATGAAAAGTGGACCAATGGGGTAAACAAAGAAGAATTTAAAATTTTACAAGATTACATAGATTTTATTATTAAACAAATAGCAAAAGAAATCTTGAGTGGAAAAATAGACTTAAAGCCATATTATAAAAATGGAAAAACACCATGTGAATATTGCGAATATAAGCCAATTTGTGGTTTTAATACCAAACAAACAAATAATAATTACAATTATATTGACAAAAAATTAAAAGATGACATCATAAAAAAAATGAAAGGACAAACCAATGGAAGAAACCAATAAAATACAAATGAGAAAGCGAAACATGAAATTATTTCCAGCTTACAAGGCACTTAGCTGGGATTACATATTTTTTTATACGGTAAACTTTTTATTTTTAACACAGGTAAAAAATATCAATGCAGCAGATGTAGTGTTAATTGATTCTTTTTATTATTTATTTGCTATGTTTTCGCAGATACCAGCAACCTTTATCATAGAATTTTTAGGAAGAAAGAATAGTATCATTTTAGGAAATATTTTGAGTTGTGTTTATATTGTGGTAGTTATATTTAGTAACAATTTATTTAATCTAATTATTGCAGAGATTTTAAGTGCTACCTCATTTGCCATTAAGGAAAGTGCAGAACCAAGCTTATTAAATGAATCGATACCACCAACTAAATTAAAAAGTAAGATATTTGCTAAAATTAGTGAAAAGGGTGCAGCAAGATATCATATTATAAATGCTATTTCTACCATTATAGCAGGAATATTATATGAGATAAATCCATACATACCATTATTGCTATCACTTTTCGTTTTGATAATCGTAACGACTATGTCTATTCTCTTTATCGAGCCAGTAAAAAAAGTTAAAAAGAAAAAAATAGAAGGAATAGGGGAGTTCAAGGAAATACGAGAAGCTTTTAAATTTGTACTAAAATCAGAAAGAGTAAAAAGTTTGATTTTATTTGCGGCTGTTATAAAAGGAATTACCAGTATATTATCTAATTATGAAATAAGTATGATGGAAGAGCTAGAAATATCGGCTAGTTACTTAGGGCTCTTATTTGCTGTATTGGGAATTGTAGCAGGAATAGCAACAAAAAAGCAAGACGAGTTTCACAATCGATTAAGAAATAAAACGCTATCAGTATTAGGTTTTTCCATTGTAGGAACTTGTATTTTAGCAGGAATCTTGGGAATCCTAGCAGAAGAATATCCAATTGCAATTTTAGCCATTGTAGGAGTTTATATGATAAAATATATGTTTACAGGTATGTATGACCCCTTAATAGAAAAATATATGAGTAATTTTACCAATGAGGAAATTGACACAAAAATATTTACGGCCAACAACTTTTTAAAAGGGATTGCAGGTGCCATAGCTGGAATTTTAGCGGCTTTTCTATTAGATAGAATGGAAACAGCATATGCCATGATTGTAATTGCTATTATATTTGGCATATTAATGATATTAGTTTGCAAATTTATGAAAACTAGAGTAGGATTAAAACCAGAAGAATATTCCAAAGAGGAAGTAAAATATGATAAAATAAAAGAAATCGTTTAGAAGAAATAGAGAGAAAGGAGAGAGGAATCGTGGATTTATCCAATGAAAATATAATACATCTTCAAAAAGATGGTGTAGAATATTTGCAATTTAGAAGATTATTAGACTATCAAGATACGATTAACCATGCTTATAGTTTAGGTTTGGATAAAAATTATAGAACCGCTAAAGTAAATAAAGAGAAATTAGAAAAAGAGGTTTATGAAAAAGCGGTCCGAGATTATCAAAATTTGTGTTTTGCTATTGGATCCAAAGTAGAACATTTAGTAAAAACTAATCAAGAACATACTGACGAAGTAAAAATAGTCAAAGAAAAAGTAAAACAAAATGAGCCAGATATTAATTTAGAATCGTATGACAAAACAGATGGATTAATCACGAATCAGAAAAATATTATGCTTTCTACGACGAATGCGGACTGTATTTTATTATTATTCTTCGATCCTGTAAAAAAAGTGATTGCCAATACCCATTCAGGATGGAGAGGAACCGTACAACGAATTTCTGTCAAAACAATAGAAAAAATGAAAACACAATTTGATTGTAAACCAGAAAATATAATATGTTGTATTTGTCCAAGTATTAGAAAATGTCATTTCGAAGTAGATCGAGAAGTAAAAGAAATTTTTGAAAAGGAATTTCAAGATATGGAAAATATAGAAGAAATAATCGAAGAAACCATTCTTAATAAAAAGTGGCATATAGATACTGTAAAAATCAATCAAGTCTTATTACAAAAAGAGGGATTAAAAATAGAAAATATAATCGATAGCGGAATTTGTAGTGTTTGTCATTCTGATCGAATACATTCCTATCGAGTAGAAAAACAAGAATATGGATTAAATACTGCACTAATCGAATTGAAATGTGCCAATGGGGACGGACCTTTTTGGCACAAACTTTGATTTATTTTATTAGATTATATAATAAATATAGTAGTGCCAAAAAGGTCCGTCCCCATTGGCACATTTCAACTTCAGAGGAGGAAAAATGAGAAGTAAAGAAGAAATACAAAAGATGAGAAAAACCAATATGAAGATATTTCCAACCTATAAAAAATTAGCATGGGATTATTTATTCTTTTATACCATTGACTTTTTGTTTTTAACCCAGATAAAAGGAATTAGTAGTGCAGATGTTGTGCTAAAGAGTACATTTTATGCCTTTTTTAGTATTATTCTACAAATTCCAGCTAATATCATTGTAGAATTTTTAGGAAGAAAAAATAGTATTATTTTAGGAAATATTTTAAATTGTTTTTATATCGTAATCATTATGCTAAGTAGAAATTTGTCAGATTTGATATTTGCAGAACTGGTAAGTGCCATAGCCTTTTCTATCAAAAACATAGCAGAGCCAAGCTTATTGAACGAATCCATACCACCATCAAGATATAAAGGAGAAATTTATTCCAAAATAAGTGCTAAAGGAGCAGCAGGCTATTATTTAATAGGTGCTATTTCCAAAGTAATAGCAGGATTTTTATATCCAATTAATGGATATCTACCAATGATATGTTCACTGATTGTATTAGTTATAGTAGCAATCATGTCAATAGGATTTATTGAGCCACTACAAAAGAAAAAAAGGAATGTAAATGAAGCTTTAGGTAAAAAGCAATTAAAAGAGATAAAAGAGGGATTTATCTATATTTTGAAATCAGAGAGATTAAAAGCACTGATTTTGTGTGCCTCTTTAATTGCCGCTTTATTGTCAATTCTTAGTAACTATTATGTAAGTTTACTAGAAGAATTAGAAATATCTTCTGTTGTCATAGGAATTGTGGGAGCAGTAGCCACTTATATATGTGCCTATGCTTCTAAAAAACAAGATGTATTTCATAATCGATTAAGAAATAAAACATTAACTACCATAGCTATGATGTTATCGATTAGTACAGTTATAGCAGGTATATGTGGTATAAAGGCTCAGAATTATATGGTATTATTAGTAATAATAGTTATTATGAACTTTATTCATGGATTTGGAAAGGGCATGTATTATACCATTATAGATAAATACCTAAGAAATTTTACCAATGAAAAAATAGATACCAAAATATTTGCAGCAAAAAATTTATTTGCAAGTATCGTTAGGGTAATAGTGGGATTATTTGCTTCGTTTTTATTAGATAAGACAAAAACAGCATATTGTATGATAATTATTGGTATTATTTTTACAATTTTATTTATACTTATGGAAAAATATATGAGTAGTAGAGTAGGTTTGAAACCAGAAGAGTATTCAAAGGAAGAAAGAAAATACGATGAAGAGGGATTGAGGGACGTTCCTTAATTCTCCCAGTCCTAGTAGTGAAAGGAGAAAAACCATGATAATTCCAGACAGATTAAAATTAGGGGATACGATTGGAGTAGTAGCTCCATCCAATCCAATTATAGGTGATAATATAGAAGAATTACAAAGAGCAAAGCAAATCGTAGAAAAGAATGGATTTAAAGTAAAATTTTCTAAAAATATATATGCTAATACAAATGGTTATAGTAGTACAGCCCAAGAAAAAGCGGAAGATATCAATCAAATGTTTCAAGATCAAGAAGTGAAAATGATTTGGTGTGCAAAAGGGGGAAATAATTCTAATACCGTTTTTGAATTATTAGATTATGATATAATTAAAAGAAATCCAAAAGTTTTATGTGGATATAGTGATATTACCTCTATTACTAATATTATTACAGCAAAAACAGGATTGATAACATTTAATGGAACTAATTTTAAAACCGTTGCCACAGATGAAACAGATTATAGTTTTCAAGAAGTATTGAAAAGATTCCTAGAAGGAAGCCTTGTTTTAGGAAGAGAAGAGGAAGAATATCAAACTATTCAAGAAGGACAAGTAGAAGGAGAGCTGATAGGAGGTAATCTTAATTGTTTACACAGTTTAGTTAGTGGAAAATATAAGCTTGATTTTAGTAATAAAATACTGTTTATAGAGGATTTAGGAGTAGAATCAAATCCAGCTATGGAGAGCCACTTTCTTTCTCATTTGAAACAAAATGGAGTATTTAACCAAATAAAAGGGATATGGATAGGGAATTATCAACATGAAAGTAAGATTCCTTTAGAGCAAATTGTGTTAGATGTGTTAGAAGAAGAATATACATTTCCAATTATTAAATCCAACAACTTTGGCCATATTGAAACGAAAACAGTGATACCAATTGGAACCAAAGCAAAAATAGATACCAATCAAAACAGAAAAATAGAATTAGTAGAAAATTGTGTAAAATGAAAAATAAATAAAAAGGGAGGATACCTGTTCTGAACAGGTAACAAAAGTAGTAATGTATGAAACATGGGAAGAATTAGAACAATCAATTATGAATTGCCAACAATGCAAATTGTGTAAAACACGACAAAACATTGTATTTGGCGTAGGAAACAAGGAAGCAAAGATCATGTTCATTGGAGAGGGACCTGGTGCAGACGAGGATAGATTACGGAGAGCCTTTTGTAGGAAGAGCAGGGAAATTAATGGATATGGCCTTTCAAATACTAGGTATTAAAAGAGAAGAGATCTATATTGCAAATGTTGTTAAATGCAGACCACCAGCAAATCGAAATCCAGAAGAAGATGAGGCACAAGCTTGCCTAAATTATTTAAGAAATCAAGTATTGTTAGTAAAACCAGAAATTATTGTATTACTAGGAAGTGTGGCACTTAAAAATATTTTAGGAAAAGAATATGGAATAACAGCAGCCAGAGGGAAATGGGTGGAAAGAAAAGGTATTAAATATATGCCGACTTGGCATCCAGCAGCTTTACTTCGTGATGATACCAAGAAAATTGATTTTATTCATGACTTGAAATTGGTATTAGAAGAAATTGAATTACTTTTTCCTTGAACGGTAGACGCTCATCATTATACTATGTAGTCAATCAATTGACAGACGGAGGCATCTATAATAAAATACAAAGAAAAAACAAGTTTTAGCCTTAGAGGAAGGAAAAAAGATGGAAAAAATAAACGAAAAAGTTAACTATTGTTTAAATTGCAAAACCAAACCATGTTCTAATAAAGGATGTCCCTTAGGAAATCAAATTCCACAATTTATCGAGCAAATAAAACAGGAAAATTATAAAAAGGCCTATGAAATATTATCGGAAACAACGGTGTTACAGGGAATCTGTGGAAGAATATGTCCTCATCAAAAACAATGTCAAGGTTCATGTGTAAGAGGAATAAAAGGAGAGCCAGTTTCCATAGGAGATTTAGAAGCTTTTACTTTTGATGCTATGATAGAAAAAGAGGACAGCTTGCTAAACTGTTATGCTGAAGAAATCAAGAAAAATAAAAGTAATAAAAAAGTAGCAGTAATAGGAGGAGGGCCAGCAGGATTAACAGCCAGTGCATTTTTAGCAAAGCAAGGACTACAAGTAACCATATATGAAAAATACGATTATTTAGGTGGCTTATTAGTACATGGAATTCCAGAATTTAGACTACCAAAAGAAATTGTGAAAAAAACAGTGGATAAAATTTTACAACTAGGCATTCAAGTAAAATATCATCAACAATTAGGAAAAGATATTTTGTTACAAGATTTAGAAAAACAATATGATGCTATTTTTTTAAGTATGGGTGCTAATCGATCTTCTAAAATGCGAGTAGAAGGCGAGCAATTAAAAGGTGTGTATGGAGGAAACGAACTTTTAGAGCATCAATTACATCCAGATTATAAAGGAAAAATAGTAGCTGTTGTTGGTGGAGGAAATGTAGCGATGGATTGTGCCAGAACGATTAAAAAGTTGGGGGCAAAAGAAGTAAAGGTTATCTATCGAAGAGCAAGAGAGCAAATGCCTGCTGAGGACAAAGAAGTAGAAGAAGCTATGAGAGAAGGAATTGAATTCTTATTCCAAAATAATATTGTGAAAATAATAGGAAAAGAAAAAGTAGAAAAAGTTGAATTGATAAAAACGGAATTAGTACAAAAAGAAGAGGATACTAGATTAGTACCAGTTAATATCGAAGGTAGTAATTATGAAATAAAAATGGATTATATTATAATGGCACTTGGTTCTGAGGTAGAATCTTATGTAAAAAATTTAGGACTAAAGACTAACAAATGGGGAAATATAGCAGTAAATGAAAATTATCAAACTTCTAATCCTAAAATATATGCAGGTGGAGATTTAGCAGGAATGAAAGCAACAGTAGCTTGGGCAGCACATTCTGGAAGAGAAGCAGCTAGTAATATAATTGAAAATTTAAATAGAAGTTAAAAAACAAAAAATAGATAGGTAAAAATTTTTTACCTATCTATTTGCATTTATATTCACTTTATGATTCTTCATTTGGAATACTATTTTTTTCAGTAGAAGTACCAAAAATAAGTTTTTTAAGTGTTTTTACAACACGAATAAAAACATTTTCTTTTTTGGTAATAACTTTAAGAGATGTTTCCAATTGGCCACTTTCTAGTAAATTATATTTATGTTCTAATGCTTCCATTTTTGAAACGTAATAATCATTAAAAAAAGTATATCCTTCTGTACAACCGATTAAATCTTTAAAATTGTACAATTTTTGTCTATATTCTTCCATTCCCTCTAAATCGGAAATAATGTCAAAAGCACGATCGAAATAACTAGAAATGATAAGATTTTGTGTTCTCATGAATGTTAAAGTTATTTCATGTTTTAATTCATCTATTTTTTCAATCATTCCATCTACTTTTTTATTTCTATCATCGATTTGAGCAATTTTATTATTGATTTTAATAATTTCTTCTTCGTGATTTAGAATATCATCAACAGCATTCTGAATAGCCATAAAAGTTTTTGGAGAAGTTAATTCAGAAAATACTTCTTTAAAATGATTGGTACTTTTTAAAGTACTTTCAAATAAAACATCTTCACCAGTAATATAAGCTAATTGGTTTACTAAACAACATTCTAAAGGATAATAAGAAGGGCTATTAGTTTCAAAACTAATATCAAAATATTTTACGTATTCCTTTGGAATGCCATTAATTTTAGAGGATATTAATTGAACAGCAGCTTCATTTAAACCTAATCCATATATTTTAAATTCGGTATAATCACAAAGTCCCATTTTTATTAAATAGTTTCTTTTATCTTTTACCTCTTGTAAGTAATGAATACATTCGTGAATAGCAAATTCTTCTATATCTTCACTGGAAATATGTTCATTGAAATAAATAGAAGTGTTTTTGTACAAATAATTTGCTTCTGCCATGCCTTCAGGCATTTTTGCTTTATACATATTCAATCTAGATAATCGTATAAATAAATCATTTTGATTAAAACCATAATTAGGAAATGTATCACAGATTTTTTGCGATATATTTCTTGCAATTGAGTTGATTTTTAGAGTATCTAAAGGTTCTATTACTTCAATTCCATCTTTTCTTAAATCTGTTTCTATACTCATCGATAATTCTCCTTAGTATAATTCTATTTTTATTATACTATAAAAATAAATTTAGTGTATTGCAGGAATATTAAATCTTGTTTACAATTTAGTGACAGTAAAACAAGCAATAAGATTTTAAAAATGTCGAAATTTGTCTATGGATTTTTCTTGACATATTAGTTCTAGCTATGTATAATAGTAACACAATCGGTTGTAATAAAAATAGAAAGGAGGAAATGTATGGATACAGAAATGAAAAATGAAATACTTGCTGCTATTGAAAATGTAAATAAAAAAGTAGATAAAATACAAGAAGAAGTAGCAAAAATTCCAGAGATGCAAGAAGATATAGCAGAATTAAAAACAGATGTATCAGAGCTAAAAACAGATGTATCGGAGCTAAAAAATAAAACCTTAGAAATGGAAACTGATATATCAGAACTCAAGTATAAATCATCAAAAATGCAAATAGATATTAGAAACATTAGTAGAAGTGTTGCTGTCATTGAACAAGAACATGGAGACAAATTAAAGGCATTATTTGATGCATTTACAACAAATACAGAAGCAATCGAAGAACAAAACAATAGAATTAGCTTTTGTAAGCAAAAAATAGAAAATCATGATATGGAAATAGACACCTTAAAAACTAAAGTTCAAGGATTATAAAAGCCTATTAGAACTTAGAAAAATATAATAAGTCCTAATAGGCTAAAAATTATTTCACAACAATATTGTAAATCTTATTTTTTACATAAATTTCTTTTACAATCATTTTATTTTCTAATTTAGAATCAATTACTTGATGAACTTTTTGTTTTACAACAGATTCTTCTTCATCAGGAATAATTTGAATCGTTGCTTTTAATTTACCATTAAATTGAATAGGTAAAGTTATTTCATTTGCTATTGTTTTTTCTTCATCATATTCAGGCCATTTTTGATAAGAAATGGTATCAGTATGCCCTAAAATATTCCAAAGTTCTTCTGTAATATGAGGAGCTACTGGATTTAGCAATTTTAAAAAGTTTTCAGCATAAACCATAGGGAAGACATCTTCTTTATTTACTTGATTTATAAAAATCATCATTTGTGAAATTGCTGTATTGAAGTTCATAGTTTCGTAATCATGAGTAACCTTTTTTATGGTATAATGATAAACTCTCTCAAGATTTGGATTGTTTTCTTCTTTAATTTTATTAGATTCTGTATATAATCGCCAAACCCTATCTAAGAATTTTTTAGAACCATCAATTCCGTTTGGATCCCATGGTTTAGCACTTTCAATAGGCCCCATAAACATTTCGTAAACTCTTAAGCTATCTGCTCCATATTGTTTTACCATATCATCAGGATTAATAACATTACCTTTTGACTTACTCATTTTTTCACCATTGGTACCTAAAATCATACCCTGATGGCGAAGTTTAGCAAATGGCTCTTTGACAGGAACGACTCCTTTTTGGTATAAATATTGATTCCAAAATCTTGAATACAATAAATGTCCAACAGCATGTTCTGGACCACCAACATATAAATCAACAGGCAACCAGTATTCTAATAATTTTTTGTTTGCTAATTCATCTTGATTTTTAGGGTCAATATATCTTAAGAAATACCAACTAGAACCAGCAGCACCTGGCATGGTACTGGTTTCACGTTTAGCAGGTTTGCTATTCCATTCCGTATTCACCCAATTAGATGCTTTATCTAAAGGAGAAGCACCTGCTTTAGATGGAGCATAATCTTCTAATTCTGGTAAAACTAGAGGTAAATCGGAATCGGCTAAGGATTTCATTTCATCATCTACATATACGATTGGAATAGGCTCTCCCCAATAACGTTGTCTTGCAAAAATCCACTCACGAAGTTTGTAGTTTACCTTTTTAGTACCAATTTTATTTTCTTCTAGCCAAGTAATCATTTTAGAAATAGCATCTTCTTTATTCAAACCATTTAAAAAGTCAGAATTAATATGTAATCCATCCTCTGTGAAAGCTTCTTTTGTAATATCTCCACCTTCTAGCACAGGAATAATAGTAAGACCAAATTTAGTAGCAAATTCATAATCTCTTTGGTCATGAGCAGGTACAGCCATAATACATCCTGTTCCATAAGTTGCTAAAACGTAATCAGAGATCCAAATAGGAATTTCTTTTCCGTTTACTGGATTGATTGCATAACTACCTGTAAATACACCAGTTTTATCTTTGTTCAATTCCGTTCTTTCTAAATCAGATTTACTAGCAGCTAATTTTTTATATTCGTCAATAGCTTGTTTTTGTTCTGGGGTAGTAATTTGATTTACTAATTCTAATTCTGGTGCTAAAACACAATAGGTAGCACCAAATAGTGTGTCTGGTCTAGTAGTAAATACGGTAAATGATAGCTTATCGTTATTGGCAACTTTAAAAGTTACTTCTGCACCTTCTGATTTACCAATCCAATTTCTTTGAATTTCTTTGGTAGATTCAGGCCAATCAATTTCATCTAAACCGTCTAATAAAATATCAGCATATTGAGGAATATCTAATACCCATTGTTTCATATTCTTACGAACAACAGGGAAACCACCTCTTTCACTTTTGCCGTTAATAACTTCGTCATTGGATAGAACGCAACCTAATTCTTCACACCAGTTAACAGGCATTTCGATTAATTTTGCAAGACCATCTTCATACAATTGTTTAAAAATCCATTGTGTCCATTTATAATAGTCTGGATCACAAGTGGAAATTTCTTTATCCCAATCAAAGGAAAGTCCAAGCATTTTTAATTGCTTTTTAAAAGTGACAATATTGTTAGCAGTAAAACCAGCTGGATGATTCCCTGTTTTGATAGCATATTGTTCTGCTGGAAGACCAAAAGCATCCCATCCCATAGGATGTAAAACATTGTAGCCTTGCATTCTTTTCATTCTAGATAGGATATCAGTTGCGGTATAACCTTCTGGATGTCCTACATGAAGCCCTTGACCAGATGGGTAGGGAAACATATCTAAGGCATAGAATTTGGGCTTTGAAAAGTCCCATACATCGGTATAAAAGGTTTTATTTTTTTCCCAATAATCTTGCCATTTTTTTTCTATTTCATTAAATTTGTATTCCATAAAATGAAGCTCCTTTCATCTTTATTGTTTAGGAAAAATGGACGAAAAAGAGAATTTTTCCATTCTTGCTTATAACTTTTCCTATTATATAATAAAAATGCTAGTGTTTCAAGGTTTTTCATTTAACTTCCGTTTTTTTCTAAAGGTTAGCCCCCACCTGTTGGCATAAAATATGGTTATTTTTCATAAATTCTTCGGCTTCCTTCATAATTCAAGGAATTCTAATATAATTTTACGGGTCCTTTCCAAGACAAGCTTGAACACTTACCGTAAAATGATTAAGAATTCCTAATCTTATTCCGGTCACATTCAGCCTTTATTCAAAATAACCATATTTTATGCCAACAGGTGGGGGCTAACCTTTAGAAAAAAACGGCTTAAATTTTGTATGCTTGAATTTAAAAAATAAAGATGATACAATGTGGAGGGTGAAAATAGACATGATAGATATACAAAAAGCAAAACAAGAGATAAAAAAATATGTCAGTAAATATGACATAGAAAATGAAAGAATTAGAGTAAAGATAGGTCATATTGAAAGAACAGCAAGCATAGCCAAACAAATAGCAAAAAGCATGAAGCTAGAGAAAGAAGACATTGAACTAGCAGAGTTAATTGGGTTATTACATGATATAGGAAGATTTGAACAAGTAAAACAATACAATACTTTTATAGACAAAGACAGTATAAATCATGGAGAATTAGGAGTACACATCTTATTTGAAGAAGGATTCATTTCTAATTTTATAGAAGATAGACAATATGATGAAACAATAAGAAGAGCTATTTTAAATCATAATAGAAATAGAAAAGACGTAGAAACTACCAATAATAAAGAGTTACTACATTCTAAAATCATTAGAGATGCGGATAAAACAGATATCATATACATGTTAACATTTGAAGATAAAGAAACCGCATGGGGAAATGCTAATATGGAGCAACAAAAAATGACAGATGAGATTTATCGTGAATTTATCGAAGAAAAATCAATTAATTACCATAAAAGAAAAACAGCAGTCGATATATTAGTAAGCCATTTTGCTTATGTATTTGATTTTAATGATAAACATGCTTTACAAATCATAAAAGAAAAAGGATATTATGATAAGATTTATAACAGATTTCATTTTGAGGACAAACAGACAGAAGAAAGAATGGAACAGATTTATCAAATTGTAAAAAAGTATTTAGAGAGGCAATAATAAAATAGGAAACGAAGAAAGGAAACGAAGAAAGATTGAGCAAAAAATTATTAATAACAGAAAAGCCATCTGTTGCTATGGAATTTGCGAAAGCACTAAAAATAACAACCAATCGAAAAAATGGATATTTGGAATCAGAAAATTGGATTATTACCTGGTGTGTAGGTCATTTAGTAACCATGAGTTATCCAGAAAAGTATGATGAAAAATTAAAATTATGGCGATTAGAAACGCTTCCCTTTATTCCAGAAGAATGGAAATATGAAATTATTCCAGCCGTACAAAATCAATTTAACATTGTAAAAGAATTAATGCAAAGAGAAGACATTGAAGAGATTTATAATGCAGGAGACTCTGGGCGTGAAGGAGAATACATACAAAGATTAGTATTTATGATGGCAAAACCCAATCCAAAAGCTAAAATGAAAAGGGTTTGGATTGATTCCCAAACAGAAGAAGAAATAACAAGAGGGATTCGAGAAGCAAAAGATTTATCAGAATATGACAGCTTATCCGACAGTGCCTATTTAAGAGCCAAAGAAGATTATCTAATTGGTATCAATTTTTCTAGGTTATTGTCTATTATTTATGGAAGAAAACTAGCACAAAGTATTCATGAAGATAGAGCTTCTATATCAGTAGGTAGAGTGATGACCTGTGTATTAGGGATGATTGTTCAAAGAGAAAGAGAGATTAGAAATTTTGTAAAAACAAAATACTATAAAATAGTAGGAGAATTCGGACAGGAAAATGCTTCTTTTAAGGCAGAATGGAAGGTAAATGAGAAATCTAAGATGTATGAATCTAGCAAACTATATAATGAGACAGGCTTTAAAAAGGAAGAAGATGCCAAAGGGTTTATCACCAGTTTAACAGGAAAGCAAGCAACTATAACCGAATTAAAGAAATCAAAGCAAAAAGAAAATGCGCCACTTTTATTCAACTTGGCAGAAATTCAAAATGAATGTACCAAAAGATTTAAAATTAAGCCAGATGAAACACTAGAAATTATACAAAATCTATATGAAAAAAAATTAGTAACTTATCCTAGAACCGATGCTAGGGTACTTTCAACAGCAGTAGCCAAAGAAATATCCAAAAATTTAAACGGTATAGCAAGAGGCTTTAAAGATGAGGAAATACAAACATACATTAAAAAAATGGTAGATGAAAAATATGCTACGAATTTAATAAAAACAAAATATGTTAATGATAGTAAGATTACTGACCACTATGCTATTACACCGACAGGTCAAGGGTATGAAAATTACAATCAATTACCAAACCTACAAAAGGAAATTTACAAAGTAATTGTAAAAAGATTTTTAGCCATTTTTTATCCACCAGCTGAATACAACAAAATACAAGTAACTGTAAACATCGAAGATGAGACTTTTTATTGTAGTGGGAAAGTATGTATTAAACAAGGATTCTTAGAAATATTGAAACCAAAATCCACAGAAAAAGAAAAAAGTGTGGAAACAGAAAATTCCGAGAATGATAAAAATAAAAAGGAAGAAAACAAGAAACAAGAAGATAATAATTTAGAGATTTTGAAAACCTTAAAAAAAGGACAAAAAATAGAAGTTAAAAACTTTGAGATAAAAGATGCGGAAACTTCTCCACCAACTAGATATAATTCAGGTTCTATCATTTTAGCGATGGAAAATGCAGGAAAACTAATTGAAGAAGAGGAATTAAGAGAACAAATCAAAGGAGCCGGTATTGGTACCAGTGCAACGAGAGCAGAGATTATGAAAAAGCTAGAAAAGATTCAATATATTGAAATTAATGGGAAGACGCAAATTATTACACCAACAGATAAAGGAGAAAGAATTTATGATATTGTGTTTCGTTCTATGCCAGATATGCTAAATCCTAAATTGACAGCTAGCTGGGAGAAAGGATTAGATATGGTGGCTAAAAAGGAAATTAAACCAGAGGAATTTATGGTAAAATTAAAAAATTATATTCATACTAAATTTGATAAATTAGTGGTAAAAATGTAAATAATTTTCCGCACAAAATGTAAAAAATCACATAGGATAACCGCCACTTGCAAAAGTCAAAACTTGAAGAAAACAAGCATTGATTTTGTAATAAAAATAGTTTAAAATAATAAAGGTAACAACGTACTAGAAATGTTTAGGAGGTTGGGTTGGTTATATGGAAAGTAAAATCATTTATCAAAAGATACGGGAGAAAGGAGAGGCAATTAGGGAAATAGACGACATGTTTGTCAAAAAGATTGAAGAAGCTATAAAATTAAAAAAAGAGAGAGATGAGGAGACACAGTTTAGACAAGAACTAATTGTTGAGTTTGACATTGATGCTGGAAATGAATCAATAGAGCTAATAAAAGAAAGAATAAAAATTTTAAAAGGCTTGAGAGAAATATCTGATAATAAATGTATAGAAGAACGAAGATATTTTTGTTATACAGATATTGAACTTAAAAGCAACCGAGTAACCGTTAAACTTATTAAAGATTGGAGACAGGTATACCCTGCACATTAATCTTTGATACAAAAAGCAGAAGTTGGCTCTTGTTTTTTTAAGAGCCCACTTTTGCTTTTTGTAAGTGTGTGAGCTAGGAGATAATAGCGATGCAGAAAATATATAGGCCATCTCATTTGATAGTTTTTAAACAATGGTACCACCATTCACATGAATGATTTGGCCAGTAACATATCTGGAATCATCACTAGCCAAATACAAATAAGCGGGAGCGACTTCAAAAGGTTGCCCAGCACGTTTTAGAGGAGTATCAGTACCAAAAACTTCAACTTCATTTTCTGAAAAAGAAGCAGGAATAAGAGGCGTCCAAATAGGTCCAGGAGCTACGGCATTAACTCTTATTTTTTGATCGGCTAAAGATAGGGCAAGTGATTTTGTAAATACAGAAATAGCACCTTTGGTACTAGAATAGTCAATTAAATTCTTTTTTCCTTCATAGGCAGTGACCGAAGTGGTATTAATAATACTACTATTTACTTTTAAATAAGGTAAAACAGCTTTTGTTAGATAAAAAAAGGAAAAAATATTAGTTTCAAAAGTAGTACGTAGTTGTTCAGCACTAATATCTAAAATACTATTTTGAGGAAATTGAACCCCACAATTATTGATAAGAATATCTATTTTCCCAAAAGTTTGTAATGCATTTTGAACAATATAATCAGAAAGTCGTTCATCTCTTAAATCACCAGGAATTAAAAGACAACGGCGGCCATAACTTTCTACTAATTGTTTGGTATCATCAGCATCTTCTTGTTCATTTAAATAACTAATAACAATATTTGCGCCTTCTTTGGCAAATAAAACAGAAATAGCTCTACCAATTCCACTATCACCACCAGAAATGATAGCTACTTTATCTTGTAATTTACCACTAGGAATGTAATTAGGATTATCAAAAATAGGAAGAGGGTTCATGACGTATTCTAAGCCAGGTTGAACATTTTGATGCTGTTTAGGAAAAGTAAGTGGTGTTTTTAAGTTTTGGTCTTTAAAGCCAATATATGGATATTCAGGATAATTAGAATAAATAAAAATCATCTCCTTAAAAATAAATCTTTTCTATAGTATATAAAAATAGGATGAAATTTATGCGAAGAGATGGTTAAGGTTCTACTATATTACTATATAATTATAGGAACACGAACTAAAAAAATAAAACTTATATCCTATAAGTACTTTTTTTTTAGCATAAAATATAGTATAATAATGAAAAATTATTAAAAGTTGCAAAAGGTTGCCAATGGTTCTGGGTTTAAATGGCAACTTTAATCACGGTTATTATTTAGTAAAATAAAATTAGCCTAAAAGTTGCCATTTAAACCCAGAATCATTGGTAACCTTTTACAACTAGGAGAAAGAGATGAATACAATATTAGGAGAACTTGGTAAATCATCAAAATTTATAGATTTACTAAAGCAAATCGAAGATAAAACAAGTCCGATAGCAATATCGGGCTTAACTGACATGGGAATGATACAAATGGTAACAGCCATTCATGAATTTGGTAAAAAACCAATATGCCTTGTTACCTATAACGAGATTCAAGCAAAAAGACTATATGAAGATTTAAAATATTTTACAGATAATGTGGTATTATTTCCTAAAAAAGAAATTGTAACGTATGATTATATCGCAGAAAGTAAAGAGATTTCTTATCAAAGAATTGAAGCATTAAATCAAATTAAAACCAAAAAAAATTTAATGATTGTTACAACAACAGAAGCAATCATGCAGAAGTTACCTAGTAAAAAGTCACTATATCATAATGAACTAAATTTCAAAATAGGAGAAATTTATTCATTAGAAGAAATTAAGAAAAAGTTAATACAATTAGGCTATGTAAGGTATGATTTAATCGAGGGAAGAGGACAATTTAGCATTAGAGGTGGAATTGTAGATATTGCAACCAATGAGAACACAGGTATTAGAATTGAGTTTTGGGGCGATGAAGTAGATTCGATTCGAAGTTTTAATATCACAAGTCAAAGATCAATCCATACTTTAGACAAAGCCACGATTTATCCAGCTCATGAATATATTTTAGAAGATAGCATAGAAAACATTTGTAAAAAAATAAAGCAACTACAGACAGATAGCAAGCAAAAAGAAATTATAATAGAAGAAGATATTGAGCAAATTAAAGCAGGAAACTATATCAGTAAAATAGATAAATATTTTGATTGTTTTTATGAAAAACAAGAAACGATACTGGAATATTTATCAAGTAATTATAGTATATTTTTAGACGAAATTGGAAAGATAAAACAAAGAGCTACTAACATTTCAATTGATAATCAAAATTTAATAAAAGCATTAGTGGAAAAAGAAAAAATGATACCAGAAGCAATTACTAATTTGTTAAGGTATGAGGAAATAGAAGAAAAATTCGAAAACAATCCAATTATTTATATGGAAAAACAAGATGTAGAAAATAAACAAGCTAATCAAAAATATAAATTTGCATACAGAGAAGTCAATTACTATAAAAGTGAAATTGAAAACTTAATGGAAGATTTGCAAAAAGGCATTCAGGAAAAGAAAAAAATCTATATGTTGGTATCTACCAAAGAAAAAGCAAAAAAATTACAAAGCCTATTAAATGAAAAAGAAATTTTTAATAAAATAGAAGAAAAACTAAATCAAACAATTATCGTAAAATCAAATGAATCTATTGTAACCATTACCATTGGAAAACTATCATCAGGATGGGAAGCTTATGATTTAAACCAATTAGTGATTGTTGCCGATGATTTAATGGATGGAGAAAAAAGAAGAAAGCGCATCATAAATAATGATTTTAGGGAAGGCGAGAGAGTTGTATTTGCCGATTTAAAAATAGGTGATTATGTTGTTCACAAAAGATATGGAATAGGAATTTATATAGGAGTTAATACTATAAAAGCAGATGGAACGATTAAAGACTATATCAAAATAAAATATAAAAATGATGATATACTTTATATTCCAACCAATGATTTAGATTCTATTCGAAAATACATTGGTGGTGATGCCATTCAGCCTAAAATCAATCGTTTAGGAAGTAAAGAATGGGAAAATACGAAAACAAAAGTAAAAAATAATTTACGAGAAGTAGCCAAAGAATTAATTGAATTATATGCCAAAAGAGAAAAAATGCAAGGTTTTAGTTATAGTAAAGACACCCTATGGCAAAACGAATTTGAAGCCAAATTTCCATTTCAAGAAACAGAAGATCAATTACGTTGTATTGAAGAAGTAAAAAAAGACATGGAAATGACAAAACCAATGGATAGATTACTATGTGGAGATGTAGGGTATGGAAAAACAGAAGTAGCACTAAGAGCAGCCTTTAAAGCGGTAATGGATCAAAAACAAGTAGCCTATTTAGCACCAACAACAGTATTAGCAGAGCAGCAGTATCAAGAATTCAAAGAAAGAGTAAAAGATTTCCCAATTCAAGTAGAAATATTAAACCGATTTAAGAGCAAAAAATACCAAGAAGAAGTAATAAGAAAACTTAAATTAGGAGAAGTGGATATAGTAATTGGAACCCATAGAGTTTTAAGCAAAGACGTAGAATTTAAAGATTTGGGATTATTAATCATAGATGAAGAACATAGATTTGGCGTAAAAGATAAAGAAAAGATCAAACAGCTAAAAACAAATGTAGATGTCTTAACAATGACAGCAACCCCAATACCAAGAACCATGCATATGTCAATTGTAGGAATTCGAGACATGTCAGTTATTTATGAACCGCCACATAATCGAAGACCAGTTCAAACTTATGTATTAGAATATGACGAAGAAGTAATCAAAGAAGCAATTACGAAAGAATTAGAAAGAAATGGTCAAATATTTTATTTATTCAATAACGTAGAAGGAATTCAAAAGAAAGCAGATGACATAGCAAGATTAGTACCAGAAGCCAATGTAGTTTATGCACATGGAAAAATGACAGGAACTAAAATAGAAGAAATTATGAGAGAATTTATAGAAGGAAAAACCAATGTATTGGTATGTACCACTATATTAGAATCTGGAATAGACATTCCCAATGCCAATACAATAATTGTAGAAAATGCTGATAGAATGGGACTAGCACAATTGTACCAAATACGAGGAAGAGTAGGAAGGGCTGATCGACAGGCCTATGCCTACATCACCTACAAAAAAGATAAACTATTATCAGAAGTAGCAGACAAAAGATTAAAAGCCATCAAGGAATTTACGGAATTTGGATCTGGATTTAAAATTGCCATGAGAGATTTAGAAATTAGAGGGGCAGGAAGTTTACTTCGGAGAAATACAATCAGGTCACTTAGAGCAAGTAGGATATGATACCTATTGTAATCTATTAGACGAAGTAGTAAAAGAAATGAAAGGAATCAAGATAGAACCAGAACTAGACCTTCAAATTGACTTAAACGTAACCAGTTATATACCAGATGAATACATACCAGATGCTAACCAAAAAATAGAAATATACCAAAACATTGCACTATGTCATAATGAGCAACACATCCAAAACGTAATAGACGAAATCATAGATCGTTTTGGAAACATGCCAGAAGAACTAGAAAATCTAATTGCCATAGCCAGAATAAAATACCTAGCCAAAGCTCTAAATATTAGTAAAATAGCAAGCAAAAAAACAGCAGTGGTATTCACTTTTGAGCCAAACAAATTTGAACTAGACTTAAATAAATTAGTCAAAAAATATGGCAATAAAATAAAATTCTCAGCTGGCATAAAATCTGCTGTAACACTACAAATAGGAAGCAATAACGAAAGGCAAATTTTAAATGACGTAACAGAATTTTTGGTAGTGTGTTCTGGGATGGTGTGTTCTGGGACAGGCACAGTTTAACCCTTTTGGTATGTTTTGGGACAGGCACAACTTATCCCTTTTGGTATGTTTTGGGACAGGTACAACTTATCCATTTTGGTACTTTTTGGGACAGGTCTAAAGGGATGGATAAGTATAGAAGCTTATAGTGTGATTATTCTGTCTTAAAAGCTAATGGCTAATTGAATATTACTTATGGATATTTTGAGGAAAAATTTTAATGCTAATAGAAAAGGAGAGGGCAATGCAAGGAATTACAAGTAAAGAAAATGAATTTATTAAACATATCAAAAAATTAAAAGATAAAAAATATAGAGAGGTCAGCCATGAATATGTGATAGAAGGGATAAAATTAGTAGCAGAAGCAATTCAAGAAAAGGCACCAATCAAACAAATTGTATTATGTGATGATTGTGAGAAAAATGCAGCAATTCCAAAAGATTTAATGTATGAAATAGCAAAATATGAGTGCATTTATGTTGCAGAGAAAGTTTTTAAATACTTGTCAGAAGTGCAGACACCACAAGGAATTTTAGCAGTTATAGAAAGAAATAAGCAAGAGATAGAAATAGATTATACACAAGATATTATAGTGGCGTTAGATGATGTACAAGATCCAGGAAATTTAGGAACCATATTGAGAACCGTTGATAGTATAGGATTGACACAAATTCTGGTATCAAAAGGAACAGCAGATGCCTATAATCCAAAGGTAGTACGTTCTACAATGGGGGCTATATTCAGGGTGAAAATAATAGAATGTGAGGATTTAAAACAAACGTTAAAAGAAATCAAAAAACATAAGTTTAAAGTTGTGGTATCGTCTTTACAAACAGAACAAACGATTTATGATATTTCTTATCATAAAAAAGTCATTGTAATCGGAAATGAAGCAAATGGAGTAGAACAAGAGATTCAAAATCAAGCAGATGAAAAAGTAAAAATTCCCATGTTAGGAAAAACGGAAAGTCTTAATGCTTCAGTAGCTACAGGTATTATATTATATGAATACGTGAGACAAAAACGTGGCTAATTTGGTATGTTTTGGGACAGGCACAGATTGACCATTTTTGGCTAATTTGGGACAGGCACAAGCTAACCATTTTGGTGTTTTTTGGGACAGGTTTAGTAGTTTAATAATATTACAATATAAAAGGAAAAGATAAAAGAGAAGAATAGAAAGAAGGAATAAATGTGAAAATACATGTAGTTATGATTCAACCAGAAATTCCCCAAAATACAGGGAATATTGCCCGTACTTGTGCAATAACAGGGGCAAAACTTCATTTAGTGCATCCATTAGGGTTTAAAATAGATGATAAATCTATTAAAAGGGCTGGTTTGGATTATTGGGATAAACTAGAAATAGAAGAACATAGTTCATTGGAGGAATTTTTGAAAAAATATCCACCAGAAGAAAATCATATGTTTTTTGCAACAACAAAGGGGAAAACGAAATATACAGACGTGGATTATTCAAAAATGGATGAAATTTTTGTTTTGTATGGAAAAGAAACAAAGGGATTACCAGAGTGGCTTTTAGAAAAATACTTAAATACCAAAACAATAAGAATACCAATGCTTCCTACATTAAGGTCATTAAATTTATCTAATTCCGTTGCTATTATTACTTATGAAATTTTAAGACAACAGAATTTTGAAACCTTACAAGAGATAAGTACATATTTTGATGGATAAAATTAGATAATTTATGATTGTAATATTTAAAAATCATGAAAAGATGAGGAAGAAATTAGAGAAATAATGTCGAACTATGAGAAGATTTGTAAAAACACTTGCAATTCTTCTCATTTGATGTTTTAATACAAATAGTTTTCAAATCCAACAAAAATTGATTCAAAATTTAGATTAAAATTAAATCAAGATTACCCAAAATAGTAACCAAAGAAATAAATGAGAGAAAAAGAGAAATAGTAACAAAGGAAAGAAATTAGATAAGAAACTGCATAGTAATAAATTAAAAAACAATTTACCTATTAATAAAATTAAATATGAAAATTAAAAAGTGAAATATAGGAGGAATTATATTGAAAGTATTTACATACAATCAATACATTAAATGTATTCATACATTTAGATTAAATGCCGTTATGCAATTGGCAGAAGAAAGTGCGGAATATAACTTGAGTCAATCAGACAAAAAATATTCACATGACAAATTAATCAAAAACATATTACAAAATCAAAAAGAAGCAACGGAATTTATTAATCAATTCGTAGGACCAAGAGAAAAAGTGAAAGAAGAGCAATTGATTCGATATACCAATAGTTATATTACTAAAAAATATAAGTCAAAAGAAGCAGATTTGGTATATAAATTAAAAAACCAAGAGATATTCTTCTTAATTGAACATCAATCTACCATTGATGATAATATGCCATACAGAATGTTAAATTATTGTCTTGATATTATGAGAGAGTGGAGTAGAACAAAAAAAATAGGAAAAAATACAAGTTATCCTATTGTAGTTCCGATTGTCATTTATACAGGAAAGCAGAAATGGAAAATGCCAACAAGTTTCAACGAAAAGCAATCTCATAGTTATGTATATGAAAGATATAAAATGAATATGGAATATAATTTTATCGATATTAATAGATTGTCAAAGCAAATGTTATTAGAAAAAAATACGATGTTTGGTTATGTTATGTTGATAGAAAAAGCAGAGAATAGGGAAGAATTAATTGAAAACCTAAATATTGTTATAAAATTGGTAGAAAATAAAAGCTGTTTGGAAGAGTTAGCTAATATGATAGGGGATTTATTAGATAACATTTTAGAAGATAGAATTCAGCAAAAATTATTAAGAAAGATAGAAAGAAAGGTAGGTGAAAAAAACATGAGTAGCATGAGTGATTTATTAGACAAATTAGCAACACAAAGTAGTAGAGATATACAAAGAGGAAAAGAATGGGGACAAAGAATCATTGTTGAAAACATGTTGAATTTAAAATTAGATGAAAAAATTATATTAGAGGCAACTAAAATAGAAAAACAAGAACTCGAAAAAATCAAAAGTGAATTAGCCTCAGCTAGTTAAAAAGTAAAGCAAAATAATTGTGGAGAGCCTAAGATTTTCTTAAAATTTACATTTGTTATATTTTTTGTCCGTAGCATTTTATATGCGCACAGATAAGTTATGCATTCGTAAATCTTAGGCTTGTTTTTTTATATTTAGAAGAGTTTGACTAAAAGAAAAAGCTTTTTGTAAAAGATAGTTATGAGAATTTATTAATCCAGTTCTTTAAATCACTCCTTTCGTTAATTTAACATAAAATATAATAGGATAAATGCTTAACGAAGGAGGAATAAAAACAATGGAAAAGATACTAGAAGTCAAAAATGTAACTAAAAAATACCAAAATAAAGAAGGCGAAATATTAGCCATCCAAAATATCAATCTAAGAGTCAATAAAGGGGAATTTATCAGTATTATCGGACCAAGTGGATGTGGAAAATCTACACTACTATCCATCATAGCAGGACTAGAAGAAAAAACATCTGGAGAAATCTACATAGAAGGAGAAAGAGTGAGTGGTATATCGCCTAAAGTAGGATATATGCTACAAAGAGACTGCCTATTAGAGTGGAGAAGTATATTAAGCAATACGATGTTTGGCTTAGAGATGAAAGGCATCAAGAACAAAGCTTCTAAAAACTATGTAGAAGAATTATTAAAAAAATACGATTTGTATGATTTTAAGGATAAATACCCATCTGAATTGTCTGGTGGTATGAGACAAAGGGTAGCTTTGATTAGAACTTTAGCAGTAAAGCCAAAGATTCTATTATTAGATGAAGCTTTTTCCGCCTTAGATTATCAGACAAGAATCATGGTAACCAATGATATTTATAATATTTTACGAAAAGAAGGAATTACAGCAATTGTAGTAACACATGATATTTCAGAAGCAATTAGTATGTCAGATAGGGTTGTGGTTTTAAATGCAAGACCAGGAACTGTAAAAGATATTCATAAAATAGATTTTGGAATCAATAATAGAAATCCAATTAATTGTAGAGAAAGTCCTAAGTTCAGCCAATATTTTAATACCTTATGGAAGGAGTTGGGAGTAGATGAATAAAGTATTTCTATCAAAAGAAAGAAAACAATATTTAAGAAATAAAAAATATAAAAAGTATAGAATATGGCTAACACAAATAGCCATATTAGTAGGATTTCTTGCTATATGGGAGATATTAGCCAATCAAAAAATAATTGATAGTTTTATTATGAGTCAACCAAGTAGAATATGGGAAACTTTTACTAATTTAAGCTCCAATGATCTAATGCACCATATTGCGGTTACTGTTTATGAGACAGTAGTTGGATTTCTAGTAGGAACGGGACTTGGCATCATGATTGCCATTATCTTGTGGTGGTCAGATTTTTTATCAAAAGTAGCAGAGCCCTATTTAGTAGTGCTAAATAGTTTGCCTAAAGTAGCTTTACGGTCCCGTTATTATTATTTGGGTAGGAGCAGGAACACCAGCTATTATTGTAATGGCAGTAGCCATCTCTTTAATTGTTACAATTCTTGAGAATTTAAATGGATTTTTAAAAACGGATAAAGAAGTCATTAAAATGGCCAAAACATTTAAGGCAAGCAAACTTCAAATACTAACTAAAATTGTGATACCAGCTAATCTTTCAACTTTTATTAATTCCTTAAAGGTTAATATAGGACTTTCATTAGTAGGCGTAATATCTGGTGAGTTTTTGGTGTCAAAAGCAGGTCTTGGTTATTTAATTGTTTATGGCGGTCAAGTTTTTAAATTGGATTTAGTTATGACAAGTGTAATTATTTTGGGAATAGTAGCTGGTATTATGTATGCAGCGGTATTGTTATTAGAAAAATTTATCCTACAAGCAAAGAAATTTAAATAAATCAAAAAAGGCAACTTTTAATTTATTTTATGAAAGTTTGCCTTTTTTTTCAAAAATAAATCTAATAAAAAGTGGCAAGTAAAATTCATAATTCTTTTCACGAATCTTAATTCTTAACATAAAATATACAAAATAAAAAAGGAGGTGTACTATGAAGAAAAAAAGACTAATTGTTATTATCATTATACTTATCATAGCCATAGCCATTGGAATTGTCACAACAATAAAACAGACGGATCAAAAAGAAAACTTAAAAACAATTAAGGTTAACGAAGTAACCCGTTCTGTTTTTTATGCACCACAATATGTGGCCATTAACAATGGATATTTTAAAGAAAATGGAATGGACATAGAATTAACAACAGGGCAAGGAGCAGATGCCGTCATGACAGCAGTATTAGCTAATCAATGTGATATTGGATTTGCGGGACCAGAAGCATCGATTTATGTATATAATGAAGGAAAAGAAGATTATACGCAAGTATTTGCACAAATGACGAAAAAAGATGGTTCTTTTTTAGTAGCAAGAAATCAAACGGAAAACTTTAGTTGGCAAGACCTAAAAGGAAAAATGGTGATACCAGGAAGAAAAGGTGGCGTACCTTATATGACACTAGAATATGTGTTAAAGAAAAATGGAATTGATCCACAAAAAGATACGACCTTAGATGATAGTATCAAATTTGATTTGATGGCAGGTGCTTTTGCTAGTGGTGATGCAGACTATGTTACTTTATTTGAGCCAACAGCATCAATGACACAAAAACAAGAAAAAGGATATATTGTAGCATCAGTAGGAGAGGCTGCAGGAGAAATTCCTTATACCGCATACTTTGCCAAAAAAAGCTATATAGAAGGAAATGGAGAGACAATTCAAAAATTTACAAATGCTATATACAAAGGGCAACAATGGGTAAAAGAGCATAGTAGTAAAGAAATAGCACAAACCATTCAAAGCTTTTTCCCAGATACTGACCTAGAAATGCTAGAAGCAGCGATTCAAAGTTATAAAAATATTGATGCTTGGAATGATAATCCAGTTTTAAAAGAAGAAGTATTTAATCGTTTAGAAGAGGTTATGACAATGGCTGGAGAGTTAAAAGAAAAAGCACCATATGACAAAATTGTAACAACTAAATATGCAGAGCAAGCTATAAAATAGTAAAAAATAAAAAAATTTTTTGTTCAAGCTAATTATCATAGAAGTTCTAAATTCATAATAGGTACCCTTCCAGGTACAACATAGGAACACTTTCCATATTATGAATAGAGAACTTCTAATTCAATTACTTTTAGAAAACTTTTTTATATTTTGATCTATAATAAACACCAACAGACGAACTCAAAAATAAAATTTTACATATAATTCAAAAAACATATTGACAAATGGAACTCATAGTGTTATATTTACTTACGAAAAGGAAGTGATAATATGGAAATTGATTATAAAATAATAGGACAAAGGATAAAGGAAGCCAGAAGAGGGAGAGGATGGTCGCAAGAAAAACTATCAGAAGAATTAGATGTAACAACCGTCTATATCAGTAGAGTAGAAAGAGGTTCTACACAAATTAATTTAAAAAGATTAGTTCAAATTGGTAATATACTAAATGCAAGTATAGAATATTTAATTGGGGGAGCATTACCTAAATCACATAACTATTTAAATAGAGATTTATATGAAGTTTTGTTAAATTGTTCGCCAGATAAACAACGTCTAATTTATAATATTGCCCAAATTGTATCCAATGCAAAATTTGTATAAAGAATGACATAGAATAGGGATAGGAATACCAAAAAGTGAAACTTAAAAAATCATCTTTACAAAAAGTCGAAAATAGTATAAACTTGTTATAATAAAAGCAAAATAAAACTTTACTGGGAAAAGAAAAAAAGATAAAAGGGAAGAAACAGACTAAAGGTGATAATAAATGTATTTAAAAAAGCTAGAATTACAAGGGTTCAAATCATTTGCCGATAAAACCATACTAGAATTCAGACCAGGAATAACAGGTGTAATTCGGACCGAATGGTTCAGGTAAAAGTAATATATCAGATAGTATTAGATGGGTACTTCGGAGAGCAAAGTATGAAATCGTTAAGAGGTTCTAAATCCTTAGATATCATATTTGCAGGAACGCAAAATAGAAAGTCTCTAGGATTTGCAGAGGCTTCTTTAATATTTGATAACACAGATGGAGCATTACCAATTGAATATACAGAAGTAACCGTAACCAGAAAAATATATCGAAGTGGAGAAACGGGATATTTTATCAATAAAGTACCATGTAGATTAAAAGATGTGCTAGAACTATTTATGGACACAGGGATTGGAAAAGACGGATATTCGATTATTGGACAAGGTAAAATTGATGAGATATTAAGTAATAAATCAGAAGATAGGAGACATATTTTTGAAGAGGCAGCAGGAATTGTAAAATTTAGAAGTAGAAAAGAAGAAAGTGAAAAAAAATTAGAACGTACAAAATTAAACTTGCTTAGAATTAATGACATTTTAACAGAAATTGAAAGTAACATAGAACCATTAAAAGCACAATCAGAAAAAGCCAGAAAATATTTAAATTTGAAAGAAGAATTAAAAAGTATAGAGATAGGATTATTCTTATATAATATCGAAAAATATAAAGCAAGTTTAGAAGAAATCGTAAAGGACGAAGAAATTTATACGACGCAATGTGCAGAGGAAGAAGAGAAACTAGAAAGAATTAAGAAGCTAAAAGAAGAGCTAAAAACGCAAGTAGAAAACATAACCAATCAAATAGAAGAAATGTCAAATTTAGGATTTGCGAGTCAAAAGGAAATTGAAATGCTAAATTCTGACATCAATGTAGCGAAGACAAGAATTCATAATAACCAAGAAAATAAAGAAAGATTTGAAAAGGAAATCGAAGAAACCATTTTAAAGAAACAAGAACTAGAAGAAGAAATGAAGCAAAGGGAGCAAAAGAAAGTAAATCTAAAGCAAAACAAAGAAAAATTTGAAAAAGAACTACAGGAAAAAGAAGAAGAATTAGCTGAAATAACTAAGAAGCTATCTAGCAAAGAATTAGAAATCGAACAGCATAAGTCACAAGTAGAAAAAAACACGGATCAAAAATATGAATTACAGTCAGAAATTCATACACAAGAAATTAACTATGAAAATTATGAGAAAAGACAAAATCAAATAAAAAGTGAAATAGCCAATTACATTTCAGAATTGGACGCTACAAGACTTCAAAAAGACGAGATAGCTAAAGAATTTTATGAGATTGATAGTAAAAGAAATAAAATAGTAAAAGCAATAGAAGAAATCAATACCATAAAAGATGAGGCAGATAAAAAAATAGAAAATTATCAAAGCCATATAAACAATTATCAAAATGAGATGAGGATTAAAGAATCCAAATTAAAATTTTTAATCGAAACAGAAAAAGAAAAAGAAGGATATATAAAAAGTGTAAAATCATTATTAAAAGATTGTGAGAACATCAAAGATTTAGGAAAAGGAATGCATGGGGTATTAGCCAATGTTATTGATGTACCAGAGGAATATCAAACAGCTATTGAAATGTGCTTGGGGGCAAGCTTACAAAACATTGTAACAGAAACCGAACAAGATGCTAAAAAGCTAGTAGAACATTTAAGAAAAAATAATTTAGGAAGAGCCTCTTTCTTGCCAATTGCTTCTGTTAAAGGTAAAAAACTAGAGAAAATAAAAGGCATGGAAAAAGGTATTATTGGAATTGCATCAGACTTAATTAAATTTGATAAAAAATATGAGCAGATTATTATTAGTTTATTGGGAAGAACGGTGATTGTTGACAATATGGAAACAGCTATAAAAGTAGCCAAACAAAATGACTATTCTTTCCGAATTATAACGATAGAAGGCGATGTCATAAATAGCTCTGGTAGCATTACAGGTGGCTCTGTTGCGAAAAAGACAGTAAATATTTTGGGAAGAGGAAAAGAGATTGAAAAGCTAGAAAAAGAAATACAGCAATTAAAAACCAAAATTGAAAAACTAGAAAAAGAAAAACAAGCTTATGAAGCATCGATTCAAGATACATTAGAAAATGCGGTTAGTTTAGAAAAAGAGCTACAAGAAATTGACATTACCTATGCAACAGAAAAGCAGAAAGTGGTAGCAATAGATGAAAATATTGCTAAAATAGAAACACGATTAAATAAGCTTAAAGAAGAACAAGAAAGTTTGGAAAAGCAAAAACAAGAAGCGATGCAGGAAAAAGAAAAAATTAATGAACAAATAGAAATTTTAACGGAAGAAACAGAAAAATTAACTAAAATTATTACCGAATTTGCCGAACTAAATAAAGACAATCAAAAATATGTAGATGATTTAAATTATGATATTACGAACTTGAAAATTTCAGTGTCATCCTTTGATGAAAGTGAGGCATCCATCGAAGAAATACAAGAAAGAATAATGGCAGAGATTGAAAATGCCAATAAAAGTATTGAAAATAAAAGAAATCAAATAGAAGAAATTACACATGATAATTTTGAATTAGAAGCATCCATTGAGGAAATTAATGATAAAATAACTACAATTAAAGCAGAAGTACAAAATAGTGGAAATAAAATAGAAGAATTAAAACAGGAAAGAATTGATAAAAATGAGAAATTATCAAAACAAGAAGAAGAGATAACAAATAAGTTTAGAACGATTGAAGATTTAAAGGCTCAAATTGTAAAAATTGATGTTAAGAAAACAAAGTTAGAAGAAGACATCCATGCGATCATTAATAAAATGTGGGAAGAATATGAGTTGACACCCAATAATGTAGGAGAATACCAAAAACCAGAAAATGTAGCAACGACGCAAAAAAGAGTAAATCATTTACGAGCAGAAATCAGAGATTTAGGAAGTGTAAATGTAGATTCTATTGAGGAATATAAAGCAATGAAAGAAAGATATGACTTTATGTGTGAACAACGAGTAGACTTAGAAGACACCATGAATAAATTGAGAAAAGTTATAGCGGAAATGACAGCTACGATGAAAGAGCAATTTAAAAGGCAATTTACTATGATTAATAAGAATTTTGAGGAAGTATTCAAAGAGTTATTTGGAGGGGGAAATGCTTCTTTAAAATTAGAAGATGAAGAAAATATTTTAGAATGTGGTATTGATATTAATGTACAGCCACCAGGAAAAAAGCTACAAAATATGATGTTATTATCTGGTGGAGAAAAGGCATTTACAGCAATTGCTTTACTATTTGCTATTTTAAAAATAAATCCAGCACCATTTTGTGTGCTAGATGAAATTGAAGCAGCATTAGATGATGTTAATGTGTACCGTTTTGCTGAATATTTGAAGAAGTTTTCAAAGGAAACACAATTCTTAGTAATTACCCATAGAAAGGGAACGATGGAGGCAGCGGATACAGTCTATGGCGTTACGATGGAAGAGAATGGTATTTCTAAGTTATTGTCTATGAAGTTGGGATAAATAGAATAAAGATAAATGTTAGTTTAAAAATGAAACGGGACCAATAGCCTTGAGGCCATAGGTCTCGTTTCATTTTTAACTTAGATAAATGCTACCTAAATGGCGATAGACAATTTATCTCTCCAAACAGTAACTTCCACTGTTGGAGTTGCATCTGGACCCACAAATTTCAAGTTGATCGTACTCTCATGAGGAAAGCGATCTTTTGGGCGCTCATCGAAGATAAACTTTACAGATTTCTCTGTAGTAGCTTGTATCCAGTCAGAGTTACTGTGCAATTGCTTTTCCAATGATTTTCTGAGTACAGGATTTTCGTGTAGCTCCTTAAGAAAAGAATTTTTGTTATACGTGACATCATAAGGTTCTATTGCGTTAAGAAGCTTTTCCAATTTTAGTTTCATTGTTTGATCCTCCTATGCACATTATTTCTATAATTATAACATATTTAACATAAAAAATCAAATTCAACTCTGGAAGAAACTATTGATTAAGATGTCATAAAGAAAGTACAAGCCACATATAATTTAAAGAACAGAGAAAGTTGTTAAGAAGGATTAAGGAACGTACCTCAATCCCTTTTAACAAACTAAAATACAAAGGAGAGAAAAGATATGTGGGAAACATTAAGAAAAGAAGAAGTTTTACAAAAGTTAGAAACAGACTTTAGGCATGGGCTGAAGGAAGAGGAAGTGTACAAAAGACAACAAAAATATGGAAAAAACAAATTAAAAGACAAGCCCAAAGAAAGTATAATTGTGAGATTTATCAAACAATTTAACGACTTCATGATTATCATTTTAATTATAGCATCTATTATTTCAGCTGTTGTATCAAACTTACAAGGAGAAAATGACTACATAGATTCCATTATTATTATAGCCATTGTAGTTTTAAATGCTATCATGGGAGTTGTACAAGAAGCGAAGGCGGAAAAATCCATAGAAGCATTGCAACAGATGACACCTCCAAAGGCAAAAGTAATGAGAAATGGAATAACCAATGAAATTAATGCCGATGAATTAGTGCCAGGAGATATTGTAATTTTAGAAGCAGGAAACTATGTGCCAGCAGATAGCAGAATTATAGAAAGTTTTAATTTAAAAATAGAAGAATCTAGTCTAACAGGGGAAACAGAACCTGTGTTAAAAGAGGCAGATAAGATTTGCAAACCTAATATTGCTTTAGGAGATAGGAATAATATGGCATTTATGGCAAGCATTGTTGTAAATGGACACGGGAAAGCAATTGTAACAGAGATCGGAATGGATACCAAAGTTGGAAAAATAGCCAACATGATGATAGAAGATGAATCACCAGAAACGCCAATTCAAAAGAAATTAGGACAAGTTGGAAAAATATTAGGAATGGTTTGCTTAGTCATTTGTTTTATTATTTTTGTAATAGGATTAATTAAAAATATAGATCCAATTGAAATGTTTATGACTTCGGTTGGATTAGCAGTAGCAGCTATACCAGAAGGATTGCCAGCTATTGTAACAATTATGTTGTCAATTGGTGTTACTAAAATGGCAAAGAAAAATAGTATTATTAGAAAATTACCAGCAGTAGAAACACTAGGAAGTTCATCTGTGATTTGTTCAGATAAAACAGGAACCTTAACGCAAAATAAAATGAAAGTAGTAGAAATCAACAGTAAAGATGTAAATTTGGTAACAGAATTAGCTTGCATGTGTACAGATTGTGATATTTTATATCAAGAATCAAAAATACAAGTAAATGGAGAGCCAACTGAAGTAGCATTGGTTAATCAAGGGCTAGCTAGCAACAAAGATAAAAATGAATTATATAGAGTTATGCCAAGAGTCAATGAAATTCCATTTGATTCGAATCGAAAAATGATGACAACGATTCACAAAATAGGAAATAAATACAGAGTTATTACCAAAGGTGCACCAGATGTATTACTAGAAAAATGTCAAAAACAAATAAGTGGGGTAGTAGGGCAAACAGCTATAATAGAGAAAGCAACCATTCAAAAAGAGAACGAAAAAATGGCGCAAAAAGCATTAAGAGTAATAGCAGTAGCCTATAAAGATTTAGATTTTTTACCACAAAAAATAGATAGCAATACGATCGAAAGTAATCTTATTTTTGTCGGACTAATGGGAATGATGGATCCACCAAGAGAAGGAGTAAAAGAAGCAGTTGAAACATGTAAAAAAGCAGGAATTAAAACCGTTATGATAACAGGAGATCATATTGTAACAGCAAAAGCAATAGCCAAAGAATTAAAAATATTAGGGACAAGAGATAAAGCGATTACAGGACAAGAATTAGATAAGATACCACAAAAAGAATTAGAAAAGACAATCCGAGAATATTCAGTATTTGCAAGAGTCACGCCAGAGCATAAAGTAAGAATTGTTAAGGCATGGCAAAGAACGGGAGCTGTTGTTGCTATGACAGGAGATGGCGTGAATGATAGCCCAGCTTTAAAAAATGCGGATATTGGAATTGCAATGGGTAAAAACGGAACCGATGTAGCAAAAAATGCAGCCGATATGATTTTAGCAGATGATAATTTCGTAACGATTGTAGAAGCGGTAAAACAAGGGCGAAATATCTATGATAATATAAAAAAGGCAATTCACTTTTTGATTGCTACTAACATAGGCGAAATTGTAACAATATTTATGGGATTAGTCTTAGGACTAAAATCACCATTACTTGCAATACAATTATTATGGATTAACTTAGTGACCGATTCTTTACCAGCTATTGCGATTGGATTAGAACCACCAGAAAAAGAAATTATGAGTCGAAAGCCAGCAGATAGTAAAAAAGGAATTTTCGCAGATGGATTATGGAATAAGATCGTGGTAGAGGGTATTATGATTGGTATGTTAACACTGGTTGCCTTTAGTTTAGGAAATAAATTCTTTGGACTAGAGGTAGGACGAACGATGGCATTTGTTTCTATGGGACTATTAGAACTTGTCCACAGTTTTAATATAAAAAGTGAACAGTCTATATTTAAAGTTGGAATTTTAGAAAATAAATTTTTAATAGGAAGTTTTGTATTGGGAACCATCATACAAATTTCAGTTGTTTTATTGCCAACATTAGCAGAAATATTTAGCTTAGTTCCATTAAATCAGACACAATGGATGATTACCATTATGATTTCTTTGTTACCAATTCCAATTATGGAGTTACAAAAGAAATTAGATGAGGTTAAGTATGGAAAAAGAATTTATCCAGAAAAAGCAAAAGTTTAGAAATAAAAAGGACACTTTCAATAAAAAGTGCCCTTTCTATTTTAATATTATAGTATACGATAGGTTAAAAACAACATTTTGTTGTCATCTAGTTGACTTAATATTTGAAAAAAGATATAATCACTTCAGAAATACGACAAAAATGTCATATATATTCTATAAAATAAGAGAGAATAAACAAAAGAAAGGAAAGAAGAAAAATGAGAAAATTAAAAGAAACAAAAGGTATCACATTGATAGCCCTAGTAATTACGATTATTGTATTATTAATTTTAGCAGCGGTAAGTATTGCCACATTAACAGGAGAAAATGGAATTTTAACAAAGGCCAAAACAGCAAAAGAGGAAACAAATGAAGCAACAGCAAGAGAAAAAATACAAGTAGCAGTAATGGGAAGCTTTGATAAAAATGGAAAATTAGATATAAATGAATTGAAAGATAATTTAAAAAAAGAAGGAATAACGAATTTTGAAGATGTTAATGAATTTCCATTGAAAGTAAAAGTTGATGATTATGAGATAAGTATCATAGAGAATGGAAAAATTACAGTGGAAGAAAATAAAAATCCATCAGAAACCGAAAAAAATATAGTTTCAGCCAGTGATATTGCAAATAGTAATGATAAAAAAACATATTACGGAGCAACTGTAACAGGTTATACTTGTGATAATGGAGAGGGAGTAAATGCATGGAAGATATTTTATGCAGATAACAATAATATATACCTAATAGCAGACGATTATATACATTATGATTATTGCCCAAGTTCAGTAAATCAAAATATTTCTATAAAGAATAATAATAACTATTACTTATCAATGGAAAATGTAATGAAAGACTATAATGGATCAGAAGATATAACAAATATAAGAATACAAAATTTAAATAGTAGATATTTTAATTATCTAAGAACAAATTCACAAACAAGTACAAATGAAAATATGAAAAAAGTAGCATATATGACAGATACAAGTGTATGGAAAGTATTTGCAGGACAAAAGGCCGAATATGCAATAGGAGGACCAACTATAGAAATGTTATTTAGTTCTTATAATCAAAAATATGGCACAACATATGAAACACAAGTAACAAATAATAATGGATATTCTATAAGAAAAACAAGTGATGATAATTGGAGTGAAAAGTTAGATAATATGTTTAATACAGATGATAACTTATATGTTTCTAGTAAGGAAGCATATGCCATGTGGATAGCAAGTCCTTCTAATTTTAATAATCAGTATGTAATGCAGGCATCAATGAATGGTACAGTTGACTATATGTTCTATCATAGTGACTTCTATGGTTTCCGCCCATTAGTATGTTTAAAGTCTGGTATTCAGCTTCAAGAAAATGAAGATGGAACATATAGTATACAATAGATTTTAACAAAAATACCTATTTTGATATTTAATCAAGAAGGTATTTTTTGTTATTTTTCTTTGCCCAATATAATTTTATACTGACATAACAAATAAGAAAAACTTAAGAAAGAATCAATTGACATAGGTGGTATAAAAGCATATAATTAGCAATAAGAAAAAATAAAAAATGATAAATTTTGGGCAAGATTTATGCCTTAGGAGGAAAGTAATTATTAATGGAAATAAAAGGACTAACCAATAAAGAAGTAAAAGAAAGACAAGAAAAAAAACAAGTCAACTATGACACAAAAGTTCCAACCAAAAGTATAAAAAAAATATTAAAAGACAATTTCTTAACACTATTTAATATCATAAACTTAATCTTAGGCATTATCATCTTTTCAGTAGGTTCGTATAAAAACATGTTATTTTTAGGAATTATTATTATCAATACGGCCATTAGTACCATACAAGAAATTCATTCCAAAAGAATGGTAGATAAACTTTCCATTATGGCAAGTAGTAGAGTAAAAGTCATTCGAGACGGAAAAAAGCAAGAGATATCCATTTACGAATTAGTATTAGATGATGTTATGGAGCTACATACAGGGAGTCAAATTGCAACCGATAGTATTATTTTAGAAGGAGATGTTCAAGTAAACGAATCCTTTATTACAGGGGAGCCAGATAGTATCTATAAAAAGCAAGGAGACAAAATTCTCTCAGGAAGTTATATCGTTAGCGGAAAATGTAAAGCAAAAGTGGAACATATAGGAGAAGATAATTATACTGCTCAAATTTCGAGTGGAGCAAAATATGTCAAAAAAGTAAATTCAGAAATCATGAATTCACTGGGGAGAATCATTAGATTTCTAACATTTGCCATCATACCAATAGGACTCGGATTGTTTTATACTCAACTACAAGTAGAGGATACCACTTTTCAAGAAGCCGTTGTAAAAAGTGTAGCAGGCATTATTGGTATGATACCAGAAGGGTTAGTTCTTTTAACCAGTACCGTTTTAGCAGTAAGCGTTATTAGGCTTTCGAAAACCAAAGTTTTAGTACAAGAATTATATTGTATTGAAACGTTAGCAAGAGTAGATACACTTTGTTTAGACAAAACAGGAACGCTAACAGAAGGTATCATGGAAGTAAAAGATTTTGAGCCTGTTAACTGCACAAAAAAGGAGATGAGTAATCTATTAGCTAATATAGCCAAAGCCTCTGAAGATGAAAATGCAACCATAGAAGCCATTAGAAATTATTTTACTCACTTAGAAAAACAATGGAAACCGACACAGAAAATTGCATTTTCTTCTCAAACTAAGTGGTCTAGTATTTCTTTTGAAAAAGAAGGAACTTATCTTTTAGGTGCTCCAGAATATGTATTGAAAAAAAATTTTAGCCAATACAAAGATACCATAGAAAAACGAGCAAAAGACTATAGAGTTCTAGCGGTAGGATATAGTAAACAGGAAATTCAAAGCCATGAAATACCAGAAGATATAGAATTAGTTGGTTATGTATTTATCTTAGACAAAATCAGAAAAGAAGCAAAACAAACATTAAAATATTTTAAAGAACAAGGCGTTGCCATCAAGATTATTTCAGGAGACAACCCAGTTACCGTTTCCAAAATTGCAAAACAAGTGGGTGTAAAAAACTATGACAAATATATCGATATGACAACACTAGAAAAAGAGGAAGACATAGAAAGAGTTGCATTAACCTATACTATTTTTGGAAGAGTTTTGCCAACCCAAAAAAAGTCATTAGTAGAAGCTTTGCAAAAAGCAGGAAAGACAGTAGCGATGACAGGGGATGGGGTAAATGATGTACTAGCTTTAAAAACAGCAGATTGTAGTATTGCTATGGCAAATGGAAGTGATGCTACTAAGTCAGTATCCCAATTAATTTTATTAGATTCCAATTTTGCCTCTATGCCTAAAGTAGTAGCAGAAGGAAGAAGAACCATCAATAATATTGAGCGTTCAGCCACTTTGTTTTTAGTAAAAACGATATATTCTGGATTACTTGCCATTATGTTTTTATTAATAGGGGAAGCTTATCCATTTGTGCCAATACAGATGAGCTTAATTGGAACGATTACCATAGGATTACCATCTTTTATATTAGCATTAGAGCCAAACAAAGAGAGAATACAAGGACAGTTTTTAAAAAATGTTATGGTAAGAGCGTTACCAGTAGGATTAACAGTTGTTCTTAACATATTTACATTAGCTATGTTAAGTAAAAATGAAATAATCTTGGAAGAACAATATTCAAGTTTATGTGTAATTGGCACAGGGATTTGTGGTATCATCTTATTATTTACGTTAGCAAGAACAAGAAAAAGTGAAAATAGCAAATTACCAGTATCTATCTTTAGACTGGCATTGGCACTCATAGTAACAGGTCTATTTATATTAGGATTAACAGCTTTTAGTTGGTGGTTTAATATTGCACCACTTATGCCAATCTGGAAAGTAATTATAAAATTAATCATTCTTTCTATCATTAATTTTAGTGTTCTAACAATTGTATTTAAGAAAATTTTGTTTAATTAGGAAAAACGTCACAAAAATGTGACGTTTTTATAGGTATCATTTCTTGAAATAAAAATAAAATCATGATAAAATAACCAATAATAGGAGGAAGATTATGAAAGTAGCCATTGGTCAAGACAGTCATAGAATTGACAGAAATAACAAAGAAAAAAAATTAATATTAGGAGGAGTCCAATTCCAAGAAGACTATTCTTTAGCAGCTAATAGTGATGGAGACGTTATTTTACATGCTATTACTAATGCTATTTCAGGAATAACCTGTCGAAATATATTAGGAAAAATCGCAGATGATATGTGCAAAAAAGGAATTACTAATAGTGAAGAATATTTGAAAGAGGCCTTAAAGTATTTAGAAGAAAAAATTGTACATTTATCTATATCTATTGAATGTTTAACACCTAAAATAAGTCCCAAAATAGGAGAAATGAGAAAAAATATAGCACGAATTCTACACATAGAAGAAAATTGTATAGGAATTACAGCTACCACAGGAGAAGGCTTAACAGAAGCTGGAAAAGGAAATGGAATTAGTGTATTTGTATGTTTGACAGTAGAGTAATTAAAAAATGACAGTATAAGAAAGTGATTCTTTTCAAAATTTGAATGAGAAAATTCGAAAGGAATAAAAAAATGGAACAAGTATATATAAAAGCAAGAGCAAAAATAAATCTAAATTTAGAAGTAGTGGGAAAAAGAGAGGACAATTATCACAATATTAGTTCTGTTTTTCAGAAAATTAATCTATATGACGAGTTATATATCAGAAAAACAGAAACAGGAAATTTAGAAATCAAAACGAATATAGAAGAATTAAATAACAAAGAAAATATCATTTATAAAGCCTATGTAGTATTAAAAGAAAAATATAAAAATATTACAGGTGTTGAGGTAACATTAAATAAAAAAATACCAATGCAAGCAGGATTAGCAGGAGGAAGTACAGATTGTGCTAGTTTTATTGTTGGAATGAATCGTTTATTTAATTTAAAATTATCACAAATAGAAATGGAACACATAGGAAAAAATTTAGGAGCTGATGTAGTCCCATGCTTTTATAAGGGAGCTGTAAAAGCAGAAGGAATTGGAGAAATCATAACACCGATTGATACCAATATAAAATATTATCTAATTATTATTAAACCTCAGATATCTTGTAATACAGGGAGATTATTTAAAAAAATAGAAGAAGGAAGAGAAATTAAACAACCAGGAAATACTAAAAAAATGATGCAAGCATTAGAGAAAAATAATTTAGAGACAGTAACCAATTATTTATACAATGTATTTGAAGAAGTAATAGAGGAGAAAGAATTAATACAAAAATTAAAAAAGGAACTAATCGAGCAAGGAGCCATTCGGAAGTTTGATGACAGGAACTGGTTCTTGTGTTTATGGGATATTTGTAGATAAACAAACAGCTAAATTGGCGTATAACAAACTAAATGGGAAATATCAAACTTATTTATGCTGTTCATATAATTTTACCAAGAAAGGGAAATAGATATGATAGAAGGAAAAACAGTTACAGCTGTAATATTAGTAGCAGGAAATAGTACGAGATATGGACAAAACAGAAATAAAAATTTTGAAAAAATCAAGGGAAAAACAGTAGTGTCATACAGTGTAAAAGCTTTTCATGAAAATGCTTATATCGACAACATCATCATAGGAGCCAAAGAAGAGGAGATACCAATCATTGAGAAAATTATAAAAGAAGAGAGATTAAGCAAACCAGTAAATATAGTGATAGGTGGTAGTTCCAGACAAGAAACCGTTTATCATTGTATTCAAAACACAGATTCAGACATTGTAATTATCCATGATGGAGCAAGACCAGCCATTCAACAAAAATATATTAAGGAATGTATCGAAAGTATGAAAGAATTTAAAGGAGCAACAGTAGGCGTGCCTTCAAAAGATACCATAAAAATAACAGACGATAATGGTATTGTGGTACAAAGTACACAAAGAAACAATACATGGATTGTACAAACCCCACAATGCTTTGAAAGAAAAATTTTGTTAGAAATGCATGAGAAATATAAAAATGAAGAGGTAACAGATGATTGCATGTTATTAGAAAAGAACAGCCAACAAGTGAAAATTTTACAAGGAGATTATACCAATATAAAGATTACAACTTATGAAGACCTACATATAGTCAAAGAATTTATTTCCATGAATTAGTTTTGGTGAACGTGTAGCAAAATCATGGTATAAAATTAACAAAATGCTTGCCAAATAGAAAAAAATATGATAAAATGGCTGTGTTTCAAAAGTAGCATAGCCATGTTGCTTTTGATCTCTACTTACAGAAAATGTAGGTTAAAAATCCAAAGGGAGGTGAAAATAATGAACCAATACGAAAGTATTATCATTGTTAATCCTAATTTAGATGAAGCAGGTTTAAAAGCTTTAGAAGAAAAATTCACAGGATTAATCAATGAAAACGGAAAAGTTGAATCCGTAGAAAACATGGGTAAAAAGAGATTAGCTTATGAAATCAAAAAGTGCAAAGAAGGTACTTACCTATTATTCAACTTTGAAGCAAAACCAGATTCTATTACAGAACTTGAAAGAGTTTATAGAATCACAGACGATATCATGAAATTTATCGTAGTAAAAAAAGAAGCTTAAATAGATAAGCAAAAAAGAAAAAATTAAATAAAGAGAGGGGCCTTTATTTAAAGTAAAGAAAGGTGATATAAAATGAACAAAGTAATATTAATGGGAAGACTAACAAGAGACCCAGAAGTAAGATACACACAAACAAATAATACGCTAGTGGCTTCTTTCAGTTTAGCAGTCAATAGAAGATTTGTAAGACAAGGAGAAGAAAGACAAGCAGACTTCATCAATATTGTGGCATGGAGTAAACTAGGGGAATTTTGTAGCAAATACTTTAAGAAAGGTCAACAAGTAGGTGTTATAGGAAGAATACAAACCAGAACATGGGATGACGAACAAGGAAATAAGCACTACGTAACAGAAGTAGTAGCAGAAGAAGCCTATTTTGCAGACAGTAAAAGAGAAGGAGAAGCAGGAACCAGTACATTTGAAAATACATTTGGAGATACAGCACCTGGAAATATGGGAAATGACTTTGAAGTATCTTCTAGTGATGACCTACCATTCTAAGAAACAAAAAGAGAGGGGGAATAGAGAGTGGCAGACAAAAAACAAAATAAAAGAAATAACAATAAAAATTATGATGAGGACTACAATCCAAGATTCAGAAAACAAAGAAAAAAAGTATGTGTATTATGTAGTGATAAAAACTTTGTATTAGATTACAAAAATCCAGAACAATTAAGAAAATTTATCAATGATAAAGGAAAAATCTTACCAAGAAGAACAACTGGAGCATGTGCGAAACACCAAAGAGATATTACAACAGCAGTAAAGAGAGCAAGACACATTGCTTTATTACCATATGCACAAAACTAATAAAAGGAATAAAGAAAAAAGCCGTTGATGTTTTTGATATCAACGGCTTATTATTTATTTTTTTCATTCCAAAAATATTTACAATAAATAGTCGATATGTTATAATCAAAATAGTGAAATTTAGAGAGGTGAAAATATTGAATCAGATATTAAGTATAGAAAATAATGGCAGAGAAAAAGTAAAAAAAAGTAAAACCAAAACCAAAAACAAAAATAATGGGCCAATAGAAATACATACCATATTAAAATTTTTCTCAATTGCTATATTGATATTTGGAATATGTATAATAGGAACTGGGTCTTACTCTATGTATAAAGAATCTACCAAAGAAGTAGCGAAGACGAAACCGGTTATCTATGTAGAACAAGCATCAGAAACGGAAATCTTACTAAGAGTAACCCATGATAAGGAATTAGCTACCATAACCTATGATTGGAATGAAGAAGGTGCAACACAAGTAGAAGCCAATGGTAAAAAAGAAGTAGAAACCACCATAGAAATACCAACAGGAACCAATACATTAAAAGTTCATGCAAGTGATATAAATGGTCAAGAAATTAAATACGAAAAAGTATATACAGTAGAATCCGATATTAATATTAATATTGAACCAGAAGGAAACAACTTAAAAGTAACAGCCAATGGAATCAATCAACTTCAATATATGACATACAGATGGGATGATGGAGAGGAAACAAGAGTAGATATTGAAGGTAACGAAGTAGAAGAAATCATAGAGACACCAAGAGGATTACACACATTAACCATTATTGTAGTAGATATGAATAACAAAACAGAAACAAAAGAGCAGGAAGTAAATGGGGTAACCAAACCAAAACTAGAAGTAACAGCAGATGATAACTCAGAAAATTTCATCATTAAAGCTTCTGACGAGCAAGGCATAAAAAAAGTAGAATTCATCATAAATGGAACAGAGAAATTTAGATTAGACTTAGCATCACAACTATCATTAGAAGAAAGAAAAGAATTTGAATATTCTTATCCATTACACGACGGAGAAAATAAATTAGAAGTAACTGTCTATAATGAAAGTGATGTAACAGAAACATTTAAAGCATTATTTAACAAATAAGGGGAAACTATGAATATAAATCTAATAGAATTGACAACGTATTTCATGATATACTCATTTTTAGGATGGGTTATGGAATCGATTGTTAGATCGGTTTGTGAGAAAAAATTAATCAATACGGGCTTTTTAAGAGGCCCGTTTTGCCCAATATATGGGATAGGAGCAACGATTATGTTTCTATTCTTAGAAGGATTTGAAAATAAGCCAATCCTTTTATTCTTTATAGCAATTATAGTGCTAACCACTTGGGAATATTTAGTTGGTGTATTTTTAGAAAAAGCATTTCAAACAAAATATTGGGACTATTCCGACCATAAACTTAATTTTCAAGGACGTATCTGTTTAACCAATTCTATTTGTTGGGGAATATTGGGTGTACTATTTGTAAAATATATTCATCCATTTGTCCAAGAAATGATGGCAAAAGTTGATACAAGCTTATTAAATTATATTATGGCTGTTTTATTTGTAATCTTTATAGTAGATACCATTACTTCTGTTATTCATGTAAAAAGTATCAAAGCAACATTAGAAAATATAGAAAAAATCAACAAAGAAATAAAAGAAAAGTTAAAAGAAATAAAAGCCATAAGAAAAGAAAAAGAAGAAAAAGGATTGTCAACGGAAAATATACAAGAGATAATAGAAAAACTAAAAAAGAAAAGAAACAAAATGATTTTGCAACTATATAAAAATGCACATCGTTTAAAAAAGGCTTTCCCAGCTATCAACACAAAAGAGATTACAGAAATTTTAAACCAGAAAATAGAATTAACGAAAAAAAGAGTAAAAAACAGGAAAAAGACTTGAAAAGAACAAGTCTTTTTGTATATAATGAAGAAAAACAAGAGAGGAAGAAATTAGATGATACAAGATGTATATATAATTGATGATGATGATGCATCAATTGTAATATTTAGAGAACTATTTAAAAATGATCCCGAATATAAATTTACCAGTGTAAAAACAGAACAAATAGACATTGCCTTAAAAAACATACCATCTTTGATTGTCATAAACGAAGATGCAATAGACCGAAATGTGGTCGATTTATGTAGAAAAATTAGAAAAGATGAAGATAATACCATAACACCAGTTATTGTGGTATCTTCTAGGGGAGAAAAAGAACATAGATTAAGTATATTACAAGAATCGATTGAATATTTCATCAAAAAACCAGTAGATGAACAATACTTGTATCATACGGTAAAGAACTTAAATAGACTTCTTTCTACGAATAGAAGAATCAGTCCTTTAACAGGTTTACCAGGAAATGTACAAATACATGCAGAATTGAAGAAAAGAATTTTAAAAAAAGAAGCCTTTTGTGTACTGTACTTAGATTTAGATAATTTTAAAGCCTATAATGACGTATATGGATTTTTAAAAGGAGATGAAATCATAGAATTCACAGCACAAACCATTATAGATTGTATTCATGAAAGTGGACTAAAAGATACTTTTATCGGACATATTGGGCGGAGATGACTTTGTAGCATTAATAGCAGGAAATGTTTGTGAAAAGTTATGTCAAAGTATATTAGCTCATTTTGATCATAACGTAAAAAAATATTTTACAGACAATGATTTAGAAAAAGGATATATAGAAGTAGCCAATCGAAAGGGAATTATTGAGCAATTCCCATTAACTTCTTTATCAATAGGAGTAGTAGTAGCAGATGAGGGAAGATTCAATAACATCCTAGAAATTGGAGAAGTAGGAGCACAAGTAAAACATGCTGCCAAATCCGTTATGGGAAGTAGCTATGCCGTTGACAGAAGAAAATAGAGTTTCTGGTATGGTTCTTTTGGGACATTGCCTCAGGTTGCCACTGTGCCACTGGGGACGGACCTTTTTGGCAAATTCTTTATACTAATAATAAAATAGAAAAAAATAAAAAAGTTTTTTGTTCAAGCTAATTATCATAGAAGTTCTAAATTCATAATATGGCACCCTTCCATGCACGACGCATGAACGCTTTCCATATTATGAATAAAGAACTTCTAATTCAATTACTTTCAAGCAAAACTTTTTTATTTTTTTCTATTTTTATTCTATTAATTTCAGGATTGCCAAAAAGGTCCGTCCCCAGTGGCACAGTGGCAACCTGAGGCAATGTCCCAAAAGAACTGTCTCCAATCGGAATAAAATGCAGAAGCTCTTAATATAAATAGTAATAAATATTTATATTAGGAGTTTTTATATGATAGTGATTAACAAAAAAAGAATTTCAGTTATATTATCTTGTGTATTAGTAGCTGTTTTTGTATTTTATTTTCAAATTGCTAATAACAAAAATGAATTTAGATCCCAAAACAATCTGGATCAAGAGCAAAATACAGTAGCGACAACCGCAACACCAGTATCAGGAAAAACCATTGTAGTAGATGCGGGACATGGTGTGCCAGATGAACGGTGCACAAAGTAGTAATCGGTACAACAGAAGCAGAAACTAATTTGAAAATTGCATTAAAATTACAGAATTTATTAGAAACAAGTGGATGTAACGTTATTTTGACACGTTCCGATGAAAATGCCATTTATGATTTGGATAGTAAAACATTAAAACAGAAAAAAATTTCGGATATTCGTAATCGAGTAAAAATAGGAAATGAATCAAGTGCAGATATATTTGTTAGTATTCATCTCAATAAAATTCCTGAGCAGCAATATTGGGGATGGCAATGTTTTTATAAAAATGGAGATGAAAAAAGTACGAATCTAGCAAAACAGATTCAGTCAAATTTGAATGATTCGATTCAAAAAGAAAATAAAAGGGTCGCAATGAAGTTAGATACTGTCTATATTATGAAACATGTAGAAATTCCAATTTCAATTGTAGAATGTGGTTTTTTATCTAATCCAGAAGAGGAGAAGCAATTGCTAGAAGAAGAGTATCAAAATCGATTGGCTTGGGGCATTTATAATGGAATTACAGATTATTTTTATGATAAAAATTAGTTTGCCATTTTTTAAGCTAATTTTGCATTTATAAACATAATATGGTATAATAACAATAAGTAACTGTAAACATAGCATCGACCAAATAATTTGGTCAGAGAAAGGGAACAGAAGATGAAAAAAATTGCAACCTTGTTAATCTTAGTAGGATTGATTTTATGCTTTCTGGGGACAGCATATGAGATGATTTCATACGCATTTCGGTATGCCAGCATATTAGGGATATTTTTCCTTATATTTGGAGCCAGCATATGGGGGTATATTAAAGAGAAAGCAAAGGAGAGAAAATATGAGGAAGAACATATTATACGGCGCCTGTAGTAAGGCGTCTCTTCCATTTTATAAAAAATTGCATTTAATAATGTAAAGTGTTATAATAAAAAAGAAAGAGATTTCTTTCAAAATAATTTATACTTAAGAAGGGATGGATTGTAAGTATGAAAATAGTAGAAAAAATAAAAGAAATGTTTAGAAACATAAAAAATATAGGAAAAAAAACACCAAAAGTATTAGCAGCTGGAGCAGCTGTAGCAACGATTGGATTAGCTACAGGATCAGGAGGAAACAAAGATGTAGAGGTTGATAAAAATGTAAAAGTTGAACAAGAAAACGATTATAAAAATAGCTTAAAAGTTTTACCAGGAAATCTAGGAAAAGAAATTAATGAAAAAATAGAACAAAATGTGATCGAAGCAGAAGTAAATAAAGTAAACGATGAGGATACTTTACTAAGACTTTTTAAAAATGAGTTTATAGAAGACTATGAGAAAAAGACAGGAGATACTAGTTTATCAACAGAAAATATAGAACTATGGGAGAGAACACAAAGTAGAGTATATGTTGATGAGAATACAGGAACCGTGATTACACATGGAGGTGAACCAACAGTGACAGAACAAAAATTAGAAGAACATGGTGTTAATTATTATACGATAGAAGATGTAGAAATTTATGAAATCAATAAAAAAGATGGCGAAGTGATAGACTGTGGAGCATTAGTTGATGGAAAATTAAAAGAGGCAATGCTAAGTAGAGATTTATTTACAGACAAACAATATTTAGGAATTCTTACAACAGAGAAATTTGAAAAAATGATACCAATTGTATTTGAATGGCGAAAGTTTATAGAACAGGAAAGTGAATTAGGAATAACAAGATCAAAAAATGAAATGATAAAAATATTAAAAGAATATGGATTTAAAAGTGAAAATCAACAATTAGCAAGCGAAAGTGACGATGGATTGGAACACGAATAAAACAAAAAGTAAAAATGCATAAAATTTCCACTCTTTGCAAACAATATGTTTAAAACATATGGAAGCAAGGAGTGGAAATTTTTTGAAGATCAATAAAGTATTAAAAATAAATGGTACCTTACTAGACAAAAACCAGCTAGAAAGCCATTTACAAAAAATAGCCTCTAATCATAATTTAACCAACCAATCACAAAAAGAAACCTATCCAGTACCACAAATGTTAGAAAATTTCAAAGTCATAGAACAAGTATATCAACTATTAAACGAACATCTAAAATTAGGAATTAGTATTCATCCAGCCGGAGAATGGTTACTAGATAACTTGTATATCATAGAAGAAACCGTAAAACAAATTGAAAAAGAGCTAACCCTAAAAAAATATACCAATTTTGTAGGAGTCAGTAATGGAGCTTACAAAGGATTTGCGAGAATTTATGTATTAGCTTCTGAAATAGTAGCTTACACAGATAATAAAATAGAAAGAAAAGACTTGGAAGACTATTTGGTAAGTTATCAAACTAAAAAAACATTAAGTATGGAAGAAATATGGAATATTGGTATATTTCTTCAAATTGCTATGATTGAAAATATAAGAGAAATAAGCGAAAAAATATATAGTTGTCAAATACAAAAATATAAAGCAGAAAATATTGTAGAAAGATTAGTGGAAAATAAGGGAAAGGCAGAGCAGAATTTTAAAACGAATTCCATCAAAAAACTAGAAAAAGATGTATTTAAGGATATGAAATATCCTTTTATTGAATATATGTCTTATATCTTAAAACGCTATGGGAAAAAGGGATATAGCTATTTAAAAGCCTTAGAAGAAGCAGTAGAAATGAGTGGTACAACAGTATCTGAAGTTATCAAAAAAGAACATTTTGACATTGCTGTAAGAAAAGTATCTATGGGCAATAGTATAACCAGTATCAAAAAAATTCAAAGAATTAACTTTCTAGAAATATTCGAAAAAATTAATGGAGTAGAAGAGATTTTAAGACAAGATCCAAGTCAAGTTTATGAAAAAATGGACGATAAAACCAAAGAATATTATCGAACACGAATCAAGGAAATTTCGAAAAAAACAAAAATATCAGAAATGTATATTGCTAGAAAAGCACTAGAATTAGCACAAAATGAAGAACTATCAACAAAGCAATCTCATATTGGTTATTACTTAATCGATCAAGGTATCAATACCTTATATGATGTATTACAATATAAAACCAGTAGACAAATGAGTACAAAAGACAAAACAAGGGCTTATTTGTTAGGGGTAGGAATGCTTAGTATTTTATTATCAGTAGGTATGAGTAGTCTTATCAAATTAAATGTAGTGACATTTCTTTTATTCTTAATACCAGCGTCAGAAGTAGCAGTACAAATTATTCAATATGTATTAAGTAAAGTAGTAAAACCAAAGCCAATACCAAAATTAGATTATACCAATGCAATTGATGAACAACATAAAACAATGGTAGTTATTCCAACTATTTTAAAATCCAAAGAAAAAGTACAAGAATTAATGAGAAAATTAGAAGTGTTTTACTTAGCGAATCAATCTCAAAATATCTATTTTACGTTATTAGGAGATTGTTCTGAAAGTAGTAAAGAAGAGGAAGAATTTGACCAAGAAGTAATGCACGAGGGGAAATTTTTAGTAGATAAATTAAATGAAAAATATAAGCAAGAAGAAGGGCAAATGCCAATTTTTAGTTTTATTTATCGAAAACGTCAATGGAATGAGAAAGAAGAATCCTTCTTAGGTTGGGAACGAAAAAGAGGAATGTTGACCCAATTTAACCAATATCTATTAGGAAAAATAAAAAATCCATTCCGTGTTAATACTTTAGAAAATCAAGAAAAAGAAAAGATTAAATATATTATTACTTTAGATGCTGATACCGATTTAGTTCTAAATACAGCTTTTGAATTAGTAGGCGAGATGGCTCATATTCTAAATCAGCCAATCATAGACAGTCAAAAAAATATCGTAGTAGATGGGTATGGAATATTACAACCACGAGTAGGAATTAATTTAGACATTAGTTATCAAACATTATTTACCAAGATATTTGCAGGAGCAGGCGGAACGGACTCCTATAGTAATGCCATATCAGATACCTATCAAGACAATTTTCAAGAAGGAATTTTTACAGGAAAAGGAATTTATGACTTAGAAGTATATGATAAGGTAGTAGAAAATCAAATTCCAGAAAATACGGTATTAAGTCATGATCTTTTGGAAGGTTGCTATTTACGTTGTGGGTTGGCGTCTGACATTTTATTAATGGATGGTTACCCAACCAAATATAATAGTTTTATGAATCGACTTTCAAGATGGATTCGAGGAGATTGGCAGATTACCAAATGGATTGGTAGCAAAAGCCCTTTAAATTTATTATCAAAATACAAAATAGGAGATAATTTAAGAAGAAGCTTAATAGAAATAACCATTATGGTAGCAATTGTGTATTGTAATGTAATTGGTATAATCGACAGAAAAACATTTTCAATAACAGTTGCCACATTAATAGGAATATCCATATTTCCTTATTTACTAGAATTATTAAATGCGTGTATTTTTAGAAAAGAGGGGGAAGAAAAGCAAAAAACATTTGCTCCTAAAATATCAGGGATAAGAGGAACCTTTTATAGGCTCATTATTACCATTGGATGTTTACCATATAAAGCTTATGTTTCAGCAAAAGCAATTCTAAAAACATTATATCGAGTGTGTATTACCAAAAAACATTTATTAGAATGGACTACTTCAGAAGAAGCGGAAAAACAGGCGAAGTCTAATTTAGCTTCTTATTACAACCAGATGGCATTTAATGTATTAGTTGGCGTCATCAGTATTGGTTTAGGGCTATTTCGATTGAATTTATTAGCGGTTGTATTGGGGATATGGTGGGCTATTACGCCTATAATTATGTGGTATGTTAGTAGAGAAATAGAAAAAGTACAACCAGTAGAACAATTAAACGAAGAAGAAAAGAAATATGTTTTAGAAATTGGAAAAAGAACTTGGGACTTTTTTGAAACCTATCTAACAAAGGAAAATAACTATCTAATTCCTGATAATTACCAAGAAGAAAGAAAAGAAAAAGTAGTTCCTCGAACATCTTCAACAAATATAGGGTTATCTTTATTAGCGGTTATCTCTGCCTATGATTTGAAATATATTGACTTAGAAAAAACAATGGATTTATTAAGTAAGACAATTGATACCATCGAAAGTTTGGCTAAATGGAATGGACATCTCTATAACTGGTATAACATCAAAACCAAAGAACCATTAAATCCTAAGTATGTATCAACTGTCGATAGTGGAAATTTAGCTGGGTATTTATATGTAACCAAAGCCTTTTTAGAAGAGATTGCCAACAGTTTTGAATTTGTTTGGCAACCAAAGAAGAAGCAGGAGAAGAAACAAGATAATTTAATTCATTTAAAGGCAGAGGAAAGTGGCCAAACAAACCTGAAATCGTTGGCAACTTCCTTGAAAGTTAAAATCCAGCAAATGATTGAAGATATGGACTTTAGTGTGTTGTATAATCACGAACAACAAATTTTTTCAATTGGATTTAATATCGAAGAAAATAAGTTAACCGATTCTTATTATGATTTACTGGCCTCTGAAGCAAGACAAGCCAGTCTAGTAGCTATTGCTAAAAAAGACGTGTCTAGTAGACATTGGAATTATTTAAGTAGAACTTTAACAACGTTAGGAAAATACAAAGGCTTGATTTCGTGGTCTGGAACAGCATTTGAATATTTAATGCCAAATATCAATATCCCAAAATATGAAGGAAGTTTACTAGATGAATCTTGCAAATTTTTAGTAAAGACACAAATGGAATATAGCAAAAATTTGAATATACCTTGGGGAATTTCAGAAGCAGCTTTTAATTTGAGAGATTTGCAATCCAATTATCAATATAAAGCTTTTGGTATACCATGGCTGGGACTAAAAAGAGGTTTGGCAGATGAAATGGTGGTTTCTAGTTATGCAGGGATATTAGCCATAAGTGAAGTACCAAAAGAAGAGGTAAAGAACTTAAAATGGCTTGAAAAAGAAGGCATGTATGATAAATACGGATTTTATGAATCGATTGACTATACACCAGAAAGAGTGGAAAAAGGGAAAAATTCAGCTGTTGTAAAAACCTATATGGCACATCATCAAGGGTTAATTTTATTGAGTATTAATAACTTATTTCATAATGATATTTTACAAAAAAGGTTTATGAAAAATCCGGAAATTGATGCCGTTAGCATCTTATTACAAGAGACTATGCCAGAGAAGGCCATCATAACGAAGGAAAAAAAGGAGAAGGTTGAAAAGTTGAAATATAAAGATTATGAAAATTATGTGCAAACAACGTATAAGAAAATTGACGAAAGATTAATAACTGGTAACTTTATTTCAAATGAAGATTATGTAGTGGCTATGAATCAAAAAGGACAAGGGGTTAGTAAGTATAAAGACGTTTATATCAATCGATTCAAAGTAACTAGCGATTATCCACAAGGAATTTTCTTTGCTTTTAAGAATATCAAAAATAAAAATATTTGGAGTTCAAATTATGCTTATAATGAAAATAAGGAAAGTCAATATCAAATTAGTTTTATGCCAGATAAGCATGAACAAGAAATAGTGAATGGAAATATTAAAACAAAAATAGAAACAACCGTAAGTTCAAACCAACCAGTAGAATTGAGAAGAGTTACACTAGAAAATCAAGGAAATGAAGAAGAAATTTTGGAAGTAACTTGCTATTTTGAACCAGTATTATCAAGAAAAGAGCAAGATTATTCTCACCCAGCTTTTAATAACTTATTTTTAATTCCTAAGTTAGAAGAAGAAACCAATAGTATTATCGTACAAAGAAAAAATAGAGAAGCCAATACACCTAAGTTTTATTTAGGAGCCAACTTATCCACAAATAGTGAAACCATAGGGGATTTTGAATATGAAATCGATCAAGAAAAATTTATAGGAAGAGGAAATTTGGGGATTCCTAATCGAATCAAAAATTCTATTCCATTGTCAAAGAAAATGGGATTAGTAACAGAGCCAATTGTAGCATTGAAAAGAACCATTAAGGTAAAACCACAAGAAGAAGCACTTATAGATTTTATTTTAGCCGTCAATGAAAACGAGGAAGTAGTAATTGAAAATATTAAAAAATATCAATCAACAGGAAATGTAACCAAAGAATTTGAGTTGTCCAAAGCAAGAGTAGAAGCAGAAAGTAGGTATTTGAGCAGAAAAGGTAGTGATATGGCTGTTTATCAAAAAATGCTATCTTATATTATTTTTGATAATCCAATTAAATCACAATTAGTAGAAAAGAAAAAGAAACATTCAAATTACCATCAAAGTGAATTGTGGAAATATGGAATATCAGGAGATTTACCAATTATTTTACTAAAAATAAAGAATGTGAATGATGGCTATATCGTAAAAGAAGCTTTAAAAGCTCATGAATTCTTCCGCATGAAAAAAGTAGAAACGGAAATGGTCATATTAGATGAAGAAAAACATAGCTATGAAAACTATGTAAAAGAAGAAATTGAAGGCAGTATTTTAAATCATCATATGGCATATTTAAAAAATCAAAGAGGTGGAATTTTCACATTAAGCAAAGGGGAAATTGACAAAAAAGATATAGAATTATTAGAGTTTTTAGCAAGTATTATCATAGATAGTGACAAAGGTGGATTAAAGAATAATATTAAAGAGTTAGAAGAAAATTATTTGGAAAAGCAAGAAGTAATTGGAGAAGAAGTACAAAAGCCAGTATTTGAGGAAGAAGAGAAAGAAGATATCGACTTACTAAGCAATCATGAAGAGTTAAAATATTATAATGAATATGGTGGATTTTCAGCAGATGGAAAAGAATATTTAATGCGAATCAATCAAGAAAATAGATTGCCAACCGTATGGAGCCATATTATGGCTAATGAAAAGTTTGGAACGATTGTGACAGAAAATATGGGTGGTTACAGTTGGTATCAAAATTGTCGATTAAATAGGGTATCCTGTTGGAGCAATCAACCAAGTTACGACATTCCATCTGAAGTTATTTATATCAAAGACGAAGAAACAAAGAAAGCTTGGTCATTAGGTTTAAATCCAATGCCAGATGATAGAAATTATAATATTGTCTATGGTTTTGGTTATTGTAAATATATTCATAAAAGTAATGGAATCGAGCAAGAACTAGAAATGTTTGTACCAAAAGAAGATAGTTGTAAAATTGGAATCTTAAATTTAAAAAATACCACACCAAATCGAAAAAAATTAAAGTTATATTATTATATAAAACCAGTAATTGGAGAAGATGAGAAAAAATCAAATGGCTATATTGATTTGAAATTTGATGCTAACAATAATTTGTTACAAGCTCAAAATCTATATCGAGAAGAAATGGAGAAAACCAAAGTTTATGTCTCTTCTAGTGAAAAAATAAAATCGTATACAGGTGATAAAAACTTCTTTTTAGGAGAAGGAGGAATGGATCAACCACAAGCTTTAAAGAAAGTTTCGTTAAATAATCAAAATTCATTGGGTAAAAAACCTTGTATGGCCTATGAAATTGAAATAGAACTAGAAAGTTTTGAGAATAAAGAAATTTCCATTATATTAGGAGCAGAAGAAGAGGAAATGGATTGTAAAAATATAGCTTATAAATATCAAAAGATAGCCAATTGTAAGCAAGAATTAAATACCATTAAAAATTACTGGAAAGAACTTTTAGAAAGAGTACAAGTGTATACACCTTTAGAATCAACCAATATATTACTAAATGGTTGGATTGCTTATCAAATCATTAGTAGTCGATTAGTAGGAAAAACAGGGTATTATCAATCTGGTGGTGCGTATGGATTTAGAGATCAGCTACAAGATACAATAGGTCTAAAATATTTAGAACCAGAAATGTTAAAAGAGCAGATTATCAAGCACAGTAAGCATCAATTTTTAGAAGGCGATGTGGAGCATTGGTGGCATGAAGAAAATCAAAGAGGGATTCGAACCAAATTTTCAGATGACTTATTATGGTTAGCGTATTTAACAATAGAATATATCAGTTTTACAGGAGATAAAAGCATTTTAGATATAAAAACACCTTATATAGAAGGAGCAGAGTTAGAAGAAAATCAAGACGAAAGATACGAAAAATATTTGCCATCGAAACAAGAAGGAACCATTTATGAGCATTGTATCAAAGCCATAGAAAGAAGCTTGAATTTTGGAGAAAATGGAATTCCTAAAATTGGTTCAGGAGACTGGAATGATGGATTTAGTACAGTAGGAAATAAAGGCAAGGGAGAAAGTGTGTGGTTAGGATTTTTCTTAAGTCTAATCTTAGAGCATTTCGTATCCATTTGCCGAGAAAAAGGAGACGAGTTATTAGCACAAAAATATGAAGAAGTAAGAAATAATCTAAAAAAAGCATTAAATACCAATGCTTGGGATGGAAGATGGTACAAAAGAGCTTTTATGGATGACGGAAATGTGTTGGGAAGTATGGAAAATGAAGAATGTAGAATTGATAGTATTGCCCAAAGTTGGAGTGTCATTTCAAAAGTAGGAGATAATGACAAGAAATATATTTCAATGGAAAGCTTAGAGAATCATTTAATCGATCGAGAAAATGGCATTATTAAATTATTGGATCCGCCATTTGAAAAAAGTAAGCTAGAACCTGGTTATATTAAAGCCTATTTGCCAGGTGTTAGGGAAAATGGTGGGCAATATACGCATAGCTCGGTATGGGTTATTATAGCGGAAGCGATGTTAGGCTTTGGAGATAAAGCATTAGAATTATATCGTATGATTAATCCAATTGAGCATAGCAGAACCAAAGAAGCTAGTAAAAAGTACAAAGTAGAACCCTATGTAATAGCAGCTGACATTTATGGAACAGGAAATTTAGCAGGAAGAGGAGGTTGGACCTGGTATACTGGTTCTGCCAGCTGGTACTACAAAGCTGGAATTGAAAACTTATTAGGATTAAAAGTGGAAAATGGTTATTTAAAAATAGAACCTTGTATTCCAAAGGATTGGAAGGAATATCAGATAAGATATCAATATAAAGAAAGCAAATATCATATTACGATTAAAAATCCAAATGGAAAGAATGGTTTTGAGCCAGAAAATAGTAAGATACTTTTGAATGGTAATGAGGTTGAAAATTCCATTAAGCTAGATGGTAGTAGGAATGTATATCAAATTGAAGTACAAATGTAGTAGGGGGATGGTGAGTTTGTGCCAACGGTTTGTCCTTTAAATGGAAAGTTGCTAAACAAATTCGGAAACGTTGGCAACTTTCCATTTAATCCCCAAACTTATAAATCATAAAAATTTTTAAATTCATAACCTTGTTCTTTTAGGTAATCAATAGAGTCTTTTAAAATAGAAGGCGTATCATTTACATCCGATGTATCATGCATTAAAACAACTAAGGTGCCTTTATTTTTAGAAGATTTTTTCAGATTTTTTAATAGTTGATTAGGACTATATTTTTTGACAGAATCATTATTCAAACAATTCCAATCAACATAGGTATAATTCATATCAGAAAGAAGTCTAGTAGCTTCTTTTTTCTTTGCTTTATAATTAGAAGACATATAACCATTTGGAAAACGGAAAACATGAGAACAATAATCTTCCATGCCAATTGCTTTTCCAATTTCAATGTCTGTATTTTTTACTTCAGAAATGAAACTGTCAGAGCTTTTGTATAGTTTGCGGTTATCATGATGATAGCCATGATTGGCGATATAATGTCCTTCGTCATAAGCTCTTTTTACTAATTCAGGATGTTCTTTCACATGCTTTCCAACGACAAAAAAGGTGGCTTTTACATCTTCTGCTTTTAATATGTCTAATATTTTGCCAGTGGCTTTTAATGTGGGTCCATCATCAAAAGTAAGATAGGCAATTTTTTCTTCTTTCTTGGTTAGTGTGGCAATTTCTTCTTTTAGTGATTCTTCTATTATACTGTTTGTGGTTAATTCAACAGCAAAGGAGAAGGGGATACTGAAATAAAAGAATAAAGAAGAAAAAAGAAGGCAAAGAATCGTAATAGTGATTACTATTTTTTTGTGTAAAACAATGACTTTCATATGACCTCCTATAAGATAAATATATGAAAAGAGCATAAAAAAATACCTTGCGTTTTTACAAGTAAAACGACAATTATTTTAAAACCAAAAAAAATAGCTCATATATTTCTATATAAGCTATTTTTATTTAATAGTATCAGCTTCTTCACGTGAAATATAGCCATATTCCACCATTTTATTCAAGACATGCTTTTGGCGTTTTTTAGCTAAATCGGGATTAACAGTTGGTGCATAAACAGAAGGAGCATTAGGAACGCCAGCTAACATACTAGCTTCCGATAGGGTTAGATCTTTAGGCTCTTTTTGATAGTATCCCATACTAGCATCATAAATACAATAATAGCCATCACCAAAATAAGAAGAATTAACATATAAGGCAAAAATCTCATCTTTACTATAATTTTTTTCCAAGTCATAAGCGGCAAAAATTTCCCCCAATTTTCGAACAATATTCTTGTCCTGATTAAAAACAATGTTTTTGGCAACTTGTTGCGTAATGGTACTACCACCCTCATCAAATTCTCCATCGCGAATATTGGTATAAAAAGCTCTAGCAATACCAATTGGGTCAATAGGACCATGATTATAATATCTATGGTCTTCGACAGCAATCACTGCATGAATATAATTTTCTGGTAATTTGTCAAAGGAAGTATAGTGTTCTTTACTGGTTATTTCTTCTACTCTAGTCATTAAAGGTTTTTGTTTTAACGTATTGGAATAGTAACCAAAACCAATAACAAAAAGAATGGTTGTTACGATAACAAATAGTAGGAGTAAAATTATTAATATTTTTCTAAATAGTTTCATAAATACCTCTTTTCTTTCTACATTATACAACAAATATTGCAACAAAGAAATAGAATTCATAAAAAATTAAGATATAAGTTTGATTTGAATTAAATTATAAAGAATTCCTAATCTTATTCTGGTCGCATTCATCATTTATTCAAAATAACCATATTTTATGCCAAGAAGTGGGAGCTAACCTTTCCAGAAAAAAATCAAAACTTAAAAAGATGGAAGCTTTACAAAACAATAGGCATATGATACAATGGGACCAATGAAATACAAGTATATTTCATTTAGTATTAATACCTAAAAGAGGTGAAAAAATGATAAAATTTACAAAAATGCATGGGCTAGGGAATGATTATGTGTATATGGATGCCATACAACAAACCATAGAAAATGAATCATCTCTAGCTCGATTTGTAAGTGACAGGCACTTTGGAATTGGGTCAGATGGATTGATCTTAGTTTGTAAAAGTGAAATGGCAGACTTTAAAATGAGAATGTTTAATGCAGATGGAAGCGAAGCAGAAATGTGTGGAAATGGAATACGTTGTGTAGGAAAATTTGTATATGACAAAGGATTAACAGAAAAAACAACGGTAGACATAGAAACACTAGCTGGCATTAAAACATTAAAATTGAATGTAAAAGAAGGAAAAGTTCAAACCGTAAGAGTAGACATGGGAGAACCTGTTTTGAAACCAGAAAAAATACCAGTCATGGCGATAGAAGAACCAGTAAAAAATTTAAAAATAAAAGCACTGGATAGAGAATTTACATTTACCTGTGTATCTATGGGAAATCCGCATGCTATCACAATCGTAAAAGATACCCAAAATTTTGAAGTCGAAAAATATGGAAAAATTTTAGAAGTAGCATCAGCCTTTCCGAACAAAACAAATGTGGAATTTATAGAAATTGAAGATAAAGAGCATGTTAAAATGAGAGTTTGGGAAAGAGGATCAGGAGAAACGTTAGCCTGTGGGACAGGTGCTTGTGCAACGGCAGTTGCTTGTAATTTAAATGGATTAACAGGTAGACATGTGTATATTGAATTATTACGGAGGAATTTTGGAAATAGAATGGAATGAAGAAGACAACCATATCTATATGACAGGTTCAGCCACCACTGTATTTGAAGGAGAACTAACAGAGATTAGGGAACATTCTTAATCTAACATTATTAGAGAAATTGTTTAAAGTTGCCAAACAAACTTGGAATCGTTGGTGCGGGACCATTAGAAATTAAAATTGCCAAAAAGGACCGTCCCCAGTGGCACATTGGCAAAAAAGGAGGATAAAATGAGTTTAATTAATGAAAATTTTTTGAAATTACAAGATAGCTACTTATTTTCAACCATAGCAAAAAAAGTGGCAAAATATACAGAAGAAAACCCAGATAAAAAAATTATTAAATTAGGAATTGGAGATGTAACAAAACCAATCGTACCAGCCTGTTTAAAAGCAATGCACAAGGCAGTTGATGAAATGGGAACAGCAGAAGGGTTTAAAGGTTATGGACCAGAACAGGGCTACGATTTTTTAAGAAAAGCAATTGTTGAAAATGACTATAAAACAAGAGGAGTAGAAATAGAAGCAGATGAGATTTTTGTATCAGATGGAGCAAAATGTGATTGTGGGAATATCGTGGATATTTTTGCACAAGATAATAAAGTAGCGATAACCGATCCAGTTTATCCTGTTTATTTGGATACTAATATTATGTCTGGAAGAAACATTATCTATTTACCAGTAACAGCAGAAAATAATTTTAAACCAGAGTTACCAAAAGAAAAAGTAGATATGATTTATTTATGCTTTCCTAATAATCCAACAGGAACTATATTAACCAAAGAAGATCTAGAAAAATGGGTAGCGTATGCGAAAGAAAATCAATCCATTCTTTTATATGATGCAGCTTATGAGGCTTTTATTACAGAAGAAAAGGTACCACATAGCATTTATGAAATAGAAGGAGCCAAAGAAGTGGCCATTGAATTTAAAAGCTATTCTAAGACAGCAGGATTTACAGGGGTTAGGTGTGCTTATGTGGTAGTGCCAAAAGCTTTAAAAGGATACACAAAAGAAGGGAAATCAGTAAGTCTAAGTAAGCTATGGAATCGTAGAACTTGTACCAAATTTAATGGGGTATCTTATATGGTACAAAGAGCAGCAGAGGCAACTTATAGTGAAGAAGGGAAAAAGCAAATTAGAGATAATATTAATGCCTATTTAGGAAATGCTAAAATTATTAAAGAAGGACTAGAAGAAGCGGGATTTAGTGTATATGGGGGAGTGAATTCACCTTATGTTTGGTTAAAAGTACCAGAGGGAATGACATCTTGGGATTTTTTTGATGAGCTTTTAGAAAAGGCAAATGTCGTAGGAACACCAGGAAGCGGCTTTGGAACACATGGTGAAGGCTATTTTAGATTGACTGGTTTTGGAACCAAAGAGAATACAGTGGAAGCAATTGAAAGAATTAAAAAAATATTTTAATACTAATTATTTAGACTCTAAATAAAAGTTTATATGTTTTTATGATTTACAATAAAAACATATAAACTTTTTAAATGGAAATGTATTATTTTGAATTGTTACTATTATTACTTTTTATACTATACCAATAAATTCTGTATCTAATAAATTTTTACGTTTTTTCCAATCTGGCATAAAGATAGTAATAAAATGATAAAAATTCTTGCTATGATTTTGATATCTAAAATGTGATAATTCATGCAAAACAACATATTCGATGCAGCATATAGGTGTTTTTATTAAGCTCAAATTAAATATCACTTTATTATTAGAAGGAATACAACTTCCCCATCTGGATTTCATTTGCCTTACTTCTATTTCTGGAATTTTAATATTATATTTTTTTAATGATTTGTGATAGTTTAAAACCAATTCTTCAAAAATGTGTAAGGCATATTGTTTTAGCCATTTTTCATATACTTTTTTAATATAAGTTTTATTTTTTATATAGTTGTCTTTGATATAAATTTCTATATAGTTATGGTTGATTATAACATCATTTTGATTGTTTGGAAATAATCTCATTTTATATTGTTTCCCTAGTAAATATAAAGTTTCACCATTTTCAAAAGTTAAATTTTCTTTTTGTTTTGTTAAGGTATCATAAAAATCTAATTGTTTCTGAATCCAATTTGCCTTTTTCTTTACAAATTCTTTGGCTTGATTTAAGGGCATTTTCATTGGTATGGATAGGGTTACTTTTTTATCTATATTTACTTTAAGATTCATATTTTTTATATATTTTCTCTGTACAAGGAAATATATTTTTTCACCATTAGCTTCAACAAAATCTTTTTCCATTATTTTATCCTTTCAAAGTAATTTTTTTATATGCTAGGAAAGTTCTTAATATTTTATCAATGCAATATTGATGATGTCTTCTATTAGATGATCTAGTTCATCAATATCAATTGAAATGTTTTTATTGGTGGCATAGATAAATATGGTATCATCAATAGTTTGTGCAATTTGATTATGAATATCCGTATTATAGTGCCAATCTCTTTTTACTTTTGCTTCTATTTCTTTTTGAATCGTAAGGGCAATGCTTCCTATTTCTTCTATATTGGTATTTTCTTTCATTTTGGAAGCTAATTTATCATAGATTACACCATAAAAAGCTCTACTATTTTCATTGGTTATATTAGATGGATACGAAATACCAGAGTTTCCTTTTATAAAGTCTTCTTTTATATTTTGCATTTTCTCTAAATATTCACGATCCGTAATTCTTTTATTTCTATATGCTTCTAAGGTTTCTTCAATTCTTTCAGAGAACTTTTTGTAATAGGAAGGATCACTTTTTCCTTTTTTGGTAATTGTTCTTATTAGTCCTGTTCGAATCATGTCAGCTTTTCCACTATGAGAAGTCATTTTTTCTAGCTCTTTGTCGAAATTTTCTGTATCAGTAATATCAATTGGTTCTGTTATTCTCATCATTTCTTTAGAGACAACATAGAGATCTAATAATTTTTGCATTTTTGCTTCATATTCTTTATGGTCTATTGTTTCAGAGTATCTTCTTTTTACGGTTGCTCTTAAATGTTGATAAAATTCTAATGCTTTTCTTAATTCTGCTATTTTTTCTTTTCCAATTTTATAATAAGCTCTATCACTTGGAAGGATTAGACCTAATAAACTACAAAAGCTACACAATTTATCATAAAATTCTTTCCTAATTTCTTCATCTCCAAGATATACTTCGTATTCTTCAAAATCATCTTTATTTTTTATGGTTTTAAAAATATTTTTTATATCCTCATAGGTGTTAAGCAGATGTTCTATTTCTGTATCAATATAATATACAGATGATTTAACGTCACTTTCTTCAAATTCTTCAAGACCAGCAGTTTCATACATGGTTACTGCTTTGTCTAATTCCCCAAGTAATCCTCTATAATCAACAATATAACCATAATCTTTACCATCACATAGTCGATTTACTCTAGCGATTGCTTGTAATAAATTATGTTCTTTTATATGCTTATCTAAATACAATGTGGAAGCTCTAGGAGCATCAAATCCTGTTAACAATTTGTCTACAACAATAAGAATATCAAGGTCACCATTTATGAATTTTGCTCTGGTAATTTCTTCGTATTCTTCATGATTTTTATAGTTTGAAATGGCTTCCAAATAGTATTTTTTTACCATGTCATTGGTATCGTTATTAATATCATCTTCACCCTCTCTCATATCGGGAGGAGAGATAACAAATGCTATTTCTAATTCTGGAAAATCTTCTTTTAGAATTTTATAATATTTGATGGCTTCAATTTTTTTGTTACAAGCAAGCATGCTATTGAATCCAGTCCCTTTTAACGTATCTTTGTAATTTTTAGCAATGTCCCATGCAATTAGTTCAAGTCTTTGTTCTGATGAGGCAACTTTTTCAAATTTACTCCATTTACGCATTACCTCTCGTTTTTGTTGCTCTTTTAAATCTCTAGTTAGCATATCTAGTCTCATATCAATTGCCTCTCTTGAAACTTCTTGATCGACCATTTTTCCTTCATATAGAATGGGAACGATGGCTTTATCTTTTAAGGCATCATCTAAAGAATATTTATGGATCAAACCACCAAATTTGTTGAAGATATTTCTATCCTTTTTCATGATAGGGGTTCCTGTAAAAGAGATGTAAACAGAACTTTTGAAAACCTCTTGCATTCTTCTATTAATTTCTCCATATTGTGTTCGGTGTCCTTCATCTACAAGAATATAAGTATTTGGACTATTAATAACTAAGTTTTCTTTATTGGCTACTGTTTCAAATTTATTAACAACGGTTGTGATAACCCTGATTTTTTCGTCTTGTATTAAATGTACTAAATTTTCTCCTGTACTTGCTCTTGCAGCTTCTAGTCCAATTTTATTAAAAGTTTTATGTATTTGTTTATCCAAATCAATTCGATCGGTAACAACTACTATTTGGGGATTTTTTATATTTTTGTCTGCCATTATTTTTTTTGTAATAAAGACCATTGTTATAGATTTTCCTGAGCCTTGTGTATGCCAAACTACACCACCTTTATTTTCGTTCCTTATGTTTCTCATGGTTGCTTTTACGGCAAAATATTGCTGATATCTAGCTATTTTTTTAGTGATCCCTTCAAAAATAATGAAATCGCTTATTAATTCTAATAATCTATTGGGTTCGAATAGCGAAATAATGTCTCTATCTTGCTTGGTTACTTGTCTATCATGGATTGCTTTTTTTAAGATTTTTTCTTGCCATTCAGAATCTTCTTCATTCCATTTAGACCAAAATTTTTCTGGCGTGCCACAGGTGGCATATTTTGTCTCGTTTTTATTAGCTGCCATAACAATTTGAATAAATTTAAATAGTTGTGGGATATAATCTGGTTTTTGATTTCTAATGTTTTGTGATATGGCTTGCAATATGGGTACAGATGCATCCTTACATTCTATGACAGCTATGGGAATACCATTAATAAAAAGGACAATATCAGGTCTGGCAAAGTTTTTACCATTCATTCTTAATACAGAAAATTCTTCTGTAACATAGAAGTCGTTGTTTTCTGGATGTTCAAAATCAATAAATTTTATGTTAAAGGAACGCTTGCTTCCATCTACCATGTTTTCTTGATAAGATTTACCTAAAGTTAGCATATCATAAATTTTTTCGTTTGTGCTTATTAAACCAGATACTAAATCTTCATTTAAATCTGTAATGGCTTGTCCGATATTTCCAGCAGAAAATTTGTATTCTTTTCCTTGATATTCATAACTATTTAATTCTTTTAACTTTTTTTCTAAGATGTCTTTGAAAATAACATCACTTAAAATGTTATTTCTTAATGTTTTGTTTTCTTCTTCCGAAATGTATTTATATCCTAATTTTTTTAATACTTCTATGGCAGGTCTTTGACTTGTCGTTTCTTCATTTGCTATTGGTATTTTTTTCTCCATTTATTTACCTCCATAATTTAATTTTTTATAGCTACGAAAGTTTTATTTTACTTTTCTGTTAATAGCTGCTGCATTAATGCTTTTTTTAATCTTTTGTAATTTTCAACTTGTTTTTCTAGCAAAGATTTTTGTTCTTCAATTTGTTTATTTATTTTTACAAATTTTTGGATCAACTCATAATCTGGTATAGGGATAACCATTGAATTCAATTTTGCTTGATTTAATTTTGGTTGTGCTGTACCAGTTAAATATTTATTTATATTTATCATTGAAAAATAAAATTCAACATACTTTTGAATGATAAAATCTTCAAATCTTAACACATGGGCATGATTATTAACCCAATTTTTCCCTTCAATTGAAAAAGCTATAGGAGTTACTCTTGAAGTTAAATTCGCCCCATCCTCTGATATTAATAAAAGATTTTCATCAAAAATATAACTATCTACATAATCAACTATTCCTGAAGCACCATAATATGGATATATTCCATGTGCTCGTACTGATGCACTAATCGGTTTTCTCCTATTATCCATATTTTGGCACAAATTAAAGAAATTTTTTTCTTCCCACTTTTTTTCATTTATTTGAATATCTCCAAACATCTCAACAAATTGTGATTTAATAAATTGATTTTTTTCTTTTAGTAATTTATCATATTTATCAATAATACTATCGACCTTTTTTAGTATTTCAACAATTTTTGTTTGTTGATCTAGTGGCGGAATATATATTTCATATTTCAGTAATCCTTCTTTATCTACACTTTTTCCTTGTCTTGCACTTATAACCATGAAAAGATCACTTAATTTTGGATTTAAAAATTGTAAGTAATATTCTAAAAATTGCGAATTGCAATTTTTTATTTTATATGTGGTATAGGCTGGTGATACACAAAACTTTTTATCTTCTGTCAAAATTCCTATGTCTATTTGATTGCTTCCCATTCCAATAGTAAGTGTATTTTTCATAATTATTTTGTTTTTTGAGATGTCTTTGCTTAGTTCTTTAGAATAAATATCTTCTCTTTTTCTTATTCCATATTTGCCAACAGCAACAACTTTATATTCTTGATTTACATTTCTTTCACAATATTCTTCTAGTAAATCTCCTAATTTTACTTTTTTCCATTTTTCCATTTTAATTTTCCTTATTTTTATTATTTATAACCAGTGTAACTACTTTTTATAGGCCTAATTCCTTCAATGATTTTTCTAACTCTTTTTCTAAAACTTGTAATTCTTTGTTTATCTTTACAATATTTTTCTTAGTTTCTTCTATGTCAATTTCTTCCTCTTCTTCAAAAGTATCAACATATCTTTTTATGTTTAGGTTGTATTCATTTTCCTTAATTTCATCCATTGTAGCAATATGAGAATATTTTTGAATTTCTTCATAATTCCTATAAGTATCTAATATTTTATTAATATTAGCATCTGTCAAATTATTTTGATTCTTTCCTTTTTCGTATTCTCGACTAGCTTCTATAAACAATATATCTTTTCTTTTCCTATTTTTCTTAAATACAACGATAGTTGCTGGGATACTTACTCCATAAAATAAATTTTCAGGTAAGCCAATAATCGCATCAATTAGATTATTTTCCAGTATTCTTTGTCGAATCATTCCTTCCGATGCTCCTCTAAATAAAGTACCATGTGGCAAAACCACAGCCATTCTTCCATTTTGTTCTAAACTTTTTAACATATGTTGAATAAAAGCATAATCACCAATACTCTTTGGAGGTACTCCATATTCAAATCTATTATAAGGATCTAAACTAGCTTCCATTTTAAAAGTACTTTTTTTCTTTCCATCTTGTAAAATTGTAGTATTTTGAGGTTCAAAACCTTTTGCCCATTTATCCAATGAGAAGGGAGGATTGGAAACAATTACATCAAATTTCATTAAGTCATCTGTTTCTAAATGCAATGGATTGGAAAGCGTATCTCCCCATTTTATATGAGCATCATTAATGTCATGTAAAAACATATTCATTCTACATAAATTGTAAGTTGAACTATTACTTTCTTGCCCATATACACTAACTTTTTTGTCTTTTACTTCTTTTGAGGCTTTTAGTAATAAAGAACCTGAACCACAGGCAGGATCATAAATTCTATCATTTTCTTTTGGCTCCACTAATTTAGCAAGTAAAGTAGAAACTTCTGCTGGCGTATAAAATTCTCCTCCTTTTTTTCCAGAATCTCCAGCAAATCTTGCAATCAAATATTCATAAGCATTTCCAATAACATCTAAATTTCCTATTTTAGAGGGTCTTAAGTCTATATCTTTATTGTGAAAATCTTGTAATAGATTTCTTAAAATAGCATTTTTTTCTTTCATTTGCCCAAATACGATTTCACTATTAAAATCAGCTCCAGCAAATAAATTTAAAAGCTTTACACCATTTAAGCTAGTAATCTTTTCTAATGCTTTATTTATAATGTTTCCTATATCATTATCATTTCTATTTTCATATAAATAATCAAAGGTACAATCATCACTTAATCTAAATTTTCCTCTTGAAAGATATCTTTCTATCATAACAGGATCATTTTCATATTTTTTGGAAGCAATTTCTTTTTCTTCTTTATACATATCACTTAAATATTTAACAAATAACATCACTAAGGCATAATCCTTATAATTTGATCCTGGTATACTACTTCTTAAAGTATCACAAGCACTCCAGATGGTTCCATTTATTTTTTCTTGTAATTGTTTTTCATTCATTTTTACGATTCCTTTCTTTAGGCACAAATTTGGTTGGAAAAGAATTGGATATTTAGCTAGGCAAATGGGATTTTAATTTATGAGACGTACAGGGTAAGTTCACTAAATTAAAACAAAATTTAACGACACTAAATGCCAATTATTTCTTAACCTTCTCCTTTTATTATTTTATTTATTATTATGTTATAATAATTTTCTTTTTCCTTAATGAGTTGCTTATATAAGTATTTTTGCTTGTTCCAATTATTGATTATATAAGATAACTGTTGTTGCTGTTCGGGATCGATATTTGGTATGGGCAATTTTCTCAATTTAACAACAGGAATGGTTTTTACAGAGGTACCAATTAGGTATTTTTCTAATTGATGTTTTGTCGTATTACTTTCTAAAATCCATTTTATAAAATCAATAGGGTAAGTCATATTTTTAAATTTATGTATTCGTATAATGCAATATTGATTATTGATTAGTAACCCTGCTATTTCGTCATCTACCTCAATAATTTTTAGCGGAAAGGCTAATCTAAATAATAAATCTCCCTTTTTAGCAGTATAATTATCCAAATTTTCTTCGCTATAAAAATTTTCATAATCGATTTTTTCTTCATAACTCTTTAAATTAAATATTTTATAGCTAAAAGTTTTTTTACTTTGATAGACTGCTTTTTTTCTTTTTAATACAATACCAATATTAATTTGAGTTAGATCTTCTAAAGTCATCTAGGCCTCCTTTGTATATGTTATCAGTGTTTTGTATTATAAATAAGTTTATAACAAACCAATCAGTTTTTTTGTTCTGAACAAAATTTAACACAGATAAAATAAAAAGTCAAGGATTTTAGAATAAAAAAATGTTATGAACGTTTTTTAACGAGTCATATATTATTTTTTAGCGGAAATTTATATTTTTTACTATTAGGTACCAAATCAAATTGTATATTAAAACACAATTACAATACATAAATTATGTTATAATATTCTTAATTAGCAAACAGAAAACAAAAATTCGTAAAACTATTGACATTTTTTTGAAAGATTTATATAATGGAAAAAATAAAAAAAGGAGAAAAAGATGAAAGAACAATTTATACAACTATTAAAAACTGTAAAAAGAGAAGGAATCGAAGAACTAATCCATTTTTTAGAAAAATCAGACTTTTTTATTGCACCAGCAAGTACCAGATTTCATGGAGATCATGAAGGAGGGTTAGTAGAGCATAGTTTAAAAGTATACGAAATATTAAAACACAAAGCGCAAAACTGTATCATGCCAATTGACATACCAGAAGAATCCATTATTATCATTAGCTTATTGCATGACATTTGTAAGACTAACTTTTATAAAGTAGACTATAGAAATGCTAAGAATGCATTAGGAGTATGGGAAAAAGTTCCTTACTATACAGTAGATGACACCATACCATATGGACATGGAGAAAAATCAGTCATGATGATAACAGAGTATATAAAATTAACACCAGAAGAAAAATACTCGATTCGTTGGCATATGGGATATACCGAGCCAAAAGAAAATTATAATGCCATTGGAAGTAGTTATACCAAATATCCAATTGCATTATTAACACACGAAGCAGACTTAGAAGCTACATATCTTTATGATACATAGAATTTGAAAGGAAAAGGAATAAAATGTTAGCATATATAAAAGGGACCTTAGAAATGAAAATGACAGGCTATATCGTAATTGATATAGGAGGGCTAGGATATAAAGTATTCATGTCAGAAGTAGGAATTGAAAAAATAGGAAACATAGGAGAAACCGTAAAAGTACATACCTATTATAAAGTAAGAGAAGATGATGTCAGTATTTATGGATTCAATACCTTAGAAGAATTAAAAATGTTCGAACTATTAATCAGCGTAAGTGGAGTAGGAGCTAAAACGGCGCTAACCATGCTAGCTGTATGCGAACCATCTGAATTTGCTTTAGCAGTTATTTCAGAAGATGTAAAGGCACTAACTGCCATACCAGGAATTGGAGCAAAATCCGCACAAAGAATAATTTTAGAATTAAAAGATAAAATAGCAAAAGAACAAGAAATTGAGAAAATAAATGCACAAGTAAATAGTAAATCAAAAACAAAAGAACAGGTAGAAACAGAAGATAAGTTAAAAGTTGTGATAGAAAATAATAATAAAGTAGCAGAAGCAATAGCAGCATTGCAAGTATTAGGGTACAACAAAAAAGAAATAGAAAAAGCACTTACGAAATTAGATAAAAATGAGTTATCAACAGAAGAAATAATCAAAAAAGGATTAAATCTTTTGGGAAAATAATAGTAAGGAAAAAATAAATAAAGGAAGAAGAAACAGAAATACAGAAACGAAGTAGATATTTATTTATAATACTGATGATAATATTAATTATATTCGAAATTGTAATGACAATTTTTACAGAAAAAGATAGTGAAATAGTAAAGTATATAGTCATAGCAATCTTTATTTTAATTGAAGTATCAGTAATAAACATAAACCTTAAAAAAAGAAAAAAGAGGAAATAAAAATGAATCAAAATGAGCCATTAGCCTTTAGAATGAGGCCCAAAACACTGGAAGAATATGTAGGGCAAGAACATGTAATTGGGAAAGATAAAATTTTATATAGAACGATAAAAGCAGACAGATTATCCAGTATCATTTTATTTGGACCTCCTGGATGCGGAAAAACATCATTAGCAAGAGTTATTAGTGAAACGACCAAGTACAAATTCTATAAAATAAATGCCGTAACATCAGGCGTGGCAGACATAAAAAAAGTAGTAGAAGAAACCAAAAACTTCATGTTAAACCCTATTGGAAAAAGTATTTTATTTATTGATGAAATTCATAGATTTAACAAATTACAACAAGATGCTTTATTGCCTTTTGTAGAAAATGGAACTGTCATTTTAATTGGAGCAACAACAGAAAACCCGTATTTTGAAGTCAACAAAGCGTTGATTTCTAGGTCAATGGTAGTAAAACTAAATCCATTAACAGAAAACGATATTTATAACGTATTAAAAAATGCACTAGAAAGAAAAGATGGATTAGGAGAATACAACATTAAAATAGAAGATGAAACCTTACAAAAAATAGCAGCTATTAGTAATGGAGATGTAAGAACAGCCTTAAATGGGTTAGAAGTAGCAACATTAACAACACCAATCGAAGAAGATGGTTATATTCATTTAACAGATGAAGTAATTAAAAATAGTATTCAAAACAGAAAAGCCATTTTTGATAAAAATGGAGAAGAACACTATGATAATATCAGTGCTTTCATTAAATCTATGCGAGGTTCAGATCCAGATGCGACCATTTTTTATTTAGCGAGAGCCTTAAATGGAGGAGAAGACCCCTTATTCCTAGCAAGAAGAATTGTAATATGTGCTTCAGAAGATGTAGGGATGGCAAACCCAAATGCTTTAGTAGTAGCCAATAGTGCTATGCAAGCAATTCATATGATAGGTATGCCAGAAGCAAGAATTTTATTATCAGAAGCAGCTGTATATGTAGCAACATCTAAAAAATCAAATGCAACTTATCTAGGTATTAACCAAGCATTAGAAGATGTACAGACCAAAGATACGGGAGAAATTCCAATGCACATACGAAATGCACCAATTGAGAAAATGAAAGAATTAGGCTATAGTAAAGGATATTTATACCCACACGATTTTCCAGGACATTATGTAGAACAACAATACTTACCAGATAAAATGTTAGGAACTAAATACTATACAATTGAATAAAAAAACAAGAATTGGAAAACCTACTAAAAAGTAGGTTTTTATATTCTAGTTTTTTAGTGAGGCTTTATTTATGGTAAAAAAAATAATAATTGGATTATTAGCTGGAGTCGTCAGTGGTCTATTTTCAACAGGAGGAGGCATGATATTAGTACCAGCATTTATTCATCTATTAAATATAGATGACACAAAAGCAAGAGGTACTTCTGTTTTTTGTATTTTGCCTATGGTAATAACCAGTAGTTTTTTCTATTATCAAGGAAATTTTATCAATTGGAAAATTGCATTTTTGTGTGCCATAGGAGGAGCCATAGGAGGATATATAGGAGCAAAACTGTTGAAAAAATTACCAGAAGGAGTAATGAAAATCGCATTCACCATATTCTTAACCTATGTATCTTATAAAATGATTTTTAATTAATAGGAAATAAAACATTTTTTAGTCTTAGGAGGAAACATGACAGAAGTCTTAATTGGAATTGTATCAGGAATTGTAAGTGGAACAGGAATGGGAGGAGGAACCATACTAATTTTCCTTCTATCATTTATGCTAGGAGTTGAACAACATGTAGCACAGGCAACCAATTTGATTTTCTTTATTCCAACTGCCATCATGGCTATAATTGTTAATTTAAAAAATAAAAATATTGATATGAAATTAGCTATTTTGATATCCGTGTTTGGTATCTTTGGTGCCATAATAGGAGCCAATATATCCATTCATATTGATGTCAAAATTTTGAAAAAATGTTTTGGTATTTTTTTAGCTATTGTAACGTTAAATGAAATATATTCCATTTTTAAATTATATCTAAAAAAGTATAAAAATAACAAAAAAGAGAGACAATAAAAATGAGGTGAATAAAATGAAATTTGTTAAAGGTGTAATGATAGGTGGATTGATTACTACAGGATTAATGATGATGTATGCAGAAAACGATGTAATGAACAAGAAAAAGCTTATGAAAAAAGGTAAGCAATTTGCGAAAAAAATGGGAATTATGTAAGAGAAAATTATTGAGTTAGTAACAGTGCCAGGTTAAATTACCAATGGTTCCGGGTTTAAATGACAAGAAAGGCCCTTTGCTCTTTCTTGTCATTTAAACCCGGAACCATTGGTAATTTAACCTGGCACCATTAGTAACTTAGTATTTTATTACTTACATTCAGGTTTTTCATAGCAATCTTCTTTTTCGCATTTATCACATTTATCGCAATCATTGATAAAACAATCACATTTGTCGCATTTATCACCTTTTAAGCATTTACCTTCATGATGACATTTAGCACAAATTTTGATTTTTTTAGTATCGTTTACCCAAATTTGTAAAGCATATTCTTTTCCTGGACAAAGAGGTCCGAATACAAATTCTCCTTCTTTATCTGTAAAAGTATGACCGATTGGTCTTCTTTCTTCTTTACCATGTTCGCAAACAACTTCCACTAATTTAACAACAGCATCTTTAACTGGTTCTTTAAAACAATTTTTTACAACTCCATAAATAACGTCACGATTGTCTTCTGGTAAAGTTATATCTAAATCAAATTGTTTTCCTCCTGAGATTACTCCATCAACATCAAGAACTGGACAAAAAGGTTTTTTATTATCCATTTCCATATTTATCATTCCTTTCTTTTTTGTAACTTTAAAGTTACTTTATATTATTATATGAAGAAAAATGTAGAAAGTTGATAGATACCGTCTAGCTTTTCTAAAAAATATTTTGTATAATAGATATAATCTTAGAAAAAAAGTTGGTATAAAAATGAATAAAAAAACTATAGTTATCATAGTAATAGAATTAATAATTCTTATTATTTTATATGGTATGGTGAACTTTGGGGTTATGGAAAAGATGCCTCAATGTTGGATTTATGATACAACAGGCTTACATTGTCCAGCATGCGGAGGAACTAGATGTGTTATTTATATGTTGAAGGGAAATTGGCTAGAAGCATTTTCTTTTCATAGCCTATTTTTTATAGGAATACTATATTTATTAAGTGTGAATCTAATCTATATAATTAACTTAAATAGAGAAAAAAAGATAGCTACTTGGATATATCCAAAATATTGGTATGGCATTGTTTTTGTAATACTTCTTATGATTTACACAATTATGCGAAATTTGTTGTAAAAAATAAAAAAAAATAGTATAATAAAAATATAAAAGAAAGGGGTGCTGATTATGGACGAAGAGAGAAAAGAAATAAAGGAAGTAGAAAAAGTTGATCATGCAGAAAATACAGAGAAAACAAACACAGAGCAAAAGAAAGAAGTAGTAACAGAAACAAAAGTAAAAGAAGAACCAACAAAAGAAAGAAAAGGATTTTGTATTACAGCAATGGTATTAGGAATTATAGCGTTAGTGTTTTTCTGCGTTTGGTACATATCTATACCTTGTGCAATTTTAGCAATTATATTTGGTGTTTTAGGGGTTAAGACGATTCATAAAGGTATGGCAATAGCAGGGCTAGTAACAGGAATTATTGGTTTGGTAATTTGGGTTATCCTTATTGTTTTAATATTCTGCTTTGGTTTTGCTATGGGAGTATTTGATTCCTTAGATAATGATTATGATAGCTATAAAAGCTATAACAGCTATGATTGGTTTGATTATGAATAATAGAAAGTTGTCAGAAGTTGCCAAGAGGGACGGACCTTTTTGGCAATTTTGTATTAAAAAAGAAATTGACTATATTGAGCCAATTTCCTTTGTTATTAATATTTATGCAAATAATTTATTAATTCATCATAGATAGGTTGTCTAGCAACAATAATTTTTTTATCACACATATTAATTAATTCGTTAATTGTGACAAATTTAATTGCTTGAACTTCAGATTCTTGCATTTTAATATTTTTAATATCAAGATCTTCTTTTCTTAAGATAAAGAAATCATAAAATTGATTTTCAATATAATCGTCTGAAAATTTTTGTTGTGTTCGATACGAAAACATATAGCGAAAAGATTTAATATCAACATTATAACCTAAGCTAATACTGACTTCTTCATTAATTTCTCTTGCCGCTGCAGATAAGGCATCTTGTCCAGTTGAAATATGGCCAGCTACTGAAATATCCCACATACCAGCATTTTTGTCTTTTTCTTTTGAGCGTTGTTGTAATAAAATTTCATTTTTTTCATTAATAATAGCAACTACAATGGATCTATGCCATAATCCTCTTTTGTGAATTTCATTCCTTGATAAAATTTCTCCTGTTTTTACACCATTTTCGTCTAAAACATCAATTAATTCTATACTCATAAAACTTCCTCCTCTGTATAGGGTACTTCCCTTTTATATTTGTCCGAATAATTTTGAGCAATGGCTAGATAGTGGTCAATTTTATCCATAGACCAATCTCTACCTTCTTCGTAATATCTCATAATATTATCAATTTGAAGTTTTAAATCTGCTAAATCGCCATTATTGACAATTACATGATTAAAGTTCAGCCATTGATTATAATAGAGTTTATCAGCTTGATCATACTCTTTTAAACGTTTTTGCACATATTCATCATTTAAGTGTTCCTTTTGTTGTATAGCATACTCTTCTTTCGATAAGCCATGTATATAGATATAAACAATTTCATTTGGGAATAATTCTTTTAGTTCGTCGAGAGCTTCTTTATTACTAATTACAAGACTAGATGAAATGCCATCATTTAATCTAGCACGTAATTCTTGTACATTAATTCCATAGACACTTCCAAAATTCATGTATTTTAAATCACAGGAATCAAGGTCAAATTTTTCATCTCCAGGAAAAATCATTTCTTCGCCATCCGTATCTTTTCTTTCTCTGTTTGTATGTTTTGGCATAATAATAGAATGAAGGATACTTTGAACTCTTATCGTTTCTAGTGCTTCATCTTTTCCTGAACCAGGATTTCCAATAAACACATATATTTTGGGATTTTTTTGTTTGATTGACTTTTCTTGTTGAACTTTTTTTGTATTGCTAGCATTTAAATCTTTTAACATTTGTGAAAGTTTTTGAATACCATTTTCAGTATTTAATATGGTATAATCATATAAAGAAATATTATTTGTATATCGATCAAAATCTTTAATTGCTTTTTGATATCTTCTTTCTGCACTTTCAGGAGTATCTCCTCTTTGTTTTGCAATTTCCATAAAGATGTCTTTATTTTGAGGGTTAGCTCTGTGAACATAACAGGAAAGACAATTTCCAGCATATAAATTCTTTAAATCACGGACAAGTGAAATATCATTTACAATAATTACAGCATTTCTTCCATTTTCAAGATAATTAGTAATCTCATTTTTAGAAAAACCATAATATTCATCATAATTTATATAAGATAAGGGTAAACGTAAATTTAGAAAAGCTTGTTTTCGTACAGAAGAAAGTTGCTTTTGTTCTTCAGGGGGTTTTTCTCCATCGTTATATTTCCCCTTAACAGCTTTTATTCCTATGGATTTGCCGCCAGACATTTCAATCATTTCCTTTTCTCTGAAGGGTCTAGTTACATATTTATCAATAAAAACACAGTCTTCCTTATCCACTAAAATGTCAGCAACTACATTTTTACCAGCCCCAGAAATTCCAGAGATGATAATTAATTTTCCTGATTTTTTCTGTTTATTTTGTATAGTTAAATTATTTCTAAATTGTTTTGAATTTGGATTCATATTTTCACCTCATAATAGTAAAATTATGTATACATTATATCACTTCTGTTAATTTATGTCAAATACATTTATAATGAAATTTATTTTATAAATTTAGTTAATTTCGAATTTTCCTCCAAGAGAAAGCATACAATTAAAATAGCTTTAACTTGGAGGGATTTTTATGTTTTTCGTATTCAACAAGCAAAAAATATACACATACTTAGTATCAATCGTAACAGTAGTCCTATTATTTTGTGTAGCAGGAAGCCTAAATAATACAAGTAATGGAGGAAACACCATACAAACCGCAAGCACCACACAAAAACTATTACCAATTTATAATGTACAAACAGAGGAGAAAAAAGTAGCATTTACTATGAACTGTGCATGGAATGCTGATGACATAGACAGTATTTTAAAAACATTACAAGAAAACAATGTAAAAATAACATTTTTCATGGTAGGAGATTGGATTGAAAAATTTCCAGAAGCAGTAAAAAAGATACATGAAGCAGGACATGAAATAGCAAGTCATAGTGACACACATCCACATGTAAATAATTTAAGCTATGAGAAGAATATAGAAGAAATCGAAAAAAGTAATGACAAAATTGAGAAAGTAACAGGAAAAAGGACAACAATTTATAGAGCACCCTATGGAGAATACAACGATACTGTCATAAAAGCGGCGCAAGACAAAGGATATCATACCATACAATGGAATTTAGATACCCTTGATTATACAGGATTAACGGGAGAAGAAATGTGGAAGCGATTAGACAATAAACTGAAAGCAGGGGACATCATCTTAAGTCATAATGGAACCAAGCATACAGCAGATAGCTTAGATATGTTGCTAAAAAATATCAAGAAAAAAGGATTAGAAGTAGTTAACGTATCTGATTTAATATATTTAGAAAATTACACCATCAATAGCAATGGCACACAAGTAAAAAAATAGTGTATAAAATTACCAAAAAAGGAAATAATGATACTAAAGATTTAGTTAAAATAGGGGATAGAAGATGTCATTGATTGGTGTAATTGCAGGTAAAAAATGTTTTGAAAACATAAAAAGGAAGATAGTAGAAAAGATAGATGATGAGACCATTCATTTCATCCAGATCAACCTTAGAAGTATAGAAAATATAAAAAATATCAAATTTGAAACCATCATAATAGAAGACAATTTGGACAAATTCAAAAATCACAAAGAAATTTTAGAAAAGATTTTTGAAAACACAGAATATTTAATGATAAATACAGATCAGAATCCAGAAAAAGATGATATACAAGACAAACCAAATCGAATTACGTATGGCTTAAATCAAAAAGCCAATGTTACGGTATCTAGCATTAGTGAAACAGATATTTTAGTATATTGGCAAAAAGACTTAAAAGATAGAGAAGGAAAAAAAGTAGAAATAGAAGAAAGAAGGATAAAAAGGGAAGAAATACGTGCTTTAAAAACCTATGAAATATTAATTATTTATACACTTTTTAAAATATATCATAAAAGCATAATTGAGGAAATATAGGAAAAAACTTACTTTTTTGAATAAAATTAACTTTTTATGTAGACAAAACCAAAAAAATAGTGTATAATAATAACTGTAATAATCGTGCGTAAGGAAAAATATACTAATGCAAAATCACGAAAACAACGATTTTGTAAATGATGAAAGATCAAAATAGGGAGGAAGAAAATTGGATACTAATTATTTAGAAAACAACTATTTAACATTAGTTGGAAAAGTTACAGGAGAAAAAGAATTTAGTCATGAAATATATGGAGAGAGGTTTTATATTTTTAAATTAGGAATACCACGTTTAAGTGGAAATCAAGATATCATACCAATTACCATATCAGAAAGATTAATTGGAGAAGATACCTTGCAAGAAGGGAAAAAACTATTAGTAAAAGGTCAATTCCGATCTTATAATAGTTATGAAAATGAAAAAAATAGACTTATCTTAACAGTATTTGCCAAAGATGTTATGGAAGTGGAAGAAAAAGAAGAGGAAGAAGAAAACGAGATTGTTAAAAAGGATACCATTACAAACGAAGTAGTATTAGTTGGGTATATATGTAAAAAACCAATTTACAGACAGACCCCATTTGGAAGAGAAATATCAGACATATTACTTGCTGTAAATAGAGCCTACAACAAGTCAGATTATATTCCATGTATTGCTTGGGGAAGAAATGCAAGATTTTGCCAAAATCTTGAAGTTGGTTCACAAGTAAAAATAGTAGGAAGAGTTCAATCAAGAACATATGAGAAAAAATACGAAGATGGAACGGTTCAAACAAGAATTGCTTATGAAGTTTCTGTAGGAAGTTTAGAAGTAATCGAAGAAAAAATGGTTGAAAAAGAAGAAACAGCAGAAATGGAAAATCAAGAAGCCGTATAGGATTGTATAAATAATATATAGATTTATAAAAAAGTTTTAAAAGACTGGTCTTTTGAAACTTTTTTTGATATAATCTGAAAAACAGAAAGAAGAAAAAGGAGTTTTATTCATGAAGGAAAAAGAAAAATCTATAAAAATAAGCAAATCTGTAAAATTTACCATATTAGCCATTATTTTAATAGCGATATTTTGTGTAGCAATTACCCCCATAACCTTTCAAAATGATACTTACTACACCATAAAAGTAGGAGAACATATAGCACAGTATGGAATTGATGGGAAAGATCCATTTTCTTGGCATGAAGATTTAGCCTATACCTATCCACACTGGGGATATGACTTGGTAACCTATTTTATTTATCATGCTTTTGGATTTACTGGTATTTATGTAACAACTTGTATTTTATCTATCATTTTAGGAATATCCCTTTATTGCGTAAATACAAAATTAGCTAAAAATCAATTATTTTCATTTTTTATTACCATAGGAGTAATGTATGTTTTAAGAGGATATATAGCAGCGAGAGCCCAGTTAGTAACCTTCATTTTATTTATCTTAACCATCTATTTCATTGAAAAATTTATAGAAACCCAAAAGAAAAGGTATGCCGTAGGATTGATTGCCATACCGATTGCTATTGCTAATCTACATGTTGCTGTATTTCCATTTTATTTTGTATTATATTTACCATATATAGCAGAATATCTATTAGCTTGGTTAGGAGAAATTGTCATCTATAGAAAAAGAGAAAAATTTTTCTTACAATTAAAGATAAATCATTATATGAAAAAGCCAGGAAAAGAAGAAAAAGTAAAAGAATTAAAGCAAAAACAAGTAGAATTAGAAGCAAAAATAGATAAAATCAAAATAAAAAGAACCAAAGAATTGAAAAATCCATACAAAATTCAATTAACCAAAAATCCTGCTATAAAATGGTTAATAGTAGTTATGATTATTTGCGTACTAACAGGATTTTTAACACCATTAGGAACTACGCCATATACCTATTTAATAAAAACAATGCAAGGAAATACACCGCAAAATATCAATGAACATTTGCCAATGACATTAGCAGGAGAAAGTGATGCACTTTGTATCATCATTATATTTTTAGCTATATTGACATTTACAAAAACGAAGATTCGATTATGTGATTTATTTATGATAGGCGGGCTATGCTATTTAATGTTAAGTTCTAGAAGACAAATAAGCATGTTTGTTATAGTAGGTTCTGTCATTTTAAATAGATTATTGGTAAATCTAATAGAAATATATACCACAGAAAAAGCAAAAGACAAATTGCCAAATGTAATAGGAAGCATTATAACTATTTTAATAGTATTCGTATTAAGTTACTATATGGCAAAAGATAAATGGAATGCTCAATATATAGATGAAAGTACCTATCCAACCAAAGCATCTGACTTTATCATAGAAAATATAGATTTGGGAACAGCGAGATTTTATAATGAATATAACTATGGAAGTTATTTGTTATTTCGAGGTATACCAGTATTTATTGATTCTAGGGCTGACTTATATGCTCCAGAATTTAGTGGAAAAGAAGAAGATATTTTTTCAGACTTTATTGATACTTCTAGTATTGGTAAATTTTATGGAGATATTTTTGAAAAATACAATATTACACATATAATTACGTATGAAAACTCAAAAATGAATATGTTAATTACCAAGACAAAAGAGGCAAGATACAAACAGCTATATCAAGATGACTATTTTGTAGTGTATGAACTTGTAAAATAAGAACTGCCCTAAATTCCTGAAAAGAAAGAAGGATAAAAATGGAGAAGAAAGAGAAAAAGTTAAATAAAGAAGCTATTTTCTTAATTGCAATAATTGTATTTATCATTATAATAGACCAATCGCTTAAAATTTGGATACAAAATGTAGGTGAAATAAATATGATACCTGGTATATTAAATTTTAAAGTAAGTCAAAATATGAGTGCTGCCTATGGAATAGGATCGAATTCAACAATCATGTATGTTGCAACTAATATAGTGATTCTAGGGGTAATTTTTAAATTTATCACAACCCAAAATGAGTTTGTAGATAAAAAATTAAAAATATTTCTAAGCTTTATTCTAGCAGGTGGTATATCTAATGTAATTGACAAAGTCATAAAAGGATATGTAACAGAGTTTATTGATTTAGGACAAGTTGCTAATTTGCCAGTATTGAATGTTGCAGATATATTAGTATTAATTGGCTGGGTGGCAATTGCGGCTATATTTGCGAGTTTTACTGTTAAAGAATGGAGAAGTAAGAAAACACAAAGCAAGTTACAAGATACCGACAAACAGAAAGTAGAAAAATAAGGATAAGATTTTATAAATATAGAAGGGAATAGACAAAAATTGAAGAATTTTTTAGTAAAAAAAGGAGAAGAAAACAATCGAATTGATCGTTACTTAGCAATAAAAGCAGAAGAACTCTCAAGAGTTGCGATTCAAAGATTGATAGAAGAAGAAAAGATTTTAGTAAATGGAAAAAAAACAAAGGCATCTTATAAAGTTCAAGAAAATGATAACATAATCGTAGAAGAAGAAATGCCCAAAGAAATTGAACTAAAAGCACAAGACATTCCAATTGAAGTCATTTATGAAGATAGTGACATGATTGTTGTTAATAAACCAAAAGGAATGGTGGTACATCCAGCCAATGGAAATCCAGATGGTACATTAGTAAATGCTATCATGTCAATTTGTAAAGATTCCCTATCAGGTATTGGAGGAGAAATTAGGCCAGGAATTGTTCATCGAATTGATAAAGACACATCTGGAATTTTAATGATTGCCAAAAACGATAAAACACATATTAATTTGAGTAATCAAATTAAAAATCATGAAGTAAAGAAAACCTATATAGCGTTAGTAAGAGGTATGGTCAAAGAAAACGAAGCTACCATTAATATGCCGATTGGAAGAAGTACAAGAGATAGAAAGAAAATGGCTGTAACGAAAAACGGAAAAGAAGCAATCACACATTTTAAAGTGATAGAGCGATTTCCAAAACATAACTGTACCTTATTGGAAGTAAAAATAGAAACAGGAAGAACCCATCAAATTAGAGTGCATTTATCACAAATAGGATATCCTATCATAGGAGATACAACCTATTCAAATGGAAAAAATGAATGGGGCATTCAAGGACAATGTTTACATGCCAAAAGTTTACAATTTAGCCATCCAATTACTGGGAAACAAATGCTTTTAGAAGCCAAAGTTCCTCCCTATTTTCAAGAAATATTAGAAGAATTGAAGAGCGATTAGGGAATTATTAATAAAGTAGGCTATCGACGGAAGAACGGAATCCTTGAAGGAGGAAATTAAAATTGGAAAAAGTAAGAATACAAAAATATTTAGCAGAAGCGGGAGTAGCTTCTAGAAGAAAAGCAGAAGAGTTAATCCAGCAAGGAAAAATAAAAGTAAATGGAAAAGTAACAACAGAACTGGGAACCAAAATAAATCCAGAGAAAGACAAAATAGAATATGAAGGGAACCTGGTAAGGACACAAAGTGACAAAATATATATTTTGTTAAATAAACCAATTGGCTATGTAACAACAGCGAAGGATCAATTTAATAGAGATTCTGTATTAGATTTAGTAAAAGTAAAACAGAGAGTAGTTCCAGTAGGAAGACTGGATATGTATACATCAGGGGCATTATTATTAACCAATGATGGGGACTTTGTTTATCAAGTAACGCATCCAAAGCATGAAATAGAAAAAACTTATACCGTTACGATAAGAGGAATGGTTCAAGAGGAAGCAGTAGAACAATTGAGAAAGGGGATAAACATAGGAGATTATACAACAAAGCCAGCAAAAGTTAAAATCCTAAAAACGGACAAAGAAAAAAATGAATCCAGATTAGAAATTACCATTCATGAAGGAAAAAATAGACAAGTACGTAAAATGTGTGAAGCAATTGGTCATAAGGTGCTAGCTTTGCATAGGAGTAAAATAGCAGGAATTGGTGTGAAAGATTTACCACTTGGCAAGTGGAGATATTTGAACGAGAAAGAGAAAAATAAAATTTTATCAGGAAGTATTGAAAATAAAAAATAAAAAAGATATAATAAAACAAACGTAGGACAAAAAGGAGAAAAAGAACGAATGAATTCATTAAAATTCAAGCCAGAAGGCTGGAACAATGAAATAACACAATTAAATACCAATAATATAGAAAGTTATATTCATACAGATGAAGTCCTACAAGGACTGGTAAAAAAATGTGATGATGACTATAATTTGTATATTCAATTTCAAAATGGCCTAACGGGAATTATGCCAAGACAAGAAGTAGAAGCTATTAATATAGAAGAAACCGGTTTGCCAAAAACCAATCTATGTACTGGGAAAGTACATAAATTTGTCCAATTTAAAATAAAAGAAGCAAGAGATGGAAACAATGTTATTATATCCAGAAAAGAAGTACAAAAGGAAACTTTAGAATGGATAAAAAGTGAATTAAAAGAAGGCGATAAAGTAAATGGCATTGTAAAAAATATAAAGCCATATGGAGCCTTTATCGAAATAGCAGGAGGAGTTGTAGGGTTAGTACATATTGAAGATTTATCCATTGCCAGAATAAAAACACCATTTGAAAGATTAAATATTGGACAAAAAGTAGAAGTTGTGGTAAAATCTATAAATAGAGAAACAGGAAAAGTGATTTTGTCCTATAAAGAGACATTAGGAACTTGGGAAGAAAATGCTAAAATGTTTATGACAGGCACACGCTCAAGAGGAATTGTCAGAGAAACGGAAAAAAACAAAAATGGCATTTTTATAGAATTAGCCCCCAATTTAGTAGGCATGGCAGAATATCAAGAAGGGCTAGAATATGGACAAGAAGTAGAAGTTTATATAAAAAAAATAGATAACGAAAGAAAAAAAGTAAAATTATTAATTGTATAGGAGGGAATAAAATGGTTCAAGATAATGAAATTAAAGCACAAGTATCACCTTTTGCAATCAGAGAAGGTGAAATCAAAACATTTGATGGGAAAGATGGCTATGTATCTATGAATCAAATCGTACACAAAATAGATATTGGCCATATTAATGAAATTCATTTTGCCATATTAGATTTAGTAAATGAGTTTGAATTTATGACATCAAGACAATTGTATCAAATGTTAGAGATTAAAGGAATAGATCCAAAATCTCAAGACAAATTAAATAATAAATTGGATCAACTGGTTAAATCTAAAATATTAACAAGATATTACTTTACTTCTGATGAAGGAAAAGGAATTTATAGAATTTATTGTTTAGAAAAGATGGGAAAATATTTATTAAATTCGAAAGAAATTGATTGTAAATGGCAACCATCTGATAACACGAAACCAGTTCCCATGATAAAAAAGAGATTAGCAGGAAATCAAACCCTAATTGCTTACTTAAGAAAAGTAAAAGCATTTGATAGCTATGTAGTAAAACCAGCAATTACAGCAAAAGTAGCAGGCAAGATATTTAAAGCAACAGGAGGAAGTGTAAAATTAACTAAAAATAAAAAATCGATTCAATTTGTTTTTGAAGTAATCAGAAGAGAAGCAGATTGGCAAAAGAAAACAGTAGATAAGATGAGATTATATAAAGAATTCTATGAAAACTTCCTACCAGGTGATTCTGGATTTAGTGGTATGCCACAATTAATTCTAATTTGTGAAGATGAAAAACACATGGCAGAGACATTTAAAGAAATTATAACCAACCAAGTAGAAATACTACAAATTAAATTATATTTTACGACGGATTTAAGACAAAATAAAGAAACATTAGAGGATACATTAGTTGAATTTGTGTTAGTAGATGGTAAATATAAAATGGAAAATATTGAATTAAAATTATTAGGAATGTAATCAAATCAATTTACAAAGAAGGTTTTAGGTAATACCCAAAACCTTCTTTGCTTTATTAATATCTTCGTCTTTAATATCTCTAATATTTTTTAAAGGATAATCGAAGCCAAGTTTCTTCCACTTAAACTTTCCCATATCGTGATAAGGTAAAAGTTCTATTTTTTGAACGGTCTTTAGACTGCTAATAAAATCCTTTAATTTTAACAAATCCTCTTTACTATCTGTAAGACCAGGAATTAAAACCTGTCGAATCCAAATAGGAATATCATGTTCACTCAGATATTCAGCAAAAGCCAACTCTAATTTATTAGAAAAACCAACTAAATCTTTACATTTTTCATCATTAATATGTTTAATATCTAACAAAATTAGATCGGTTAAAGATAATAGTTTTTTTATATCATCTGTCAAAGCTACCATTCCGAGAAGTATCAATACAAGTGTGAATATGTTGTCTTTTTAATTTACTAAAAAGTTCAATTAAAAATTTTACTTGTAAAAGAGGTTCGCCACCAGTAATGGTAACACCACCGATTAGGAGAAATATAATTTTTATAACGCATAATTTTATCAAAAATATCTTCTAGTGATTTATAATCTCCGCCATTCATATCCCAAGTATCGCGATTATGACAATATTTACATTGTAGGTGACAGCCTTGTAAAAAAAGTACAAATCGAATACCAGGTCCATCAACAGTTCCAAATGACTCAATAGAATGGACTTTAGCGTAATATCTTAAATCTTTATCTTCCATAGCTACTCCTTTGTGATTTTGCATCGATTGTGGCATTGTTTCCGGGTTTATTTGGCAACCTTATAAGACTAAATTTTTTCGTGAATGGTTCTATGGATAACATCTAATTGTTGTTCTCTTGTTAATTTTGTAAAGTTTACAGCATAGCCAGAAACTCTAATCGTTAATTGTGGGTACTTTTCAGGGTGTTCCATAGCATCTTCTAACAAGCTTCGATCAAATACGTTGACATTGATATGGTGTCCTGTTTGTGCAAAATAGCCATCTAACATATTTACTAAGTTGTTGATTCTATCTTCTTCAGATTTTCCAAGTGTTCCAGGTGTGATAGAGAAGGTATAGGAAATACCATCTTCAGAAGAGTCAAAAGGTAATTTAGCAATGGAGTTCATAACCGATAACGCTCCATTGGTATCTCTTCCATGTAGAGGGTTGGCACCAGGTCCAAATGGTTCGCCAGCTCTTCTTCCGTCTGGTGTATTTCCAGTTGCTTTACCATAAACTACATTGGATGTGATGGTTAAGATGGATAGTGTATGTTTGGCATTTCGATAAGTTTGATGTTTTCTTAATTTGTTCATAAAAGTTTTTACAACATCAACAGCAATTAGATCGACTCTGTCATCGTCATTTCCGTATTTTGGGAAGTCACCTTCTATTAAATAATCAGTAGCTAGACCAGTTTCATCACGAACTACTTTTACTTTTGCATATTTTATGGCTGATAGGGAGTCAGCTACTACAGATAAACCAGCGATTCCACAAGCCATTGTACGAAGTATTTCTCTATCATGTAATGCCATCTCGATTGCTTCATAAGAATATTTATCGTGCATATAATGAATGATATTTAAAGCCTTAATATAGATTTTTGCAACATAGTCCATCATTTGATCGAATTTTTGCATTACCTCATCATAATCTAGGTATTCAGAATTAATGGGCTCAAATTTGGGAGCAACTTGTTTTCCAGTTATGGCATCTCTACCACCATTGATGGCATATAGTAATGTTTTGGCAAGGTTTGCTCTGGCTCCAAAGAATTGCATTTGTTTTCCGATTTTCATAGGTGATACACAACATGCGATTCCATAATCATCTCCTAAAGTAATTCTCATTAAATCGTCATTTTCATATTGAATGGAAGAGGTATGAATGGATAATTTAGTCGTAAATTTTTTAAAGCCTTCTGGTAGTCTAGTAGACCATAAAACAGTTAGGTTTGGTTCTGGTGCAGGCCCTAAAGTTTGTAAGGTATGAAGAACTCGAAATGAGTTTTTAGTAACTAAAGTTCTTCCGTCAATTCCCATACCTCCAATGCTTTCTGTTACCCATACAGGGTCACCACTAAATAGTTCATTATATTCGGGAGTTCTTAGGAAACGAACTAATCTTAATTTCATAACAAAGTGATCCATAATTTCTTGTGCTTCTGCTTCTGTTATGGTACCATTTTTTAAATCTCTTTCAAAATATATATCTAGGAAAGTAGAAGTTCTACCAATACTCATAGCAGCACCATTTTGATCTTTGATGGCAGCTAAATAACCAAAATATAACCATTGAACAGCTTCTTTTGCTGTGGTAGCAGGTATAGAAATGTCAAAGCCATATTTAGAAGCCATTACTTTTAATTCCTTTAAGGCAGCTATTTGTTCGCTAATTTCTTCTCTTTCACGAATAACATCTTCTGTTAGTTCGTCAATGTCTAATACTTCTAATTCTTGTTTCTTTTCTTCAATCAAGGAGTCAACTCCATATAAGGCAACTCTTCTGTAATCTCCAATGATTCTTCCACGACCATAACCATCTGGAAGACCTGTGATTAGGTGAGAACTTCTAGCAGCTCTAATGTCTGGTGTATAAACACTAAATACACCATCGTTATGAGTTTTTCTGTATTTGTGGAAAATTTCATCCGTTTCAGGATCGACTTCTCTGCCATAGGCTTCACAAGATTTTTCTACAATTCTGATTCCTCCAAATGGCATAATGGCTCTTTTTAATGGACGATCTGTTTGAAGTCCGACAATCTCTTCTAATTCTTTATGAATATATCCTGCGGCATGACTAGATACAGTAGATACAGTTTTTGTATCAATATCTAATACATTACCTGGCGCATCCTGTTCTTTTTTATATAATTCTAAAACTTCCTCCCAAAGTTCTTGGGTTTTTTTGGTAGCTCCTGATAGGAAGCTATCATCTCCTTCATAAGGTGTATAGTTCTTTTGAATAAAATCTCTTACGTTGATTTCGTTTTGCCAATCTCCTGTATTAAATCCATTCCATTGTTCAAATTTCATTTTTTTCCTCCTTTTATGTTTGTATATAGTATGAGCATTTTTAACAAATATTATCATAACATAGGTTAAAAATATTAGCAATATTTTATTTTAAAACCTAAATAAAATTTAGGTGTTAACTATATAAAAATTTTCGAAAATATACTGTTGCAAAAACAACAAAAAACCAGTATTTTTCAATACTGATTTTTTATAGGATAAATTTAGTCTTCTAAATCTGTTTCAGCAATAGCTTTTGCTACATTATAAATTAATTTTTGCTTATCTGGTGAGCAACTTTTCATTAACTCAGAGAATTCCTTATCTAAATAATTTTTAGAACTGCTAGAAGCACCATTTAAAACATAACCTTCTGTGACATCCAATAGGCCACATAATTGGTTTAATCTTTTTAAATTTATATGAGAATTTCCTCTTTCTACTCTACTTAAAAAAGCAACGGAAATGTCAATTTGTTCTGCTAAATCTTCTTGTGTTAGATTTTTGGCAAGTCTTGCTTGCTTGATTCTTTGACCGATTACTGTATAATCTAGTGCCATTTTTATCACCTTCCTATTCTATGTTTTTTAATATAGCATTTTATAGTTTAAATTTACAGAAACTACAAACTACAAATGGAACATATAAGTTAATTGATAAAATATCATATTTTTTCTATAATATCTGGATTTATGAGAATATAAATAAAAAAGGCAAGAAAAGCATATAATTAAAAGTAGAAGTGTATTGTTATAGTAATAGAGAGAAAAAAAGAGATAATAAAAGGAAAAACGAGTAAAAAGTGGTAAAACTAGGAAATTAATCCATTGAAGTTGTAAAAAAATAGACAAATTGGAACAAAAACGGTATACATAATTTGATTTTGAGCACAATATGTAGTATAATTAATTTTGTTATTAAAAAAGGAGCGTGAATTTTATTTTAAACAGAAAATTAAAATACTATACCAAACAAATTTTAAAGTATGTTACAATAATTATTTCAGCTTGTGCATTAATAGTGGGTATTATTGTTATTAAATATAAACCAATTTATAAAGTGAGTATTTCTGGAACAGATATAGGATATGTACAAAATAAAGAAGCATTTGAAGAAAAAGTAAAAACCGAGATTTTACAAGAAGAAAAAATAGATAGTATTGACATTAAAATGAATCCAGAGTATGAATTTAAATTTGTCGACAGAAGGATTGGAACGAATGAGGAAGAAATTGCTAAAAGAGTGAAACAAGATGTAACGATTACTTATAAATATTATGAACTTGCTGTAAATAATGAAGCAGTAGATTCTGTTAATACAATAGAAGAAGCCGAAGATTTGGTGAACAAGATAAAACAAGACAATCCGGGACAAGAGTTGGAATTAAGTATTATAGAAAAATATACAGAAAATAAAGAAGAAGTAAAAACAAGTGAATTTGAGATTGCTAAAAATGATATTCAAACTAAAGTGACAGAAAAATTGGAAGAAATGAAGAAACAAAGAGAGGAAGAAAAAAGAATCAATAGTATGCCTGAAATTAATGGCATTAAATTAGCTTATGTACCAGTATCTGGAACTATAACTTCCCGCTATGGTGTAAGTAGTAGAATTAGGAGTTCAGATCATACGGGGCTAGATATTGCTACATCAAGAGGAACCCCAATTAAAGTAGTTGCATCTGGGACGGTAACTTGTGCAACTTACAGAGGTTCTTATGGTAATGTGGTAAAAGTGGATCATGGAAATGGTTTGGAAACATGGTATGCACATACAAGTGAAATGTATGTGACAGAGGGGCAGAAAGTAGAAGCAGGAGAAGTGATCGCAACAGTAGGCTCAACCGGAAATTCTACAGGTCCTCATTTACATTTGGAGATTAGAATTAATGGTCAACATGTGAATCCACAAAATTATTTTTATCAATAAAGATAGAAGATGTTACAAAGGTAGCATCTTTTTAAAATATAGAAAGCTAAAAGTAGATTCTTATTGCTCTATATGGTAGTTGATAATGCAAAAATGTAAGGAAAGGGTTGTAATTTCAAATTTATTATATTATAATCAAAATATAATAAAAAGGGAGAAAAATAATGAATAATCAAGATATAGAATTAAATATAATAATGAGTAACAATAAAGATTATCAAGATATGATACAAAAAGCAATAGCAGAATTTAATATTTATCAACATCCTGAATATGAAATTTTTAAAGTATATAGAGAAAAAGGATATAATGACCCTTTTGGAATTTATGCTTTGTTAGATAATGAAATTGTAGGTGGAATGATAGCTCGTAAAAAAATGCAATGGTTGGATATCGATATATTATTTGTAGATCAAAATTATAGGAATCATAAAATTGGCTCTCATTTAATGAGTAAAGCGGTTGAATATTGTAAAAAAGAAAATCTAATTGGTATACATCTATATACATTAGATTTTCAAGCGAAAGGATTTTATGAAAAGCAAGGTTTTAAATTAATAGCTGAGATAGAGAATTGGCCAAGAGGAATTACAAGGTATGAATTCATAAAATACATTATATAAAAGTAAAGTAAAAGTGAGGGTTTTGAACTTCACTTTTTTTATATTTCCTAAATTTTTATTTTTTCTAAATCTATTTGGCCATTCATTAGTTTTGGTAGTAGGATATCTCGTAATTGCTCAAGTATCTTATTTTCTTTAGCATTATAAGCTATTTTATT
>CAOJRU010000002.1 GCA_948442365.1 uncultured Clostridium sp.
TTTCTGCTTCTTGCCTTTTCTTTTCTGCTTCTTTTTCTGCTTCTTGCCTTTTCTTTTCTGCTTCTTTTTCCGCTTCTTGCCTTTTCTTTTCTGCTTCTTTTTCCGCTTCTTTCTTTTTTCCATTTATTATTTCTTTCCCTACTTCAATTGCTTTCTCTCGTTCTTTTTTCAATATTTTTTCTGCTTCTTCTTGTAAACCTTTTCTCAAAAGTTCCTCTAACATATCCTTACCTCCTCTTTTAATTTTCAATTCTTTTAATAAGTTTTGAGTCTCTTTTTCCCCTATTTCTTTATCCAAAACATAGTAAAGGATCCTTTTTAAAAACCTTATGTTCTTTTCTGTTAAATTTCCTTTCATGATTTTTCTTAAATTTTCAATCATTTGTTGACTTGTTGTAGATTTTTCTAATAACATTATTTTTGACAAAAACATCTCATCTTTCAGTAATTCATTTTCAGAATATTCATTAATATCAATTATATTATATTCGTAAAATCTTGCTGGTTCACAACCTGGTATTTTTTGTTGTCGTGTTTCAATATATTTTTCTACATTCCATTTTTTATCTCCTGTATATAAAATAATTGGATAAATCATAGGTAATTTATAACTTTTTTTCTTCAATTGTTTTTCATCGATCATACTTTTCATTATTTCTAAACTATACATTAGAATTCTATAAGGCATAGAATAGTCAATTGTTGATTGATGTTCAATCAAGAAAAATATGTCTTGATCTTTTTTTCGATATACAACATCTGTTTCCGCATATTGAAAAGTATGAGTAATAAATTTTCCAACATATTTCTCTATGTCATTTTCTCTTAAAGCTTCTCTTTTGTTTTCTAATTTTAAAGCCTTGTTAATAAAACTTACTACTTCCTTTTTATCCTCTAAAATTTCTCTAACTATTTTGTCATGCCTATGATATACCGTACTTTTATTATATTGATAGATTGTACTATCTTCTTTTAATACCTGTTCAAAATAATCAATATTGCTAATGTATTCTTGATATTTTAAATATTCTATATACGTAAATTTTTTGATTTTACTTACACCTCCATTGTATATTATTTTAACCATCATGTCAAGTTTTATATTAAAGTTTATTGATTAAGAAAGAGAATGATTGCATTCCATTCTCTTTTCTACTTTTCTACCTACCAGTAACTGGCAATGTTTTCATTGTTGATGCGCGTACTTCCTTACTTTTTATTTTTTTATCTATTTCTATTTTTGGCTTTTCTTGCTCATTATTATTTACTGTCACCGTGTATTGTTCTTGTAAATTTACTTGTAATTCAATTAATTCTTTATATGCTTCATAGCCTTCTTTTGCCTTTGTTTCTCTTAAATAATATTTTCCAGGAATTAAATGCTTAATCTCGATCTTTCCTTCTTTATCGGTTCTTAAATCAGCATATACGACTTTTCTATTTTCATCTAATAATTCGAATTCTGTATTTTCTAATCTCTGTTTCGTTTTTTCATCTTCTTTGATAATGATTATTTTTGTTTCATTTTCTGGAAATTCATCACTTTTTTCCCCTGTACCATCTTCATAGGTTGCTGTTGTTAAGGCATAATCTTGATAACTATTATCTGGTGCTATACCATATAAAACTGGTTTTGTTTGAACTTGTCCTGCAACAGTTAATTTAAAGGTTCCTGTCCTCGTCATACTTCTAATTGGGACTAACACTTTAAATGATTCAGTAGCTGCAAATTGATTTCTTTCTTCATTTTTCATATCTGTTATCTTAATCCCATCTATATCTTGCAAATTTTCTTTTACAATTCCTATGGTATAATCTTTCATCGTTGCATTTGCTGTTACATGGAATACCTTTGATACATATTGCTTATCTATTTCATCTTGTTTCCATTCACTTTCTGTTTTATTAATTTGTATCGTACTAGCTATCTTAGTTTCATTAGAACGATTGGCATTATCAATAATTAAATACATCGCTCTTAATGTTCTTTCTCCTGCTTCTCCAATTGCTTGATAACTATTAGGATTATTTCCATATAAATAGCAATAAATAGCATGTTTTGTTGCCGTAAAGGCTTCTTCTTTATTAGCCACTCCTAAATCTTCTATAGATCGATATGGATATCCATTAATAACTCTTCTCCATAGTCCTACATCATTGATTGCCTCTTGTACAGAAACACTATAACTCTGCGTTTCTGCACCTGGTTTATTAGGATTCATGCAATATGCTGGATAATCTATACCATTATTGCTATATTGTATATAGGTAACTTTTACAGCACCTCCTTTATACTTTAATAGTTCTCCACAATCTCCTGCCGCATATAAATTCGCTGAATGAATCGATGTGGCATAGACTGCATTCATGAAACCTAATCCATTCATGATAAAAATGGCTAGTATTATCAGTATCTTTTTCATCTTGCCTTTCTTTTTTTTCAAATTAAATTCTCCTTTCGATTGATTATTTTTCAATTGCTCTAATACATCTTCTGTAATTTGGTTCATTTTCTACACAAGTAATTAATGTAATGGTATTTTCTTCTGTATTTTCCAGACATGATAAATCCGTAGCTTGTATAATATCATTTTTTTCTACCAAATATTCTCTACTATTTTCTTGATAATAATAGATTATTTTATCACCTTCTTTCAGTTGTTTTACTTCTGCAAAGTAGTTTTTTTCATATCCTCTATTATGGGCCGCCAAACAAACATTACCTGCCCATTTTTTACTTTCTTCAAAATGTCCAATAAATTGATTCATTACTTCTTTTGTGGTTCCCTCTTCAATATTAGCTTTTAAATTTATACTGGGAATTTCAAGACACCAATTCGTCTCTTTTGTGACTATTTCCGAATTTAAATTAATATTTTTTGTTCCTTTTTGACTTTCAGAATTGACTGTAAATCCTGCTTTTAAAACTGCCTTTTGAAATGGGAAATTAAAATACGAATAAAATTGAGTTAGACTAAAAAATATGATTATAGTTAGAACAAAACTTAAAATATTAATATACCATGTACTATATTTTAAAGTACCTATCTTATCACACTCCTCTATTTTTAGATTTTACTACTTCTTTGAAAATTTAAGAAATAACTTTTTCGAAAAAATTTACTGAATTAATTTTTGAATTCAAATTCAATTCTTGATATTATAATAATACATTTTTTTCCATTTGTAAAGAACTTTTCATCGCAAAATTCGACATTATCCTTTCAATCCTGTTGTATATCATCATTACAGGATGTACATCTTTTCCTATTCTATACTCATATTTCGATTCTTTGCATAGCAAGATACTACCCTTTTGAATAAATTTAGTGATTCCCTACATAAATTAAGAAATTTTAAAATCATTTTATGGCACCCTTCCACGCTGCATAGCGTGAACTCTTTCCATAAAATGATTTAACAATTTCTAAATTTACTCCAGTCATACACTTTATTTATTCAAAAGGGTAGTATCTTGCCATGCAAAGAACTGAAACTTGAGCAATATTTTATATTTTCAAATCCAATTCGAAATAAAACTCTACACCATTTTCTTTATTAATAACGCCATATACGTTTCCGTAATTGCCCATAATAGCTTTTACAAAAGACAAACCAATACCCGTACCACCATTCTCTCTATTCCTAGATTCATCCATCTTATAAAAGCGATTCCATATCCTAGCAATATCTTCTTCTGCAATATTATCTCCTGTATTAAACACCTTTACTCTTACTTTATTTTTATCAATATTTATCACATTTTCTACTTGAATATACTTTTCTCCATCGACTGCTTTCACATGTTTAATAGCATTGGTTAGATAATTACTAATTACTTGTTCAATATAAAAATCATCTGCCAATACATTAATTTCATCCACTGTTTTAAATTTAATTTGAACTTCTTTTTCTTCTAGCATTACTTGTGATTTTCTAACCACTTCTTTTTCCAATTCTACTATATTAAATGGTTTATCTTCAAACTCCCTCTTCCCATACTCTAGTTTCATTAACTCTAGTAATTGTTTTACTAATCGATCCATTTTGTTGGTTTCATCTAAGATCACTTCTGCATAAAATTTTCTACTTTCTTCATCGGTATTAACATTTTCTAGCAGTCCTTCACTATAGCCCTGTATTAAGGCAATTGGCGTTTTTAATTCATGGGATACATCTGAAATAAAACTTTTTCTCATTTCATCTATTTTCGATTTTTCTTCTATATCTTTTTCTAATTCTATATTCGTATTTCTTAACTGCTTAATCGTTTTTTCTAATTTATCAGACATAACATTAATGCTTTTTCCCAAGTTGTTAATTTCATCTTCTGTATCTGTAATTCTATATTTATGGCTGAAATCCAAATTAGACATTTTTCTAGCGATATCATTTAATTCTGTAATGGGATCCCCAAATTTTCTGGATACATAAGATACAATCACTGCTGCAATTAAAATCGCAAAACCCGCCATTAAATATAAAAAGTTGTTAGATATTTTTACGCTTTCTTGTATGGAGGTAATGGGTATTCTAATATATAACAAATAACCATTATCTAAGGTAGCAGATAATAAAATATAGGTAATATCATTTTTATTATCTTTTATCTTCTTAATGGTAAAGTCTTCTTCCTTTTCTATCATTTCGCCTAAATTAGCATTAAATCGACTTGTCATTTCATTCATCTGACCTAAAGTAGAAAAAAAGTCTTTATTAGAAGTATATACATTTACATTTTGATCATTTTTAATTAAAATATCAAAGTTATTATTAATAGCTATTCTTTCTAATTGTATTTCTAAATCTATATCTTGAGAATTTGTATAATAGTTGTTAACCACTTCATAAACTGATTTTAAAGCTTTTGTTTTACTATAAATATAAAACTGTCCAAAAACAAAATTATTTACTAAGATAAGAAATGCAATAATTAATAAAATAACAAATGATAATGTTATAAAAAGCTTTATTCTTACCGATTTTAAAGCATTTTTTAATTTCCTCATTTTCTTCCTCTCTTTTTACTAACTAAAAATGGCTATTTGACTTCAAACTTATAGCCAATTCCTCTCATTGTTTTAATATATTTTCCCCTTTTTCCTAACTTATGTCGAATCTTTTTGATATGACTATCAATGGTTCTGGAATCGCCATAATAATCATAATTCCATACATTATTTAAAATTTTATCTCTTGACAAAGCAATATTTTCGTTTTCAATTAAATAAATTAAAAGCTCATATTCTCGTAAACTAAGTTCAATTGCTTTTCCATCGACTTTTACCGTTCTACCTTCTTTATCAATTTCAATACCCGCATAATCTTTTATCTCTGTGGTATCTTTTGTGGTTCTTTTTAAAATAGCTTCTACCCTTGCCACTAATATTTTAGGACTAAAAGGTTTTGCTATGTATTCATCTACACCCAATTCAAATCCAAATAACTCGTCTTGTTCTTCTCCTCTTGCTGTCAACATGACAATAGGAATTTTAGATTCCTGTCTAATTTGACGAAGCACAGACCAACCATCTAATTTTGGCATCATAACATCTAATAAAATTAATTCTATTTTATTTTTGTTTTCTTCAAATACTTCTAATGCTTCTTCTCCATCTTCTGCTTCTAAAATACTATAGCCTTTTGCTTTTAAAAAGTCTTTGATCAATTTTCTCATTCTTTGCTCATCATCTACCACTAAAATACAATTATTTGGCATTTCTTATTTCTTCCTTCCTAAAATTTGATTCAAAAAATTAAAATTGTAATTATTCTTCAACCTTATCCTTTTTCTATATCTTCTATTATAAGAACTTTTTGTGTCTATATTGTGAAAATAAATTAATATTAGTATTTTATCAATCTTGTTAAGTTAGATGATATATATTATTTTTAAAACACTGCGTAAGCGACCAAACGAACAAAGTGAGTGCGATTGGAGCAACCGACCAATTTTCCTTTAATTTGGAGGTTGCGACACACAAAGTGTAAAAAAATAATATATATCATCTAACTTAACAAGATTGATAGCATATCTTATTATAAAAAATTGGCTCACAAACGAGGCATATAATGTATAACACTATATGCCTAAATTTTAGTTTTTCATAAGAACTGTCTTAGTATCATAAGCAAGTTCTATCTTTTCTTCTCTCAAGATTTTCATTATTTTATAATTAATATCTTCTCTTTCTGCTATGTAACTATTATAATCAATCGAATCGGTATAACTGCAAATTAAGACATTAAGTCCATTATCTGTAATGGTATCAAATTTGACAATAATAGAATCACCATAAATAGCATCTCTAGCTTGCAACATTTCTTGTACTCTTGTTTGAAATTTTTCTAGTTTTTCTAAAGGTGTATCTAATTCTATACATAAATTCGTACGATATCTTCTTTTCTCCATTTTACTCCAATTAATAATGGAAGCATTGGCTATGATAGCATTTGGGATATTAACAATCGAATTTTCAAAAGTTCTTACTCTTGTACTTCTAAAAGTGAGATCTTCTACTGTTCCTTCGAAATTTTCAACTTGAATCCAATCTCCCACAATAAAAGGTTTATCTAAAAAAACAATTACCCCTGCAAATAGATTTTTTGCTGTGTCTTGTGCTGCTAATGTAAAAATGATACCCCCTATTCCTAATCCTGCTACTAATCCATTTAAATTCACACCTAATGCCGTTATTACTATAAAACCTGCTATCATGTAAATGATTGCTCGAATGATTTTTAGTACAAAATCAAACATAGAATCTTCTACATCTTTGCTTGTCTTTTCTTTTATCTTTTTATAGAAAGAAGATTTTGGCGTAAAGCTAGTTGCTAACCCTCTTGCAAAGGCAATGGTACTAATGATAATAAATGCTTTATAGGCAATTATCATAATATCATCTGTCAAGCCTAATGGTGCCTTTAAAAATACAACTGCTAAATAAAATCCTAATATGATAAAAAATATTTTGAGTGGACTATAAAAAGCACTCTCTTTTATATTTTTTGCTTTTTTCTCTTTTATTTTAAACATTCTAATAATGATATATGATAGGATTCCACTAAAAATTCTAAAAAATAGAACAATTCCTACTGCTATTACTATATCCATTAGTTGTGCTGTTGTAATATTTTCTATAAAATTCGTAATCTGCTCCATCTTTATCCTCCATCTAATTGAAATCGAAGTGTCTTACTATCCAACATTTTTTAATATTCTAGAGAAATAAACTTATTTTTCCAATTTTATCCCATGTAGTCACGCAACTTCTTACTTCTACTAGGATGTCTTAACTTTCTTAAAGCTTTGGCTTCAATTTGTCTAATTCTCTCACGAGTAACTTCAAACTCACGGCCAACCTCTTCTAAGGTTCTAGCTTTTCCATCTTCCAAACCAAATCTTAGTTTTAATACTTTTGCTTCTCTTGGTGTTAAAGTATTCATAACATCTTCTAACTGTTCTTTTAATAAGGTATAAGCTGCTGAATCATGAGGTGCTGGACTATCATCATCTTGTATAAAATCTCCTAAATGGCTATCGTCTTCTTCTCCAATTGGAGTTTCTAAAGATACTGGATCTTGTGCTATTTTTTGAATTTCCATTACTTTTTCAACAGGAATTTCCATCTCTTCTGCGATTTCATCTGGGGTTGGTTCTCTTCCCATTTGTTGTAATAAGTGTCTTGAGGTTCGAATTAATTTATTAATCGTCTCTACCATGTGTACTGGTATTCTTATCGTTCTTGCTTGATCGGCAATGGCTCTTGTAATGGCTTGTCTAATCCACCAAGTCGCATACGTACTAAATTTAAAACCTTTTGTGTAATCAAATTTTTCAACCGCTTTGATTAATCCCATATTTCCTTCTTGAATTAAGTCTAAAAATAACATTCCTCTTCCCACATATTTTTTAGCAATACTTACTACTAATCTTAGGTTAGATTCTGCTAGTTCCTGTTTTGCTTCTTCGTCTCCGTCTAAAATTCTTTTTGCTAATTCTAATTCTTGTTCAAATGTTAAAAGCTGTATTCTTCCAATTTCTCTTAGATACATTCTAACAGGATCATCGACATTAATTCCCTCGTAACTGGTATCTGTTATTTCATCTAATTTTAATTCTTCTACTTCTTTTAAGTCCTCAATATCTGGTTCTTCTTCTAAATCATCGGATAATAAATCGACTCCTAATTCTTCAAAAGCATCAAAAACTTGGTCAATCTGTTCTGGATTTACGTCATCTAATTCTGTTGCTAAATCTCCATATGTTATTTGACCTTTTTCTTTTGCTTTTTTCAAAATACTATTTACTTTTTCTTCTTTTATTTTATTGTCTGTTTCTTTTGCTGGTCCTTCTATTGCTTCTTCTTTTTGGTTGCTGTTCGATTTTTTTTCCGCTTCTTTTTTATCTTCTAATTTCTTTTTGGCTTGTTTTCTTGCTGCTTCAATCTTTTCTGTTTTTTCTTCTTTATTTTTTTCCGTTTTTCGTTTTTGCTCCTTTGTCTCTTCTTTTTTGTCACTTTTCTTTTTCGTGCTATCTTTTGGTTTTACGGCATCTTTTTTCTTCGTTTCCTTTTTCTCTTCTACTTTTTTGTCAGCAACTGTTTTCTTAGTTTCCTTCTTTTTTATTTTTGACTCTTTGGATGTATCTTTTACTTTTTCTTTTTTTTCTAATTCTTCTTTTTTTGCCATTTTGTACTCCTTTCCCTCTCAAAACACAATTCAAATAAAGTGTTTTATTTATCTTTATTTCATTTTTGCTAAACGATTAATCGTCTCTCTTAATTCTTTTTCTAATGCCTTTTTCTGGTCTTCTTCTATCTCTTCTTCTAATAATTCTAATATCTCAAACTTTCGATTTGTTAACTTGTCCTTTTCATAACCATGCATAATATCATCGATTGCTTTTTCTATATCATCGATTTCATAATCATCTGCCATAATTTCTGTAATATGACTTTGTTCTTCTTCTCCTAGCATATCTATTATGCCATTTATATTACTATTTCCTTTTTCAAATTCTTCATACAACTTCTGAGCAATTTTTTGATTTATTTTATCCTTGAAATCTTCTACTTGTATATTTTGTCTCAACACTTGAAAAATATTAATATCACCTGTTAATAGAATAGATATTACTGTGTTTTCGCGTTTTTTAATGGTTGGCGGAATTTCCTTTTCTTCCACTTTCTTATGCATCATTACTGGCTTCGTTCTTTCTAACACTTTCTCACTTTTATTTCCTGCATAAGCTAACTTGTTAACTTCTGCATAAATAGCCTCTTTGGATATGTTATATTCTTTAGCAATTTTCTCAATATATATTTCTTTTTCTATATTGTTATCCACTTTAGCAATTAGTTTAGCTATTTCATTTAAAAACTTGATTTTATCATTAATAACTTCTAGATTTAAGTTTTGCTTTAATACTTTTACTTTGAACTCAATGACAGAAAGTGCCTTTTCTACTAAATTATGAAATCTAGCATTTCCATATTTAATGATATATTCATCTGGATCTTTTGCTCCATCCATTTGTAAAACTCTAATGTCACATCCCATATCTTGTAAAATGTCCAACGCTCTTAATTTAGCCGTAAGACCTGCTTCATCGGAATCAAAACTTAAAATGATTTTTTCTGAACTTTTTCGAAGTAACCATCCTTGTTGCTGGGTTAATGCTGTTCCCAATGGTGCTACTACATTGGTAATACCTCTTTGATGAAGAGATATAACATCCATATATCCTTCCACAATTAGTATTTGCTTGATATCTCCTTTTTTGGCGACATTTAGTCCAAATAAGTTTCTTCCCTTACTGTAAACAACATTTTCAGGTGAATTGATATATTTGGGTTTGGAGTCATCTAGTACTCTTCCACCAAATGCAATTACTCTTCCTCTTGCATCACAAATGGGAAACATGAGTCTGTTTCTGTATCTATCTATGTATTGTCCTTTATCGTTTCGATTGACTAATCCCGATTCTAAAATTTCTGTTTCTTCAAATCCTTGTTTTTTTAATTCTTGATATAGTTCATCAAATTTTCCTGAAAATCCAATCTGGAATGATTCTAAAGTTTCATTGGTTAATTTTCTTGTTTTTATATATTCCTGTGCCACTTTTGACTCTGGTTTGTATAAGTTTTTGTGATAGTAATTGGCGGTAAATTCATTTACTTTATAAACTTTTGCTTTTAATAGTTCCTTCGCTGAATCGCCATTACTTTCTAATGTTGGTAATTGTATGTTAGATCTTTCTGCTAATGTTTGTACTGCTTCTACAAAGTTAATTCCTTCTATTTTGGTTAAAAAGGTAAATACGTTTCCTCCTACGCCACACCCAAAACAATGAAATATTTGCTTGTCTGGTGATACGGAAAAAGATGGCGATTTTTCATTATGAAATGGACATAGCCCAAAAAAATTTCTACCACTTCTTTTTAAATGCACATATTGTGATATGATATCTACAATATCATTCGTTTGTCTTACTTCATCTATGATTTCATCACTATAACGTTGCATTTTTTCCTCTCTTTCTTTGTTTTTGTTTTGGAAAAGTACTTTGGCACTTGACGTAGAAAATCTAAATTTGTATATTATTCCTTAAATAATTCTACATAGTTATATTATTCGACGCATTTTACATAAATCCTTCTTATTTTTTAAAAAAATTAAGGGGATTGCAATGCAATCCCCTTTTTGCCATTTGAATAGAAGACTATTATTCTGAAATCTTACATTTTTTTACATAAAACCTTACTGTATCTAAGATTCTTGGACTTAAATAAGTACTAGAATAAGAGTGGCTTTCTATTTTTTCAATATTCCACACTTCTCCTTTATACTGGAAAGTATCATTCTCTTCCACTATTCTTTTGATTTCTTCTATATATAATGGATTAATGTCAGATTTCATTAATCTCTCCTCATCGTTAATATTCTGTCTGCAACGAAATACTTTTTCACAACAGTTTTCTTCAATCGTTCTCTCAATCATTTCTTCAACACTTTTGGGCTTGTTCCGTTGTTTCATTTCGTCGCTTACTGCTTCTTGCAACTGATGTAATTCATTATCTTTTAAATTTCTGATTCCCGATAATAGTTTCTTAAAATCTGCTTGGCTACTCATATACTTTTTCCTCCTTATGGTTTACTGTAATATAATATATAACATTTTAAAAATTATGTCAAGTCAACATTAAAATAGCTATAATGCTTTATGCAAATAGCATTTTTAATTCTTAATTATTTAATAACATCATTTTTTGATCTAATTTATTTATTATTTTAGCACAATTCACCCATTCTTTTGATTCCTTTGAGCTTAATTTTAAATCAGATTTATATTTCACTTTATGCTCTAGGGTAGACCAAAAATCCATAGCAATGGTCCTAATTTGAATTTCTACTTTCACATACATATTTTGGTGGGATAAAGTAACTGGTACTTCTACAATTAAATGATAACTAGAATATCCACTTTTTTTAGGATGGGTAATATAATCTTTTTCCTTTAAAATATTAACGCCTGGTAGTTTTTGAATTAAATCCTTAATGGAAAAAATGTCTTTTTTTAAAGGACATATAATTCTAATTCCTGCAATATCATTAATATTCTCGATCATGTGTCGATACGTAAGCGGTATATCCCTCTTTTGCATTTTTTGCATAATACTTTCTGCCGTTTTGATTCTAGTATCAATATAATCCATTAATTCATAATCATAAAATATTTTAAATTCATCTTTTAAAATCTCTATTTTAGTTTCTAATTCTCTAATAGCAACGGAATAGATAAACATTAATTTTTGGAAGGTTTCGTCTTCTATTTTTATGGCTTGATTATAATTCATAAAATTTTCTATTTTTATTAATTCATTTACTTTTTTCTTTTTTGGTTTCATTTAACTATGTACTCCTCTCTTTTAACCTATGATGTTATCATAAGAATATAGCTCTCTATTTAATATATGCTGATATTATCGTTTTATTGTTATCGGTTTATATTTTCTTTGTGTCTTTTTGGTGAAAAAGCAAATAAAAAAACGATCCTAAGATTTTCTAACAAATGCAAATTTTAAGAAAATCTAAGGCTCGCCATAATTATCTTGTACAGAAATTTCTCCTACTAGGAGAAATTTCCTACAATATAAAAAAAGGAAGACTAATATTGTCTTCCCCAAACTACCATTTTATCTGCTTTTTTACCACAACATACACAAGTATCTGACAAGTGCTCTTGTTCAAAAGGCATACATCTAGATGGCGCTCCTGTTATCTCTTTTACCTTGTCTTCACATTCTTTAGCACCACACCACATGGTTTTTACATATCCTTGATTATTGTTTAAGTTCTTTTCTAATTCCTCCATGTTATAAGCTATTGTTGTTTTCTCATCTCTTCTTTTTTTACAAGCTTCGAACATAGATTGATGGATTTCTCTCATCAAATTTTCTAACTTAGCTTCTAATTCTGTTATTTTAATTGGCATTTTTTCTAATGTGTCACGTCTTGTTACAACTACTTCTCCTCTTTCTATTTCTTTTGGCCCCATTTCAACTCTAATTGGTACTCCTTTCATTTCCCAATCATTAAATTTATAACCTACTGTATAGTTATCTCTAGCATCCAATTCTACTCTAAACTTTTCTGATAAAGTTGATTTTAATTTTTCTGCCGTTTCTAATACGCCCTCTTTTTGTTGTGCAATTGGTACGATTACGACTTGGATTGGTGCTACATATGGTGGTAATTTTAATCCTCTATTATCTCCATGTGCCATAATAACGGCTCCAATTAGTCTGGTACTAATTCCCCATGATGTTTGATAAGCATATTCTTGTTCTCCATTTTTATTTTGGAATTTTACATCAAATGGTTTGGTGAAGTTTTGTCCAAAGTAGTGTGAAGTTCCTCCTTGTAAAGCTCTACCATCGTGCATTAACGTCTCTACTGTATAGGTTGCCTCTGCCCCAGCAAATTGCTCTTTTTTCGTTTTTTGTCCTTTTAATACAGGAATCGCTAATAAATTTTCAATGACATCTGCGTACACATCTAACATGGCTAATGTGAATTTTTGTGCTTCTTCCGCTGTTTCATGAATGGTATGCCCTTCTTGCCATAAAAATTCTCTGGAACGCAAAAATGGTCTGGTTTCTTTTTCCCATCTTAAAACACTACACCATTGGTTATATAAAAATGGTAAATCTCGCCATGAACTTAACCATTTTGAATACATCGTTGAAAAAATAGTTTCAGAAGTTGGTCTTACACATAGTCTTTCTTCTAGTTCTTCTCCTCCACCCATCGTAACCCATGCTACTTCTGGTGCAAACCCTTCTACATGGTCTTTTTCTTTATTTAATAGATTTTCTGGAATAAGAACTGGCATAGATACATTTTTTACGCCATGTTCTTTAAATTTCTTATCGGCATAATTTTGTATATGTTCCCAAATTTCATACCCATATGGTCGAATGGAAATAAATCCTTTAACAGTTGTATAATCTGCTAATTCTGCTTTTAATACGATGTCTGTGTACCATTGTGCAAAATCTTCATCAATATTGGTTATATCTTTTACAAATTCCTTTTTATTACTCATTTTAATCTTCTCCCATTTCTTATTATTTTTATATAAAATTTATACCTCATTTACTTCTTCCCTTTCGGGCATGGGAGCCTCCGTTTTTCCTTCTTCTTTTTCTTCGTCTTCTTCTACTAATTCATCTATTACAATTTGTTTATTTTCATCTAATTTATATCTTGGTAATTCTGGTAAATCTTCTAACGAAGCATATCCAAACATCCTTAAAAAATCATTGGTTGTTTGATATGACATTGGTTTACCTGGTAAATCAATTTTTCCACTTTCTTCGATTAATCCATATTCTAATAATTTATACACGCAAGCATCCGCTGATACGCCACGAATGGCTTCTATTTCTGCTCTACTGATTTTAGGATTATAGGCAATAATTGCCAAAGTTTCTAAAGCGGCACTCGACAAATTGGGCTTATTCCTTTTATCTAACACAGGATAGATAAAATCATGTAAGTCTTTTTTGGTACATAATTGATAATTGTTATTTATTTTTATAATTTCAATCCCTCTTGCTTCTTGCTGATATTCTTCTTGCATCTTCCCTATGATATTTTCAATATCTTCTTCCGGAATTTCTAAACTTAAAATTAATTCTTTCTGTGATACTGGTCTTCCAGCAGCAAAAAGGATGGCTTCTAAAATTGATTTTATTTTATTGATTTCCATTTTTTTCTCTTTCTCTACTTTATTATTTTATATTATTTAGTTTATTAATTATACTGTATATTATGCCATGAAATGCTTATTCTGTCAACATTTTTTATTTCTAAGTCTACGTTTTCTACATAAGGTTAGCTTCCACCTGTTGGCATAAAATATGGTTATTTTTCATAAATTCTTCGGCTTCCTTCATAATTCAAGGAATTCTAATATAATTTTACGGGTCCTTTCCAAGACAAGCTTGAACTCTTACCGTAAAATTATAAAGAATTCCTAATCTTATTCTGGTCGCATTCATCATTTATTCAAAATAACCATATTTTATGCCAACAGGTGGAAGCTGACTTTTGCGAAAAGACCAAAACTTGAATTTTTATTTACTTGCACTTTTAAATAGAATATGATACTATGTATAAAATTGAAAATAAAGGGAGGAACTCTTATGGGCGAAAAAAAGAATTTAGAAGTAGTTTCTGGTGATGGTTCTGATTTAAACATCTCACCAGTATATGACCACTTAAACGCCGCAAAGCCTAAATCTGCTAAAGAAAAACCAACCTGTATTGTCATTCCTAAAGAAAACAAAAAAGTCTCAAAAAAAACAGAAGATAAAGAAGAAAAAAAGTAGTAATCCTTTGTGTTTACTACTTTTTAATATCAATTGTATGATCTTTCTACATAAATTTATCTTATTGTCTTAATTTATTCTTCTACCTTTTCAAATAAATCTTTGCTAACGCCGCATAAAGGGCATGTCCAATCATCTGGTAAATCTTCAAACTTCACGCTTTCTTTTTCATCATCATAAATATAACCACATACTGTACACTTATATTTCATACTATTCACCTCCTATATCATACTTTCTGCTAATTTTTTCATTTGTTCTATGTTTTCTTGTTTCATAGTTGACTGAATTGTAATAGATGGTTCTACAATTGTAATATCTTTCATTTCTTGTAACATATTTTTTATTGTTTTTCCTGCAGATGGTGCCCAAGAACCATTTTCCATAATTCCTATTTTTCTATTTTGATAATTTCTTTCTTTTAATTTGTGTAAAAACTGTTGCATTGGTACAAATACTCCCGCATTATAACTAGAAGCTGCTAAAATTATTTTGTCATAACGAAAAGCATCTTCTACTACTTCTGCCATATCTTCTCTTACTAAATCAGATAAAACCACTTTTTTAGCTCCCTTTTCTTCTAAAATCTCTTTTAGCTTTTGGGCTGCTAGCAAAGTATTTCCATAAATAGATGCACATGCTATCAATACACCATCATCTTCTGGTTGATAACTACTCCATATGTTATATTTTTCGATGTAATGATTTAAGTTTTCTTTTAAAATGGGACCATGTAATGGACAAATCATTTTAATATCTAAAGTAGCCACTTTTTTTAATAAAGCTTGAACTTGTGCTCCGTATTTTCCTACAATTCCAAAATAATATCTACGAGCTTCACAATCCCAATCTTCTTGTGTATCTAGTGTTCCAAATTTTCCAAATCCATCTGCTGTAAATAATATTTTTTCTGCTTGTTCATAAGTTACCATGACTTCTGGCCAATGTACCATAGGTGCCATAAAGAATTGTAAGGTATGCTTTCCAATATTTAAAGTATCTCCTTCTTTTACTACTATTTTCTTGTCTGCTAAATCCATATCAAAAAAGTTAGGTAACATCGTAAATGTCATGGCATTTCCTATAATTTTCATGTCTGGATACTTTTGGACTAACAATCCAATGTTATAGGCATGGTCTGGTTCTAAATGCGATACTATTAGATAATCTACGGTTTCTCCGTTTAATGCTTTTTCTAAGTTCTCTAGCCATACCTTAGTAACATTTTTATCAATGGTATCAAATACTACGTTTTTGTCATCTTTGATTAAATAAGAATTATATGCCATTCCATTTGGTACTTCATATTGTCCCTCAAATAATCGAATGTCTTTATCATCTGCTCCAATATAAATAATATCCTCTGTTACGGTTGTATCTTTCATTTCTTGCTCCATTCCTCTCTTCCTAAGATAAAGTAAGTTTGAAAAATAACTATTGGTTCTTCATTATTTTTCAAACTTATTTCTTTGTATTTAAGTATTCCTAATTTTTTCCTATAATATTCTTAATTTTGTTAAAAACCCATTATATTGTATTACTAAACTGTTTGAATTAAATAAAACTTGCTCTCCTTCTATTTCCCATTTCCCTTTGTTTTCTGTTAAGAAATTAAGTACCTCTTCTTCAATTTGTAACATAGAAATCACTTTGTCAATGGATGTTTCAAATTCCTTTTTTTCTGCGTCTGACATTTCAATGTCTTCTGAAAGTAATTGTTGATATAATTCAATACAATATCCATCTGTTGTTTCTGCTTCTATGTAAGAATTGATTTTACCTTCTTCGATATAACCTAACATTTCTGTTTTACCTTGTTCTAATTTTTGTTTTGTTTCACTGATGTATTTCTTAGATTCTACAAATTCTGGTCCATCTTCTGCATAGTTGCTGGCTGTTAAAAGTTGTGCCATTTTTTCGTCTTCTAACATGGATTTTATTTCAAAAGCTTTGCCAAATAAATCAGATGCATAGTTTTTAGCTGCTTTTTCTACTTTTGCATATTTACCACTTGATACAATGGTTCTTGTTTTTTCGTTTAATTGTTCCATGTTAAAGTTGCCGGATTTTGTTATTTCTTCTATTTCTGCAAATGTTTCTAATATTTTAGCTTTTTGTTTCGTATCATTTACAAATAAATATCCTCCTGCTAACACTGCTACTAATACAATGACTGCTATAATAATTCCAATGATTAACCCTTTTTTCATTTTGATTTCCCCTTTCTTTTTTATTTCTTTATTATTATATCAAAAATATTGGATTTGTAAAGGTTTGTTTGCTTTAAATTTGTATTTTTTTATTGAATTATGAATCCTTGTTCAAATCGACCGTTTTTTCTTGACATCGACAATAATTAGGCATATACTAAAGCCATAAAATCGAAATAAAAGGAGGCTAATAAACATGGACAACTTAATAGAAATCAGATGGCATGGTAGAGGTGGTCAAGGTGCCAAAACAGCATCTTTATTACTGGCCGATGCAGCCTTTAATACTGGAAAATACATTCAAGGTTTTCCAGAATATGGACCAGAAAGAATGGGAGCACCAATCACAGCTTACAATCGCATTAGCAGTAACCCTATCACCATTCATAGTAACATTTATGAACCAGACTATGTTGTTGTTGTTGACGATACCCTATTAGAATCTGTTGATGTAACAGCAGGATTAAAAGAAACTGGAGCTATTGTTATTAATACAACCAAATCCGAAGATTACTTAAAAACAGCATTAAAAGGATACAAAGGAGCCATCTATACAATAGATGCTCGAAAAATATCCGAAGAAGCTTTAGGAAGATATTTTCCAAATACACCAATGCTTGCTGCCATTGTAAAGGTAAGTGGCGTTATGACTGACGAAGCTTTATTAGAAGATATGAAAGGCTCATTTAAGCATAAATTCGCCAAAAAGCCAGAAGTCATTGACGGCAATATGAAAGCCTTAGAATTAGCATTAAAGGAGGTAAAAAAGATATGACAGAAATTAATAATAATACACCTATGGAGAAACTAACGCCAGGTGGTGATATTTACACTTCTGGAAATGCAAAAGAATTTAAAACAGGAGATTGGAGAAGTATTCGCCCTGTTTTCTTAAGCGATAAATGTAAACAATGTGGGCTTTGTTTTCCTGTTTGCCCAGAAGATGCCATTCCTGTTAACAAAGAAATGTTAAGAGAAAATTTCAATTACGATTATTGCAAAGGATGTGGCGTTTGTGCCAAAGTTTGTCCTTTTAATGCAATTGAAATGAAAGAAGAAGGATAAATTTGAAAAAGAAGAAAGGAGATTTAAAATGAGTATAAGAGAAAGATTAAGTGGTAATGAAGCAGCAGCAACCGCCATGAAACAAATCAATCCAGATGTGGTAGCCGCTTTTCCCATTACCCCATCTACTGAAATACCACAATATTTTTCAACATTTGTAGCAAACGGAACCGTTGATACTGAATTTGTTGCCGTAGAAAGTGAACATAGTGCCATGTCAGCTTGTATTGGAGCAGAAGCAGCAGGAGCAAGAGCTATGACAGCAACTTCTGCTAATGGACTATCCCTTATGTGGGAAATGATTTACATTGCTTCTAGTCTACGACTACCAATCGTTTTATCTTTAGTAAATAGAGCGGTATCTGGTCCACTAAACATTCACTGTGACCATTCTGATGCAATGGGAGCTCGTGATAGTGGTTGGATCATGCTATTTTCTGAAAATAACCAAGAAGCTTATGACAATACCTTAATGGCACATAGAATTGCAGAACATAACGACGTTAGACTACCTTTGATGATATGTCAAGATGGATTTATCACATCCCATGCCATTGAAAATATTGAATTAGTAGAAGATGAAAAAGTAAAACAATTTGTAGGAGAATATAAACCGGATCATTACTTACTAAACAAACAAGAACCAATTGCGGTTGGTCCCTTAGACTTACAAGCATATCTATTTGAACACAAAGCACAACAAGCAGAAGCCATGAAAAATGCTAAACAAATTATTTTAGAGGTTTCCAAAGACTTTGAAAAAATGACAGGTAGAAGCTATGGTTTATTTGAAGAATATCAATTAGAAGATGCCGAAATAGCTATTGTATGTATGAACTCGACTGCTGGAACTACCAAATATGTAATTGATAACTTAAGAGCCAAAGGAATCAAAGCAGGACTTCTAAAAATTCGTGTATTTAGACCATTCCCTGTCGAAGAAGTAGCCAAAGCTTTATCGCATGTAAAAGCAATCGCTATTTTAGATAGAGCAGATTCTCTAAATGCTGCTGGAGGTGCTTTATTTGAAGACGTAACTTCCGCTATGTATGTTAATCATATCCATGTACCAGCTGTTAATTATGTGTATGGTATTGGTGGTAGAGATACCAAAGCTGATGACATTGAATCTGTTTATACGGACTTATTAGAAATTATAAAAACAAATAAAATTGACAATCCTTATCGTTATTTAGGATTAAGAAAGGAAGGTGACAAATAATGGCTTATAACTTAAAAGAAGTAGTTGCCAATAAACCTTCAAGATTTACAGCTGGGCATAGAATGTGTGCTGGTTGTGGTGCGCCACCAATCGCAAGACATATTATGAGAGCCTTAAAACCAGAAGATCATGCTGTTGTAGCTGGAGCTACCCGGATGTATGGAAGTTTCTACTTTCATCTATCCCTATACCGCTTGGACCGATTCTTTTATTCATACGGCTTTTGAATGTGCAGGTGCAACTTTAGCAGGAGCAGAAGCGGCCTATCAATCTATGAAAAAACAAGGAAAACTGCCAGAAGGTAATACTAAATTTATTGCCTTTGGTGGAGATGGTGGAACTTATGACATTGGAATCCAAAGCCTATCAGGAGCTATGGAGCGTGGGCATGACATGGTTTATGTTTGTTACGATAATGGCGCTTACATGAATACAGGAATTCAACGTTCTTCTGCTACCCCAAAATTTGCAGATACCACGACTTCTCCAGCTGGAAACGTAATACCAGGAAAAATGCAATCCAGAAAAGATTTAGCAAAAATCATGGTAGGACATCATCTTCCTTATGTTGCTCAAACTCTTGGTTATATGAATTTCAAAGATTTATATGAAAAAGCAGAAAAAGCTATTTATACGGAAGGGCCAGCCTTTTTAAATGTAATGGCACCATGTCCTAGAGGTTGGGGTTATCCAACCGATCAATTAATGCAAATCAACAAACTAGCTGTTGAAACTTGCTACTGGCCTTTATATGAAGTAATCGATGGAAAATATAAAATTAATTATAAACCTGCTAAAAAATTACCAATTGAAGAATTCTTAAAACCACAAAAAAGATTTAAACATATGTTTAAACCTGGTAATGAATGGATGATTGAAGAATTCCAAAAAGAAGTAGACGCTAGGTGGCAAGAACTTTTAGATTTAGAAGAGAGCACAAATAAAGAACAATCATAATAAGAACAATAAAAAGTTGCATTTGGTATACCATTTGCAACTTTTTTTCTAAAAAGAGATTTTTAATTTATAAATTATCTTTTATTTTTTCAGTAATTTCTGTATCTAAAAAAATTTTATCCCTATATTTTTCGTCTATATAAGTAATTTTATTATATTTTAAATCTTGAATTGGTTTACAAGCGATAGAAACTATTTTTGCACGATTACAAGTTATTTTTCTAATGTCTTCTTTCAAAGAAGTATTACAGATATAATAATTTCCATTTGATATAAAACCTAAACATGCTGATATGCTTCCTATGATTTTGTCAGAATATAAAAAAATTCTATTTTGATTAAAGTCTCCTATGATTCTAGCATTTTTATGTATATACATTAAATTGTTTAATACAGATAATTTATTTCTAGTATTTCCATCTTCTCTTTCTTCTATTTCATCTTCTTTAATTCTATTTGCTATACATTTATTATAGAAGAATTTTGCATTAGTTCTCTTATCTACTAATTTTATACCTGTCAAATGTAAAAAGTTCACTTTGGTAAATTTAGTTTCAAATTTTTTGATTCTTTGATTTTCTAAATAAACAAACATAATATTTTTGTTATTCAAATTCTTGTCATATTTTTTTGCACATTCAACTACTTTTTCTATTATTTCCTTTTTCTCTATATACCCACCTTCTTTCTAAAAATAAAGAGAGAAAACAAACTTTAATTTTTGTTTTCCCCCTATACTGATTTTTCCGTTGTCCGCCAACTGTAAGTCCACAAGTCTTACATTAAACTATTAGGTTTTTCCGTTGCCTACCAACTGTAAGCCCACAAGTCTTACATTAAACTATCGGATTTTTAGTGTCAGCACACCAAGATTTTTTTCAATCTCTTTTTAGTATATTGATTATAATATTTTTTTATACTTTTGTCAATACTTTTTACATTTCTAACTATGTTTTCAATCTTTACTTTCAATAGTAACTAAAATACCTTTTTTTACTTCAATGGTAGCAAATTCCTCTACTATTTCATTGCTAATACCTAAACTTAATCCAATTGATAAAGAAGCATCACTTAATGGATATTTAAAACCATTTAATGTAATTCCTTCTACTGTAGTAGTCAATGGAATAAAAGAAATATATTTTCCATAAGTTTTATTTTTATATAAAGTATAATGTTTGTCTATTAAATAAATCTTATTATACCTATCTAATATTTGACATGGAATTTTAGCTTCTAAGGCATATTTCAAAATATGAATATTAGCCATTGCATGATCCATTCTCTTCCCAAGAGCTCCCATAATAGTAATTTTGGAGCTCTTTAACTGAATGGCTAATTGAATGGCAATATCGGTATCTGTATTATCTTTTTCTGCATTATATTGATGAAATATAACTTGTGGATTATCTTGATAATCTTGTAATATTTTATCAGGGACAGAATCAAAGTCTCCTACTACATGATTTGGTATTAGATTCAATTGATATAATACTTCTAATCCTCTATCAACAGCAATTATATTTATTCTAGTACTATTATTTTTATAATATGTGGCTAAATCCTTTTTTTCAATCTCTCCTCCAGCAACTATCAATGTTTCCATTTTCTCATCCCTTTTTTTATTTATATTTTAGAATCTTTTTTGATTCTTTTCCTAATTGGTATTAAGAAGAATGCTCCAACTATAATTGGTAAATAAAAAGTATATACTCTCCAAAATAAAATTGACATGTTAATAGTTCCTTGTTGAAAAATAGAACTAAATAGTAAATAAAATCCTCCTTCTGCTCCAAGTCCTGAACCTGGTGTTGGAATAAATGTCATAATTAATAGTAAAAAAGCTTGTGTCGGTATAATTTGCCAGAAGGTAATTCCTGTATTTCCAAAGGCACGATAGATCATATAGGTAATAGAATAATAAGCAAAACTTTGTATTACTGCAGTTATAAACATTTTTATTACCATCTTTTTTTCTGATTTCATAAATAAAAATTGTTCTCTAAAATGATCAATGCTTTTGTCTAATTTTTCAATGGTATCTTCAGGATGTTTGAATATATGAATTTTACCAAGCAATTTAATAATTGGCGTTGTAAAAAATGTAATCATTTTCTTTTTTATACCAGCTAAAATAACTACTATAATAGCTAATATATTAAGAATAAATCCTACAATTGCAATCCATACATAATTTTGCATTAAATCAGCAAAAAAGGAAAACTCAAATAATACCACTACTACAGTAGAAACTACTAAGGCTGTTTGTGTAATAATAAATTTCATAGCCATAGCAGATAAAGAATCACTAACCCTTTTCCCTGTTTTCGTCAATTCATATGCTTGCATCGGTTGACCTCCAGAAGAAAATGGCGTTATATTATTAAATAATTGCCCTAACATAGATACTTTAAATGAATTGCTAAATGGCTGATTGGGATACATCTTTTTTAATGGTGTATGTAGGTTGCTAGCTTCACAAATCCAATGAATTCCTAAACATACCATCCCTGCTAATACCCATTTGTAATCCACTTGATGTAATAATTCTTTTATATTTTCAATTCCATCTACCTTTACCATATAAAGGAATAAACCTATAAATATAACTAATATTAGAATAAAATTGAAAACAATTATTTTTTTGTTAGTTGGCTTTACGTCTTGTTCTAATTTTTCTATTTCTACCTTTTGCTCTTGCTCTTTTTCTATCTCTTCTGACATTTTGCTATTCTCCTTTTTTAATCTTTTTATCATTATATCTGTTATACCTCAATTTATACCAGAAAGCAAGAGAATTTTGAATACTTATACCATAAATTCTTTGTATTAATTTACAATTTGCAATTTTATGTAATTTGTAATACAATTATGACATAAACAAAAAATCATTTATACAAATTTAAAAGAGATTACATCTATAACCTCTTTTCTCTATCATTAACTATTACATAATAATCAATTATTCTTCTACTGGTGCTTCAACTGGGCAAACCCCTGCACAAGTACCACAACCAATGCACGCTGCCTCATCAATTACAAATCTTTCGTCACCTTGTGAGATACATCCAACTGGACATTCTGCTGCACATGCTCCGCAAGAAATACATTTATCTGTAATTTTATATGCCATCTTTTTCACCTCCTACTACTGCTAAAGATTAAAAATCCATTTATATGTATTGATTCAATAACTAAAAATTTTTCTTATCCCTCATTTTCTAGTTTTTCTAATTCTTCTAATTCTTTCTTATGTGCTAACTCTTCTTCATCTATTTTTTCTGCTACTGCATCCTTAATTACGATTATATCTTTGGCATCATATCTTTTATAGAAATAGCCATCACCCTCGCTGTCTTTTATCTTAACTCTAACTCTTTCCTTTAACGTTTCAATTGCCTCTACTTCACCTTCTCCATCTTCGGTTTTTACAATGGCTCCAATGTTAGGTATTTTCTCCAACTTTTCTTCATAAACATCACTTTCATATTTTAAGCAACACATTAATCGACCACAATTTCCTGATATTTTAGATGGATTTAATGACATGTTTTGCTCTTTTGCCATTTTAATGGATACGGTTTCAAAATCACTTAAGAAAGAACAACAACAAAGCTCTCTACCACAAATTCCATTTCCACCAATTCTTTTTACTTCATCTCTTACACCAATTTGTCTTAATTCAATACGTGTTTTATAAATAGCTGCTAAATCTTTTACTAACTCTCTAAAATCAATTCTTCCATCTGCTGTAAAATAGAATAAAACTTTGCTATTATCAAATTTATATTCTACATCTGTTAAAGTCATGTCTAATTTATGTTCTTTTATCTTCTTCAAACAAATAGCAAATGCTTCTTTTTCTTTTTTTCTACATTCTTCGTAACGTTTGTGATCTCTATAATTAGCAATTCTTACTACTTTTTTTAGAGGGGTTACAATTTTGTCATCTTCTACCCAACGATTTGGTATCATAACTTCTCCATATTCTTCTCCTTGTGCTGTCTCGACAATGACTTTATCCCCTTTTCTGATTTTTAAGTTTTTTGGATTGAAGAAATATATTTTTCCTAACTTTTTAAATCTAACTCCTATTATATTTTTCAACTATAATCATCCTTCCTGTAATTTGAAAAAGAATTACTATTTGGCTATGCTGAGACTGTTAAAGCTTTGCTTGTTACAGCGTCAGTATGCGATAGCTAGCAAATGAATTTTTAATAACGCCAAATACCATTATCTTTCAAATTAATTCCTCCCACATACTAAATACTAAATTATCTATACACATATCATAATTTCCGTTCTGTTTCAATCTTTTCTTTGTATTTTCCACAACTTTAATACAATTTGTATATAAATAGTTCTCTTTTGCATGATTTAATAATAATATATTTATATATTCTAGTATTTCCACAATCTCTTCTTTCGCTTTATATAATGGTTCTGCCAATTGTACCATTTCAATTAAATCTTTTTTATCTAAATTTTCTATCATTGTTTCTATCTGACTGTATTCTTCTTGTTTATCCTTTAATTTAATTGCTTTCCCTATGCTTCCTTGAAACATCGTCAAACAATTTGACGTCATATTACTTATTCCATAATTGGCTTCCATAAATGATTTAATTTTTTCCTCTTCAATGGGTTGAAAATGAAGTATCATGCACCTAGATTTTATGGTTGGTAAGAACGCATTTTCTTGACTTCCTATTAAAATAATGGTCGCAAATTCTGGCGGTTCTTCTAACGTTTTTAATAAACAATTTTGAGCTTCTGTTGTCATTTGGTCTGCCTCATCAATGATATAGACTTTTTTAGTCGATATAATTGGTTTTTCTTGTATCTTTTTTTGTAAAAAACGAATTTGATCAATTTTGATACGATTGCCATCTGGCTCAATACACATAAAATCAGGATGATTACTGCTTTCCAACTCAAGGCAAGATTTGCAATGCTCCTCACCTTCTTGTCCTATGCACAAAATATTTTTTGCCAATTCTTTCGCTAACAACTTTTTTCCAATGCCTTGTATTCCAACAAATAAATAACTATGTGATATGGTTTCATTTTCAATCGATTTAGCTAGCATTTCTTTTATGGCATCATTTCCAATTATCTTTTCAAACATCCTTTTTCCTCTTCCTATTATAAGTAAGTTTGCCTTTATGTAGAAATTCCTTTATCTAACAAGTACCATTTAAAGATAAATTTTTATTCCACCTTTCCCCACTTATTGAATGGCCAAATTCTAATGGCTACGGTACTTTCTATTTCTTCTAGTGGAATACAACCAAATGCTCTACAATCGGTACTATGATTTCTATTATCGCCCATAGCAAATACATAATTTTCTGGTACGACAAAATCATCAAATCCTTCTCCTGTAACATCTGTCATAATTCCTGGTTGTAAGTATGGTTCTTCCAATACTTCACCATTGATATATACTTTCCCTTCTTTTATTTGTACATGCTCACCTGGTATGGCAATTACTCTTTTAATATAACTTCTCTTTCCAATTTCTAAAAAGTCACTTGTAAACCATTGCCAAGCATTCTTTTCTCGATATTGGGCTACTGGATTGGTTGGATCAATTTCAGAAGAAGAATAGGTTATTTTAGCTGGTTCCTCAAAAGTTATGATTTCTCCTCTTTTTGGTAATGTTTTTGTAGTTCTTCCCCAACGGTTTAACCATAATCTTTCATCTTGTATTAAGGTTGGATACATCGATACTTGCTTTACAATAGTAGGAGTTCCTATGAAGTAACGAAATAACATTGCTAATACTAATGCTATTACAATACAATAAACCCATTCTAATATGTCTTTTGCTTTTTCACTCAATTTAATCTCTCCTCTATATTAACTTGATTTTATCCTCTACTATTATACATCAATTTTTTCTACTTATCAATGAAAATAGCTACATTTTATTGTTTTGTTGGAATTCGTACCACTACTTCTGTACCTTCTCCAACTACACTCTTAATATCAATGCTTCCGCCATTCTTATCCAAAATCTCTTTGGCAATCGAAAGTCCGAAGACCAGTCCCTCCCATTTCTCTAGTACGAGCCTTGTCCACACGATAAAATCTTTCAAAAATTCGGTTCAAATCTTCTTCAGGGATTCCAATTCCATTATCAAAAACTTTGATATAGGCATCATTATACACAAACCCTACATAGATTTTAATTTCGCCACCATCTTTTGTATATTTAATACTATTGGTTAAAATATTTAATACCACTCGTTCAATATCATATTTATCTGCATAAACAGGAGGAACATCAGCCGTTACAAAGCAATTGACTTTATGCTCTTTCTTTTTAATTTCAATGGCTAATTTATCTTGACATTTCTTGACTAAATCGCCTAAATCAAAAGCTTCTTTTTGTACAATCTTGTTATTATTATCATATCTTGATAAAGTAAGCAAATCTGTAACTAACTTCGCCATTCTTCTTGCTTCTGCTGCAATTACATTCAAAAATTTTGCTTGTGTTTCTTTGTCATATTCACCTTCTAATAAAGTATCTGCATATCCCATAATAGAAGTAATTGGCGTTTTTAACTCATGGGATACATCCGCTACAAATTCTTTTTGCATACTATCTAACTTTACATGTTCTGTAATATCTTGTATCACAGCTATCACACCATCTGGTCTATCACTTTCGTTTTTAAATGGTGCAAAAAACACATTCATAAATTTGTCTTCCACTTGAATTCTTTGTTCAGTTGAAGTCCAATTTTCTAAATAAATTACTTTTTCCATATTGATGTCTAATTGAAATTTTCTAAAAATATCTTCAAAGGTATTATCTTCTGGTCGAATACTTAATGATTTTTTCGCTGCTGGATTAATTAAAATGATTTCTCCCTTCATATTAAAAGCTATAATGCCATCTGTCATATGAAGTAAAATCGTTTCAATTTGATTTTTTTGTGTGGATACTTCACTTAGCTTCTCTTTTAATTCTGTTGTCATGACACCTAACACATTTTCTAAATCTTGTGCATTTTTATTTTTAAGAACCTTTTTTCCATTTTTATCTTCTTCAGCAATCTTTTCAGCACTTTTAATCAATTTATTAATGGGATAGATAATAAACCTAGATAAACAAATAGCTGTAACAATACCAACAATAGCAAATACGATTCCTGATATGCTTATTACCCCTATGGTCTTATTTTGCAAATTTTGCATATTGACAACTTGTCCTTCTTGCATTTGTTGTTCTAAGACTTGAAGGGAGTTCAAGAAGAAAATTCCAAGCCCACTAATAATCATAATTCCAATAATAAATAACGCTAATATAATTTTATTAAATTGTATATTTTTAAGCATTTTCTCTAATTCCTTTTCTTTTATACGTGTTAATTTTTATTCCTTTTGTGAATGCCTAAGTTTAATCTAATAAAATAGGAGCAAAACTTAAGCATTCACTATTTTTCAATTCACCAACTTTTTAATTTCCTGATAAATCTTATCTTCTACCATATGATTGGAAACTTTAAGTGCATTTTCTCCCATCTTTTGCATTGTAGATTTATCTGTTATAATTTCTTCTATTTGGTTATTTAACTTTTCACCTGTCAATTCTTCATTTAATATAATCTTGGCTGCTCCTATTTTTTCTAAAACCTTTGCATTGTATAACTGATGATTATGACTCACATTAGGAAGTGGCACAAGAATAGCTGGTTTCCCTAAATTGGCAATTTCGGTTACTGTCATGGCGCCTGCCCTTCCAATTGCCATATCGGCTACATTCATAATTTCTTCCATATTATAAATATATGGCATAATTTTCATACCCTCTATATGGTTAATATTAATAGACAAATTTTCTAAACTTTCTTTAATCCCATCAAATTGTTTAGGTCCTGCTGCCCAGATCATTTGATAGTTTTTATTCCATTTATTTTTAATAATTTCAACAATTGCTTCATTAATTTTTTGAGCACCTTGACTTCCTCCAGATACGATTACAATTGGCTTTGTTTGATTCAATCCTATTTCTTTTAAAATTCTATTTTTTTCCTGTTCACTATAAGTTTGTTTCTTTATTTTTACGGGAGTACCCGTATATATTACATTTCTCGCCTTTGGCATTCTTGGAATCGCATCTTCGAAAGAAACTAAAATCGTATCCGTTTTTTTCGCTAACATCTTTACAGCTTTTCCAGGAAAAGCATTACTTTCATGTAACATAGTTGGTATTTTTAAGCTATGTGCTGCCGAAATCGTAGCTCCACATATATAACCACCTGTACCAATTACAATATCTGGTTTAAATTCTTGTATAATCTTTTTCGCTTCTCCATATCCTTTTAAAGTTTTATACATTTTTTTTAGATTATCGATTGAAAGCTTTTTACTTAAACCATAAGCATTGATTGTTTTTAATTCATAACCCGCTTTGGGAACTAAGTCATTTTCTAATCCTCTCGTAGTTCCTATAAATACAATTTTTGAATTGCTTTCTTCCTGTTTAATCTTATTAGCTATAGCTATTCCAGGATTAATATGTCCAGCTGTTCCAGCTGCTGCAATAATTACTCTCATTTTTCTCTCCTTTTGCTTTAGCAATGACCACTGTGCCATTGGGGACGGACCTTTTTGGCAATTTTTCATTTATTTTTTATTAGATTGTATGGTATATAAAAATACAGTAACGCACAATTTGGAAGGACTCCTATTCAACAAATAGATTAACTTTTCAATTAATGAATAATGACTATATATTTATATGATTGGTCTGACCAGTAAGAAACGAAATTTTTATATACCATACAATCTAAATAATAGTAATTATATTAATTGCCAAAAAGGTCCGTCCCCAATGGCACATTATGATTTTGCGCCTGCTCTGGATATATTGAGCAAGACTCCCATTTCACATAGTAAAATAAATAACGCTGTTCCGCCGGTAACTAAAGAATGGTAATGGCATTCCTGTTGCTGGCATAGATGATGTTACAACCGCTACGTTAATAATTACTTGGATAGCTACTAATGCTGTTATTCCAATAGCTACTAAACTTCCAAACATGTCTGGTGCCCTCATAGCTATCAGAACACCTCTCCATATAAAAATGGCAAATAATAGTAAAACAATCGCACATCCTATAAATCCTAGTTCTTCTCCTAAGATAGAAAAAATAAAGTCATTGTGTGGCTCTGGTATATATAAGAACTTTTGCTTACTGTCTCCTAACCCTGCTCCAAATAATCCTCCGCGATCCTATGGCATATAAACTTTGTATTACTTGCCACCCATCTCCTGTTGCATCCTGCCATGGGTCTAAAAAGGTAATAACTCTTTTTAATCGATATGGTTCTAATAATACTAATCCTACTATAGCAGGTACTCCAACTACTGCTCCTGTTCCTACAAAGTGTAAAAATTTGCAACCTGCCATAATCATCATAATGGAACAAATTGCTATGATAACAATAGAGGCACTGAAATGTGGTTGTAATAGTAACAAACCTATAATGGGAGCCAATAAGCACATATGCTTGATAAACCCTTTGCTATATGAATCTAATTGATCTCGATTTTTCATTAACACTCCTGCGTAAAATAAGATCATCAATAGTTTTACTATTTCAGATGGTTGCACAGACAAGGTTTGTGTTACATAGATCCATCTTTTCGCACCATTTACTTCTCTTCCTACTATTAATACAAGTGCTAATAAAATTAGAGATAGCCACCAGGCATGTTTATAAAATTTTTGATAAAAACGATAATCTATTTTTGATATAAATAGCATAGCTACAATTCCCAAAATAGCAAATATTAATTGTTTTGAAAAATAAGAATAACTATCACCACTTTCTGCTAAGGCAGAAGGTGAACTGGCTGATAATACCATTACTAGACCAATTGAAAGCAACAATAATATGGTAATTAATAAAGTGAAATCAATTGGATTATTCAAAAAACTTGAAAAACTTTTTTCTTTTCTCTTTTTTGCTTTTGCCATTCAACACTCTTTCCTTCCTATTTTTTCTTACTATTCTATCTTTATAATTAAACTTTGTTAGCTACAATAAATTCTCTATATCAGCTTTAAACCAATAACACATAAAATCAAAGTAACTAAGCTAAAAATAATTACCACTTTACTTTCCTTCCAGCCTTGCAATTCAAAATGATGGTGCAATGGTGCCATTTTGAAAAATCTCTTTCCTGTCTTCTTAAAATACACAACTTGAATCATAACAGAAAGTGTTTCCAATACAGGTATTAACGCAATTACTATTAATAACAATGGCATCTTTAAATACAAAGCAATAGCAGACACAACACCTCCCAAAAGTAATGAACCCGTATCTCCCATAAAAACTTTGGCTGGATGTAAATTAAACATTAAAAAGCCAAGTGTTGCCCCTATTACAATACTTCCAAAAATAGAAATTTCTTTCATACCTGCCATAATTCCTATAACAGTTAAACAAGTAATAATAATAGCTGATACACTAGAAGAAAGTCCATCAATACCATCTGTTAAGTTAATAGCATTCGTTGTTGCTAAAATAACAATAATAGCAAATGGAATATAAAAATAAATTGGTATATTCATATATATTTTTAAAATGGGAATATATGTATCGGTTCCTATATGTAATCCTTCTACTAAATAAACAACATAGATAACAGATATTAATAACAAGCCTAACATTTTATAACTTGGTTTTAAACCTTTTGTATTTTTTAATACTAATTTTTTAAAATCATCAATAAAACCAATGACACCAAATCCTATTGTTAGTATTAACATGGGGATTAGTCGATTGGCTGTTTCATTTTGTCCTTGTGCTGTTAAAAAAATGTAAGTACCAGTTACTACTAAAATCATAGTAATAATCATAATAATACCACCCATTGTGGGAGTTCCTTGCTTTTTCAAATGAGATTGTGGTCCATCATCTCTTTCAATTTGACCAACTTTTAATTTTTTCAATATAGGTATAATTAAAAAACCTAATACAATGGCCGTTGTAAATGCTGTAATTAACATACCTGTTTCTACTCTCATTTTATCAAACCTTTCTTTTCCTAATGTTTAATCATTTCTATCCTTAATAATCAGTACAATATAATATGTTTGCTTATCTAATTATAATTGCTCCATAATCTCATTTACAATAATTCTTTCATCATATGGATATTTTTCTCCGTTTATTTCTTGATAAGGCTCATGACCTTTACCAGCAAGAACAATAATATCTCTTTTGGTTGCCATTTGAATTGCCTCTTTAATGGCTTCTGTTCGATCTACAATCACCTTGTATTTTCCTTTTGTTTTCTTCATACCTTCTTCTATTTGCTCTACGATTTTTTGTGGGTCTTCTGTTCTTGGATTATCTGATGTAATAAAGGTATAATCAGCAATTCTGCCTGATATTTCTCCCATGATTGGTCTTTTGCCAGTATCTCTATCTCCACCACAACCAAATACAGAAATGACTTTTCCTCTGGTATAAGTTTTGACAGCTTGTAATATATTTTCCAAACTCTCTGGAGAATGAGCATAGTCTATCATAATTGGAATTTCTTTTTTATTATCCACTAATTCCGATCTTCCTGGAACTCTTACTGTTACCAAAGCTTCTTTTACTACCTCTGGAGATATACCAAATTTTTGCGCAACACAAATAGCAGCTAATGAATTATATACACTAAATCTACCTGGTATACATGTTTTAACTCTCTCATTTCTATCTGTTACTTTTACTTTAAAATCTACATAAGAATTGGTAATGGTAATATCTTTTGCTAATACATTAGCAAAGTTATCAATTCCATAAGTTACAATATTGTTATCTGGAAATAGTCTTGGTATTTTGGCTCCATACAAATCATCTGCATTGGTAATTCCTGTTTTACACATTTGGAATAATTTTAATTTTGATTGGAAATAGTCTTGCATATCTGGATGTTCTTTTGGACTAATATGATCTTCGGAAAAGTTTGTAAATAATACCATATCAAATTCACATCCATCTACTCTATGCAATTTTAGACTTTGTGAAGATACTTCCATAACAACAACTTCTACCCCATCTGCTACCATTTCTGCAAATTCTCTTTGTAATTCTATACTTTCTGGCGTTGTTCTATCACTATCTTTTATCTTTTTACCGTTGCGGTATATAGCAATGGTTCCAATTAATCCAACCTTTTTCCCTGCTTTTTCTAAAATCTCTTTTATCATAAAAGTGGTGGTGGTTTTTCCTTTCGTCCCTGTTACACCAATTAGCTTAAACTTTCTGGATGGATTTCCATAGAAATTACTAGATACAATTGCCATAGCTTCTCTGGTATTTTTAGCCATAACGATAGTAATTCCTTCTGGTATGGCTAAAGCTTTGACATCACATCCCTCTTCTATCATGACTGCGGTTGCTCCTTTTTTTATAGCACTTTCAATATATTGATGGCCGTCTACATCAAATCCTTTTATGGCAATAAATAAATATCCTTTTTTTACGTTTTTAGAATTATTTTCAATTTCTTTAATTTCTACCTCTAAATCACCTTTTACCTTTAGTCCTTCTAATCCTACTAACATTTCTTTTAATTTCATTTTTTTCCATCCCTTCATTTTTATTTTCTAGGAAAGTTCAACTAACTTCAATTTTTTACATTATATAACTAATTTAGCTTTTTGTATAGTTTTTTAACAGATTTTTTTAACAAAATACGTTTCTCTATTACGATTCACAGTCGTTTTTCTTATCTAAAATAGTTTAAAAGAGAAAATCTCCTAATACATTTTATTAGAAGATTTCACGTTTTATTCTATTTTAAACTCATCTCACAATATTGGCAACGATACACCTGTTTTTCTTTATCTGTCAACGTAAAGATTTGGTCTAAATCTTTCTCTATGGATGTAATACATCTTGGATTTTGGCATCTTGCAATATTGACAATCTTTTCTGGCAATTGTACATTATATTTATCTACTAATTTATCATTTTTTACCACATTAATGGTTGCATTTGGTTCAATAAAACCAATTACATCCATATTAATTTCCATCTCTTTGTCAATCTTAATAATATCTTTTCTTCCCATCTTTCCACTTTTTGCATTGGTTATAATAGCAACTGAACAATCCAAATCTTTCAATTTTAATGCCTCATATATTTCCATTCCTTTTTTGGAACGAATGTGATCGATTACAATTCCATTTTTGATACTATCTATTTTCATCTATTTTACCTCCAACAATTTCAAAATAAGTGCCATTCTAATATATTTTCCATACTCTGCTTGTTTAAAGTAACAGGCCCTTTTATCGTCATCGACATCGGTTGCAATTTCATTTACTCTAGGTAATGGATGCATAATACATAAATCCTCTTTTGCTTTTTCTAATTTTTCCTTATTTAAAATATAGTAATCTTTTAATCGAATATAATCATCTTCATTGAAGAATCTTTCTTTTTGTACTCTTGTCATATATAATACATCTAATTGATCCATATATTCTTCGATATCTGTTGTTTCGCAATACTCCATATTATTTTTCTCTAGCACTTCTTTTTTTAGATACTCTGGAATAACAAGTTCTTTTGGCGAAATTAAAACAAACTTTATATTTTTATATCTTGTCATGGCAGTAATTAACGAATGTACGGTTCTACCAAATTTCAAGTCACCACAAAGTCCAATGGTTAAATTGTCTAATCTATTTTTTTCACAATGAATGGTTAATAAATCTGTTAAGGTTTGGGTTGGGTGATTGTGCCCTCCATCTCCTGCATTAATAATTGGTACCGTTGATTTCTGCGATGCTACTAATGGTGCCCCCTCTTTGGGATGTCTCATTGTTATAATATCGCTATAAACACCTACTACTCTTATGGTATCTGCTACACTTTCTCCTTTTGACACAGAGCTTGAAGATGCCTCCGAAAATCCTAGTACATTCCCTCCTAATTCCATCATAGCTGCTTCGAAACTTAGTCTTGTTCTGGTACTTGGTTCAAAAAATAAAGTAGCTATTTTTTTACCATCGCATTTATGAGAATATTTCTCTTTGTTATGGATGATATCTTTCGCTACTTCAATTAATTCTTGAATTTCGTTTACTGATAAATCTTGAATATCAATTAAATGTTTCATAATTACTCCTTTATTATAATAGATTGTGAGTTTTTTCACTTTCTTATTTTTATCAAAAAAAAGGGGTTTTTGTCAAGTATTTTTCTTGTTTTCAGCAAAAAACCCCGCCCCCCTAATAGGGGGATGAGGTTTTGCTATTCTTCTTAAAAAATTTTGACATTTTCCTCTTCGATTGCAGCCTTTTCTGCAATCTCTCTTCTCAATTTGTCTTTTAACTCTTCTGGCAGGTCGAGTGCTGTAATTGTCACTGAGCTTTCATTGGGTGTAACAAAGCCCTGTATCGCTTTGCTGATATCTAACCCATTTTCTTCAAAAACTTCTTCGACTATTTGGTACATTTTCTCCATCTTGTTCCTCCTTTACCATATTGGTGCTGAATCATATTATTTACAAATTTCTTCATAAAAATTATAACAGTTTTACATAATTTTGTCAATCTCTAATTAATTCAAGTTTTCAAATGATAGCTCTACATTTTACAACCAACCTATTATTCTTTTTATTTGTACAAGTAATCAGGGTTACTTCTATTTCTCCATTCGTATTTTGACTGGTACAACTCAAATCTGTTTCTGGTACTTCATATTTATCGTATACAAAATAACTAACTCTCTTTCCCCTATTATCTAATAAATTTATTTTATCATTATTTTCTAATTCTGCTAATCTACTGAAGAATTGATCATTTTTATAATTATGTCCAACGATAGTTACATTTCCTGGTTCATTTATATCTGGTCCAGATAATTTTGTGGGAGCAATTTTCAAATATTCTTCTGATGTTTCGTACACAATTGGATAATTTACACCTATTTTAGGAATCGTAATCTGACCAGCAACTCTATATTTCTGCCCTTTTGAATTGACCTTCATATAAATAGTATTGTCCTTCTCAAGTGTATTTTTTTCATTTCTATTTGTATCACTTTCATTCTCTTTTGCCAATATTTCTTCATATTCTGAATATATCTCATCATATAAAGCTTCATCATATTTAGGCTCACTATTAATTTTAAAAATTAATATACTTGAACCTATTATAATTCCAATTAATAAGAAACAAATTAACTTTTTTTCTCCTTTATCCATCCGCTATTCTCCATTTAAAAGACAGTTAGATTTTATCCATTCCTAACTGTCTTACCTTTTTCATTTTATCTAATTATCTTTCTTTTTTAATAAATAAATGAATCCTATTACTCCTATTATGCTTAATCCTATTAATGTATATAATATCATTAAAAATGGATTTTGTTGTTTACCTGTTTTAGGTAATACACTATTTTGCCCAGATACTGTATTTACATTCTTCTGTGTTTCTTCATCTTCTAAATTATCTTTTTGACTATTACCACCATTATTATCTATAATGGTTAGTTTAGTAGCTCCATTGTTAGAAGCTAATACATCTGTTCCTGCTGTTGATCCAGAGAAATTTGTTACACTAATCGAAGTTTCTCCTAATTTTGCATTTTCTCTTACTTTAAAAGTAATAGTTCCTATACTTTGTGTTGTTGTTACTACTTCAGCATCTTTTGTATTGGATGTAATAAATCCATCTTGATAGAATGGGGCTTCCCATTTGTCGGTACCATCTGTTGATACATATTCCAAAACAGAGGAATCAAATTGAATACCTGCTGTATAAGCACCAATTCCTTTTTCTCCGCTTTCAATGGCAATGTCTTTTAAACCAATCGTTACGGTAATAGTATCTCCTCTTTTGGCTTGTGAGTTATGGATGGTTAGGGTTGTACCAAAATTGTCATTAGCTGCTTGTACATTGACAGTAGCCATAACGAATACTATCATTAACAATATAGAAATTATTTTTTTCATTTTTATTTCATTCCTTTCTTAATTGTAACTGGTTGGAAAATAATTGGATATTTGGCTAAGCAAATACCAATTATTTTTCAACTCTTCTCTTTTATTTTTTCATTTCACTAAGTACTAATCTCTTGATTAATAGTAAGTCAGTTGCTGTTATTTTTCCATCTTTGTTAATATCTCCCGCTTTAAATCCTTCGCCTGTTAAAATCCATTCTTGCTTTTTAGCTGCTACTAAATGTCTTTTTACAAATAAAACATCAGTTGCTGTTATTTTTCCATCTTGATTAATATCCCCTATTTTGTACTCGTCTGGATTTTCTGGGTTTCCTGGTTCTTCTGGTCCTCCTGGTTCTCCTGGTTGTTCTGGTGAATCTTTAATCCAGTTTACGCTTGCTATTGCGGTTCCCTTATTTCCTACTTTATCTACAAATTCAAATGTAAATTCTCCATTTTTTTCAAATGTGTAGGTGTTTTTTCCGTCATTATTTGTAATTCTTACATCTTCTTTATTAAAGGTAATGGTTGCTGTTACATTTTGATTGGTTAAATTTGTAGTAGAATATGCTATTGTTCCAACTGGTGCTACTTTGTCAATCCATTCTACTTTTGCAACTGCTGTTCCTTTATTTCCTGCTCTATCTTCAAATTCAAATGTATATTCTCCGTTTTCTGTAAAGGTATGAGTATTTCCATCTTTTACTGTTACATTTTCTTCATTAAAGGTAATGGTTGCTGTTACATTTTGATTGGTCAAATTCGTGGTAGAATATGCTATTGTTCCAACTGGTGCTACTTTGTCAATCCATTCTACTTTTGCAACTGCTGTTCCTTTATTTCCTGCTCTATCTTCAAATTCAAATGTATATTCTCCGTTTTCTGTAAAGGTATGAGTATTTCCATCTTTTACTGTTACATTTTCTTCATTAAAGGTAATGGTTGCTGTTACATTTTGATTGGTCAAATTCGTGGTAGAATATGCTATTGTTCCAACTGGTGCTACTTTGTCAATCCAATCTACTGTTGCAACTGCTGTTCCTCTATTTCCTAAAGGTCCAACATAGTAGAAGGTATAGGTTCCATTCTCTGTAAATACATGGGTATTTCCATTTTCGATTGGTTGCCCTTTATCATCTATAATGGTTACACCACCTTCATCAAATGTTACGGTTGCTGTTACATCTTGATTGGTTAATTCATGGATGTTATATGTGATAGTTGCTGCTGGTGGTGTTTTATCAATCCAAGTTACTTCTGCGATTGCGCTTCCTTCGTTTCCTGCTGGTCCTACATACTTAAATTCATGTCTTCCATTCTCTGTAAAGGTATGGGTATTTCCGCCTTCTACATAAACATTTTCTTTGTCAAAAGTTATGGTTGCTATTACATCTTGATTGGTTATGTCATTTATGTTATAAGTGATGGTTGCATTTATTTCTCTCTTATCAATCCATCCAACTTCTGCTGTTGCACTTCCTATATTACCTGCTTTATCAACAAATTGGAATTCAAATTCTCCATTCATATCAAATGTATAGGTATTTTTTCCGTCATTGTTTGTAATAGTTACATCTTCTTTATTAAAAGTAATGGTTGCTGTTACGCTTTTGTTGGTTAAATTTGTGTTAGAATATTCGATTGTTCCAATTGGTGCAACTTTGTCAATCCAATCTACTTTTGCAACTGCTATCCCTCTATTTCCTGCTGGCCCTATATACTTAAATTCATGTGTTCCATTTTTTTCAAATGTATAAGTATTTCCTCCTTCTACAACAACACCTTCTAAAGGATTTCCATTTTTTGTGAAGGTTACCGTTGCTGTAACATCTTGATTGGTTAGATTTTTTGTACTATATGTGATGTTTGCTGTTGGTAATGCTTTATCAATCCAGGTAACATTGGCAACTTTTGTTCCTGCATTTCCTGCCGCATCTTCAAACTCAAATGTATATTCCCCATTTTCTGTAAAGGTATGCGTATTTCCACCTTTTACCGTTACATTTTCTTCATCAAATGTAATAGTTGCTATTACATCTTGATTTGATATATTTGTTGAACTATATTTTATGGTTGCTTCTGGTACTTTTTTATCAATCCAGTCCACAGTTGCTGTTGTTTTTCCTGCATTTCCATATGGTCCTACAAATCTAATTTCATGTGAGCCATTTTCTTTAAAGGTATAGGTATAGGCATTTCCTGTTGTAACTGTTGTGATTTCTTCGCCTGCCTCATTTACGATCTTTACATTATCTCTATCAAATGTTACAGATGCTGTTACATCTTGATTGGTTAAAGTATCTGGTGTATAGGTAATGGTTGGTGTTGGTAATGTTTTAATAATCCAATCCACCTTTGCTGTTGCGGTTCCTTTTGTTCCTTTCCTATCAACAAACTCGAAAGTAAATTCTCCGTTTTCTGTAAAGGTATAAGTATCCTTTCCATCATTATTGGTTACCGTAATTTCTGTACTCTTGTTTACTAGGGTTGCTGTTACATTTTGATTGGTGGTTTCTTTTGTACTGTATTCTATTTCTGCTGTTGGAACTTCTATTTTGGTTGTATCTTCAAATAAGTTTATCATGGCTGCTGAGAAGAAGTAATCCATTGGTTCTCCATTTCTGTCTCCATGTACACTATCGCAAGATTTTGTACATTCTATTTTTACATATTTTGCTTGTTCTAATTTTGATAATTCAAGTTCTTTCCTATCATCACTTTCCATAAGTTCTGCTGCTGTTGTTGCATTATATAAATTTTGGAAATTAAGAACTTCTGTCCAATTTTCTCCATCCATACTTACAGAAACCACACCATCTTTTGGAATTCCATAAGCATATCCTGCTTTTTTTACATATTCAACTTTTGATAGGTATCTTGGTTCATCTAATTCTAGTATAATCCATCTTGGATCATGCATAGTTGTAGTCGTACGATTTGAGTGCCACATGGTTGTTGGTAGACCATCAATTGCATTTTCTCCTGGTTCTCCCCTACCCGTTGTTGTACTTGACACTTGTACTGATGTTATATGTTTGATTGGTACATATTTGGCTGTATCTGGTTGATTATCCTCTGTAAATGTAAATTCTACAGCTTCACTTGCTAGTAATGTACTAGTTGCTTTCTTTCTAATGAAAAGTTTGGTATCTCCTGTTACAATTGCTTCTTGTTCTGAATAAGAAGTCCAATTTCCAGTGCTATTTTGCGTTCTCCATTCAAATTTTGAGGTATCCTCTATTCCTATTAATCTATTTTCTAAGTCATTTAAATAGGCTGTTATAAGTGGTGCCTCTTGACTTTGAATATTAATTGTAGATTCTTTATTGCTTTGTTTTAAACGAATTTTTATTTTATCCTCTGTATTGATTTGTGCTATTTCTTCTGCTGTTAATTGATGTTCATCTCCATTTCCATTTTTCCAAGTTGCTCCTCCATCTAAGCTATATTCCCAATTGCTGCCTTTAAATTCATCTATTAATATTAGTTTTCCAGCATTTTCTCCATCAAATGAAAAGGTTCCTAATGTTACTACTGTTGTATCTTCATATAAGTTTACTAATGCTAGTGAGGCAAACATGTTTTTCGTATCCATTTCTATTTTTACATATTGTCCATAAACAGACTTTTCAAAATTAATCGCATATAAATCGCCATAAGTTTCACAATTTTCTATTTGCCCTGCTTGTATCCAACTTTCTCCATCTATACTTACATATACTCTAGCATTTTTTATATCATCAGGGTCTTGTGGTCTACCTGGAGATTTTGTTTGGATAAATTCTAAAGCTGATATGTTTCTAGGTTCATCTAATTTTATACTAATAAATGGTTTTGTTGATTGTTGTAAAACATTTTGTGCAAAATCTGTATGCCATAAAGTATTAAGATTTCCATCTATTGCATTTGGTGCATAAAATGGTCTTTTATTATCTTGCGATTGAGTAGAGTAACCTGCTATTTCTAAATGTGATATTGGTATATATTTTCTTTTATCATTTACTTCATCTTGTGTAAATTGGTAGGTTGCTGTTTCTCCTACTAAATAGGTACCTGTTGCCGCCATTCTAACAGATATGGTTTTATCCCCTGTTAAATCTGGTTCTGCATCTTGGTATAAAGTCCATTGATCGGTTTCGTTTAATTTCCATTCCATTCCTGGAACTGACGCGATTAGTTTATTTTCTAAATCGTTTGCATATAAGGCGCTTGGCAATCCTTTTGACGGTAAAATATCTATTTTGTATAGATTTTTTTCGTCATAATTTACTCCTACAAGATGGATATAAATATCATTTTCTGCTGTAAGACTCGCTATTTCTTCTGGTGTTAATTGCCATTTATGTTCTTCTCCTGCTTCAAAAGAATGTTCTTTCCAACTCTCTTTATTTTGTGTGTTTCCATCTATACAATAATCCCAACGAACTCCCATTTCATCAAAGCGATTGGATAAAACAATCTTTCCAGCATCTTCTCCATCAAATGAAAAGGTAGCAATACTTGTGTCCATTTGTCCAAGTAAATATGTTGATACTTCTCTTGTTACACTTGGTTGATAGGTTTCGGTTGAAGTATTTGGAAGTACTTTTCCATATTCTAAGATACGTTTTTGTAAAATAACAAATTGCGCAGAATAGGATGAATTTGTTAATTTCGGTTTAATCAAATTCGTTAAATTATACATTGGTAATGGGTAACATCTTAAGCTTTCTGCCATTTCTTCTGCTAACAGATACCAATCTTCTTCTGTTTTTGATTCATTGGCACTATAACAATTAATCAATCCATACCATGCATCCACATTAATTGGTAATTCTCTTAATGCTTTTCGATAGATTTCTTCTTGCTTTGCTGGGTCATTTTTATATAAGTTTGCTGTCATAATAATTTTTTCTGATTTTTCATAAGCTTCTTGTTGGTTCATGGCTGCTTGACTTAATAGCAAATAAGATGCTGCATATCCACTTACATATTTATCACTACCCCAACCTAGAGGCATTCTTACACCTAATCTTTCCGTTTTTCCAGTTTGCCCCCAATTAGTAATAACATTATTTAATGTCCAATATCCATCTCCTGTAGTTTCATTCATGCTGTAATAAGCAAATGCTGCGTGTCCTGGTTGCCCAACTACAGTTGCAGGTACCCCATGTGCACCACGATTACAAGCTCCTTGTTTAGAAATACCACCACAAACAGCTCCACCTTCTATATTCATCCATAGTTTATAAACACTTGTTTTTCCATATTCTACTCCATATTTTGAGAAAATTCCTTTGTATTTTTGGTCATATTTTTCCTTATTAGCCTCATCCCAATATTCTGGTTTATTATAGTTAGGCCATATATATTCCATATATGGATGTGGTGATAAATACCACATTTTGTTTGAATTGGCATCAATAAAGCTTTGTGTATATTCATTAAGCCATATTATTTCTTCATCATCTATAATACAGTTCATAACATAGCGCATTTCTTCTGTTGTGTACGTTTCAAACCATTTTGCAAAATCGATTTGGTCTGTAAATCTCATATTTCCATTATGATACATGTATTTATAAATTTCATAACGTTTTACTGGGTCTGATTTATTTTCTGCTACTCCTGGTTGCATCCATAAAGCTACATCAACTGTATGAGTTAAGGATAAAGCAACTGCCATCTTTTTGTATAGATTACCTAAGGTAGTAGTTTCATATTTTGTTTTTTCTTGAATAGTAAAATCATTTGCATAATTAGCACGTAAATTGGATAATATGATAATGGATTTCATATAGTTTTTTCCATCTGGATAACCACCTAGTACATATAGTCTAAGGTTGTCTAAATCAGTCATTAGCCATTCAAGTGTTTCTTTATAAGCATTTTTATAGTTGGCTGTAAATTGTAAAATATCATATCCTGCATTGTTTACTAACTCTCTTTGTAGTAAGATTTTCTCATATTCTCCTGCTATTTCTTGACCTTCATACTTTTTAAGCATTTCATCATATTCTTCAACTGTTTTAATGAAGGGGGCCGCTATGGCATTTTCATCATATCCTTCTTTTATTAACTTAGCATCTGCATAAACAGCATGGTCTGCTGTATTGTTTCGATTTTGGTTTGCATATAGTTTTAAATATTTCGCACCTTTAATGTCTATTTTTACAAATTCTGCATTCGTATTTCCTTTCAATGGTGCCGTTTCTTCTTTTTTTATTGTCCAGTTTTCTCCATCTACTGAAGTGTAGATGGTAAATTTTACACCATCTCCATTATTTCCTCTTGATTCATCTACTCCTATATAAGCCGTAAAATAATCATAGTTATAATTAGTAATATCATAGATAACTGTTGAGGTAGCATGTGCTGTTATTCCTTTATAAAACTGTTTCTTTTCACCATCAATGATTAAACTAATCATTCCATTATTTTTACTCGAATCTAAATTTTTATCATAGGTTATTGCTCCCCATCCTGCTGAAGAATCAGACGTGTAGGGTATGTCTGATAAATAACAAAGTTTCTCTTCTTCATTTTGTTCAGCTGCCAAAACCTCTTTATTTGGTAGCAAAAATAATGTAAATAATAAAGCAAAACTAAAAATTACTTTTAATAAAAATTTGGTTCCTTTCATTTTTTACCTCCACCTTTAAAAACTCTATTATAATTATATCATATTTTTTCATGTTATGTAAATCTTTTTTGTGTTTAATATGAACCTAATTATTTTATGAAATTATACAATATTTATGACAAAAAGAATATAACAATCGTGTTATATTCTTTTTACAGAAATATTACATGAGTTTCCCTAGTATTCTGGAGTTTTTTGTATCAAAATTGTCATATTTCTACGTAAATTTTACTACCTTTTTTTATCATAATTCCTGCTTTTGGAACTTGTTCCTTTATTATCGTATTTTGTTGCTCCAATTCCTCTGTTTCATTTTCAATTACTAATTCTAACTGATTTTCTTTTGTTATTTTTAGTGCCTCTTCTATTGTTTTTCCTAGTAAATCTGGTGTTTCGATTTCTTCTATTACTTCTACTTCCTCTGCATTTCCTTGATTTACTTCTAAATATGGTAAAATCTCACTAAAAATCTGTCCCCCTACTGGTGCTGCCACGCCTCCTCCTTGATGTCCTCCTTCACCAGTTGGATTATAAAGGGTTACCAATACCACAACTTGTGGATGATCAATTGGTGCCACACCACAAAAAGAAGTAACATATTTATTGGTATTAACACCATCTTCAGAAGTTCCTGTTTTACCACCAATTCGATAGCCAGCTACTTTTGCATTTTTCCCTGTCCCTTCTGACACAACCGATTCCATCATACTTAGGACCTTTTCTGAAGTCTCTTTCGAAATAACCTCCCCATTGGTCTTTACTGGTACATCTTGAATTTCTCCTGTACTACTATGGATGATCTGTTTAACCACTCTAGGTTGAACACTGGTTCCACCATTGGCAATGGAAGACACTGCGGTTACTAATTGAATTGGCGTAATTTCAAATCTTTGACCAAAACTAATGGTTGCTAGTTCAACAGGACCTGCCTTATTTTCTGCTAAGAAAATACTATTGGCCTCTCCTGGCAAGTCAATTCCTGTTTTATTTAACAATCTAAATTTATTTAAATAACTGTAATACTTTTGTACCCCCAACTTTTGGCCAAGACCAATAAAAACGGGATTACAAGAATTCATCAATCCTAATCTTAAACTTTCTGAACCATGTGGACGATAATGTCTCCAACATTTAATTCTAACTCCTGCTACTTCAATACTACCAGTACAACAAAATTGCCCTTCTTGATCAATATCGGTTACCAAACCTTCTTCAATAGCTGCTGAGGCTGTAATCACTTTAAAAACCGAACCTGGTTCATACGTATCAGCAATGGCTTTATTTCTCCACACTGCTTGTAAATTCTTTGTTTTTTCTGCCTGCTCCATACTATCCCAAGTTTCTCTTAATTCCTCTGTATAGGCTTCATAAGGTTGATTCAAATTATAATTAGGGTAGGTCGCCATTGCTAAAATATCACCATTTTGTGGATTCATAATAACAATATTTCCACCATCTGTACAAACATTATCAATACATACCTCTTCTAAATATTTTTCAGCAATGGATTGAATGCTTAAATCAATAGTAAGAACTAAATCATTGCCATCTACTGCTGATACATATTTTTCTCCTTCTTCTCCTATTTCTCCTCCTTTAGCATCGGTATGTCTTTGAATGGCTCCTTGTGTTCCTTTTAATTCCGTATCATATTTCGCTTCAATACCATCTAATCCTTGATTGTCACTTCCACAAAAGCCTATAATTTGAGAAGCAATGGTACTATAAGGATAATATCTTTTGGTATCTTCATCTATATTAATCCCTGTTGTTATATTATTTTTCTCCATCCATATTCTTAATTGGTCTGTTTTTTCCTTCTCTACTTTTTTAGCAATGGTTTCAATGGAACTTCTTTTGGTTACTTTTTTTAAAATTTTCTCATAGTCTAATTCAAAAATTTCAGATAAAATTTGTGCTACCTTTTCCTTATTTTCTTTTGCTATGTTTCCTGGATTTACTGTTACCGTTTCTACAGTACTACTAACCGCTAGTACATTTTTTCCGGTACTATCAAATATGGTCCCTCTTTTAGGATTGATACTCCTATCTAATGTTTGTTGCTGATATGCCATACTAGAGAGTTCCCCACCTTGTATAAATTGAATATATCCTATTCTCCCGATTAAACATACTATAACTAAAAAAGTAATAAATAGGGTATTTCTCATTTTCTTTTTACTTGAAAGCTTAATTGGTATCATAAAAAAACCTCCTAATTTATTTTATTAAGAGGATTTCTTTTTTATTATATAATTTTTGTTTTTTACAATGCCTCCAAAATATGACTTTATCAATTACAAAAAAGATAGATTTTGTGTAGCTAAGCTTTGTAGTAGAAAATCTTATCTTTTAATTTGAGGAATGTTCATGTCAATTTACTATTTCTATATTTTTTATAAATTCTTCGGCTTCCGTCATAATTCAAGAAATTCTAAAATAATTTTACGGGTCCTTTCCAAGACAAGCTTGAACTCTTACCGTAAAATTATTTAAGAATTTCTAATCTTATTTTGGTCGCATTCATAATTTATTCAAAATATAGAAATAGTAAAAGGAGGATGAAAAGAACTCAAATTACATAGATTAGATTTTTTTACAAGAGCTTGTTTATCCAAAATCTATCTTTTTTGTAATCGATAAAGTACTATTTTAAAAAGCATTGTATCAACTAAAAAGTACTATTGACATTAAAGTCATATAGTACTTTTTATTACTATTTCAATTCAGGATATCCTTTGGTTGCAATTTTGCTAAAGTCCCAAATCGTTTCATCAAATCCTAAATTCCTATAAAATTCTGCATTCAAGTTATTTCTTGCTACGGTATCTAAATGTCCTGCTGTATTGGCTGTAACGCCACTCATACCTGTCGCTTCTGTGTACTCATAGCACTTCGTAAGCATTTGATTAATCAAAGCTTCGTCTCCATACATAAATTTATAAGGAACCATATCTTCTGTATAACCAGTCATATTACCTAAAGTAATAGAATTGCTAACACGACTTGTATTGCTATTTGGTAATCCAATCATTTCTGCATTTTGCTTTCTACCTTTCTTTTCAGAATCGGCTGTTCTTTCAATATTTACTTTAGACACCACATTGGTTATCGTAACATTGGTTTCTGTTGAACCAATTACACCTGCATTAGCTACTGCTGTGATAGATACATTTCCGTCAACATATACATTGCTTACACGTCCACCGTATTTTCTACCAACTAGCCCTGCTATATAAACACCACTTCCACTTATATTTGCATTTTTAATACTAATTTTATCAAAAGTAGAATTTGCGTTATCTACTGCTACCACTACTGCAACATTATTTCTTCCTTCCACTGTGATATTTTCAAATTTTAAGTTATTAAAGGTTGCACTTGAACTTTTACCAGCAAATGCCGCCACAAAGTCTGTAGTTGGTGCTGTATTGGTAAAGTTTGTTATTTTTAAGTTTTGAACCGTTCCATTAAATTGTGCAAATAAGCTAGCATTATTCAAGTTAGAAATCGTATAACCATTTCCTTCTATTTTTCCGGTAAAAGTTTCTGGTATAACAGCGTTTCCTCCAGTATATCCAGTAAAGTCTATATTTCCTGTCAATTCAAATAGTCCACCTGTTTCTGCATTTATTTTTTGGGCAAATTCTTCTTTGTTGGCAATCTTTGTGACTAAACGTTCTACCGTACAATCTCTGGTAATTACATTACTAACTGCTCCACCAATTAAGCTTAAATCATTTTTGCTACCAAAGAACATTTTTAAACCTGTTACATCGATTTTTTCTGCTGTACTAGATTCTATTTTATACGCTAAAGCTCCTGCATTTGTAATATTTCTTGGAATATCTGTATCTTCTAGTTTCAAATTACCAACATAACCATATCTAATTTTGTTGAAAATTGGGATTTTATTGCCAATTATTTTATGTCCATTACCATTTAGTCTTCCCATAAATGTTTGTGTTACATTGGTTGTCATTCCTGAGAAATCAATGTCATTATCTAATACATAGTAGCCATAAGGCTCTTGATTCATTTTTTCTACTAATTCTTCTGCTGTCCTAATATGTGTTACTTTAACATTGGTTCCTAGTGGGTCAGCCACAAAATCATTGGTAGCACTCTTTAAGTAATGATAATAAATCTTTCTAAGATTTGTTCTTTGCGAAATATTTCTATCTCCTTTGTTAGCGTCATTTATTAATGCTTCCGTATACCTTTCTATCATGTAATCTACATCAATAAACTTATTATTCCTAATACTTTGTTCTACTGTTTCATATCGACTCATCTTGTATTGTTTCCAATCCATTTCTGTACCAGTTACCTTTTTCGTAATTTTCTTAATGGCATCTAAGTCATTAGCAGATGCTTTGCTACCATAAGTAACATATCCATCTACTCCAGCATAACCTAGCATCTCAAAGAAATTACGTTTGGTAGAGAATGCATCGGCATAACCACCGTCTAAATGTCCAATAAACCAACGATTTACCCATACAGATTCATATCCATAATCATTGCTTCCAAGACCATTGATAACATTCAATCCTCTTACACTTGCTCCCCAAGCATTATTTGGTCTTAGCACAATTCTATTATCATATAAAGCTTCTAAGGATGTTAAATTCATGGCAGTAGCTTGTGCTGCTGTAATTCCTCCCCAAGAAGACCAACCAGCAGATATATTCATTCTTGTCGCAATTTTTGCTTGTTGTTCTGGTGTTAATTTAATAAATGCTTTTCCTTCAATATAGTCTAGTAAATCTAGTGCATTTTGTTGCCCTTTATAATAATTTTCTAGTTTTTCTTTTGTATTAATTCTCTCTGGTGTTAAATTCTGAGTTGCATTACCTTCTTTATTCAAGTAGAAGGTTGTATTAAAGTAATAAGGTCCAACATCTTGAACAAGATTATTTTCGCTCCAATTAGCATATTGTTGAACATTACCTTCTGTAAGTGTTTCCGCTCTAACTCTCGTTCCTCGTTTATATAACATTATTTTATCATCTAATGCATGCTCCATCTCATGAGTCCAAGTATCAAAACTAGTAAGTCCTGGTCTTGCTTGGAACCATAAGAATCCTGCATTATTAGCAACACCAGCTGAGCTACCAGCAGGTTGCCATAGATTTAAAACTTCACTAAAGTTCTTAAAGAATGGTTGTTCTTGGCCAACTTTTCCTTGTGTATAAACTGGTTTAGTTCCTATCGGAATATTGGTACCTGGAAAATAAGTAGTTTTATATCCTGTAATTGCTTTTGTACAATCATATGACATAATACAATAACTACTCCATTTACCATCATCAAATGCTCCTGCTAAAGTTGAAACATGTTTTTTAACAAGACTAACATGTGTATTAACATTCCTTAGTACTTCTGCTCTTCCAGTATCAGTCTCAGGATTTTTATGATATAACTGTTGAGCTCCAAATTGTAAATGATATGGTCCAGCTATCATATAAGTAGAGTTCTCTGGCATAGTAATAACGGGAAGTATCATCCTAGTATTCTTCTTAAGCCTAAACCATCCACGATATAAAATATCGGGTCTATTGTCTACTGAAATTTCAGATAATATGTTTCTTCCTCCAAAATATTCAGTAAACCAATCATCTACATTTTCATATCCACCAATATTAGCTATTATATAATCTAAGAAATAACCAACACTTGAACTTCCTGTGTATTTCTTTAGACATGTATTGTAAAATGCATCTGTATTGCCTGGCACTAAATTTCCTACAAACGTTTCTTTTACAACATTATAATAGGTCATTAAGTCAGAATACATTTTACCTTCAAATAGCATTAGGTCTGATACTTTCGTTCCTCTTATTTCAAAACCATACCATCTGTCATAATAGGTATATCCATATACAATTTCTTTTAGTTTTCCACTGTCAATTAAATCTTGTTGTATTTTACTATTTAATACCTTATTTTCCATAGTAAGTACACTATTTTCATCATTTTGTAATAATTGCATTGCAATTTGTTTTGCATTGGCTTTTATAATTTGATTGTAATGATCTTTGTATAATCTACTATCTCCTGCCGTTGTTAGTGGGTCTAAATCGGTTGTATAATCAAGACCTTTCATGTATTCTTCTATGGTAGTTATCATGCTTCCATCTTCTTTGATGGCATAATTGTCATAAGCATAATTTAAGTTTAGTTCTGGTATTTTATAAATTGCTATATTTTGTTGGAATTTTTCAAAGTTTACGTTATATTCTTTTACGCTATAATCTTCAAAGACTACTTTAATCGTTGTGATTTTTTGATAATCTTTTGAAGTAATATAGGTTATCAATTTTCCATTGGCATAAGGTAAAATATGTTTAATTACTTTTGTATTTAATACATCAGTCGTAGGAATGGTTGATGCATCCATTACTAAGTATTTTGCATCATAATATGGCATTAATTTATGCAAGTTATGATAAGTTGTTAATTTATTGGTATCAAATCCTGCTATCTTTTTAATTCTGCTATATTCTGGAATGTATAACTTATTCGTTGTTGGTTGTTCTACTACAATATCATCTTCCTTATGGATGTCTTTTTTCAATGTTGGTAAGTTCTCGTAAGAAGCATCTGTGCAATCCCATTTCTCTTGGTCAAATTTTGCTTCTTCTACAAAGAATTCTTGATTTATATTGTCTTTTGCTATTTTCTTAACTTTATTTCCAGATGCATTGGAAATCAGTTCAGATTCTTCTAATTCATAGTTGTTGGTTGAAGCAGAATTCATAGCTGTACCACATATTTTGTTTACTCCTGTTCCTGTACATAAACTGATATTATTGGTTAGTGTTACCTTGTTATTTCTAACAAGTCCTAAAATTCCTCCATTGTTTTTCGCTCTTGTATTGTTTACAAATTCTATTTTAGCAATACAATTCGTAATAGTAGCATCTGCTGTTCCCCAGCCATCTCCAGCAATTCCTCCTACACCATCTCTAGTTGAGGTAATGGATTCTATGATACCTTCTACATAACAGTCTTTAATGGTACTTCCATCAAATTTTCCTGCAATTGCTGCTACTCTAATATGGTCTAATTTGATATGAAGTTTCGTTACGCTACTTTCTTCTACGGTACAACCAGATTGCATGTCACCAACCATTCCACCAGATTCATTGGTTCCTGTTGTCATATCTAATCCCTTGATATGAACATTGCTAATGGTTGTGTTTTGTGCCACATTTGAAATAGATCCTTTGCTATTTGCCCCTAATAAATTCACATTTTCTAAGGTAAGATTTTTAATCGTTGCTCCTTCTAGGGTTTCAAATAATGGTTTGTTAATATTGTAAATTTTATAGCCATTTCCATTTAAAGTTCCTCTAAAAGTATTTGGTATAATGCTATTTCTTGATACATTCAAATAAGAAGCATCATAGTTTTGTGTTAAAGTAAAGGTTCCTGTTGGGTCTTTTTCTATTTCGGAAATCAGATATTCAATGCTCTTATTATGAGCTACCCCATCTTCCATTTTGCTATAGGTTACTTTTAGTTTATTTTGTTTGGTTCCATCTTGATATTGAATTACATTATCATAAGCTAAGATAAAGTTTAAGTCTCCTTCTTCTGTAATTTCATAATCTTCAATTTGGGTATAGAACATTGGCATTCCTTTGGTTCTTACCTTTACGATATAGTCGTCTAAGTGGTCTTTTAATTGTGCTTCGGTTATACTTGTTACTTCAGATGCTTTTCCTTCTTGGTATAAACTAATTTCTAAGATGTCTTTTACTTCGAATAGACGTTCACCACTTACGTTGATTCCTTCTGCTAATAATTTTTGTGCTACATATTCGTTATCTCCTGTTGTAATTTGGTTGGTATCTAGGTCATAATCTACTAATATTTCTATTTCGTATTCTTCACAAACTCCTTTTGGGAAACTAATTTCTGTCATATCACGAGAAAATGGTTCTTGTTTTACAATTTCTCCGTTTTCATTTGTAATTTTAATGGTTCCTCCTGTTATGGTATCTTCCACATCATTTACCACAAAATTTACTTTAATCGCTTGATTTTGTTCATCTTCTACATAACCAAATCCTGTAATGGTTGGTCTTAGTTTTAAAATTCCTACTCTTGTTTGGTTATTTTCAGTGATTTCGATTTCTTTTGTATTATTTAGAATTACTTTTTCTATGGTAATGGTTTTTGGTCCAAAGCTTGAAACTACTGGTACCTTAGTTTTATAAGTTGTTCCTTGTTTTTCTAGTGAATAGGTTTTTCCATTAATCACTGCTTGAACAGGATAAAAGGCTGTTTTGTTTGTACTATCAAAAGCTATGGTTACCTCTTCTCCTCTTTCTAAGTATTTACTTTCTGTTTCTCCTCGATAGGTTTTAATATTTTCTATTTTTAGTTGATAGTCTGCAATCAATTGAATTGGTCTTCTTCTAAATTCTTCGTCTTCCACATAGTTTTGATTGGTTTCTTCTGTTAATTTATTGGTATCTCTATCGTAGGTCATTTTAGCAACAAGGGTGTATTCAGTCTCTAATTCTACATTTTCAATTACAAATGTGATATGCTCAGCGTCAAATTCTTTGGTAGCTACTATTTCGCCATCACTATTTCTAACTAAATCAGCTTTTCCCCTAATAAATGCCTTATCTGGGTCTACGATATTAGCTGTTAATCTAACAGTACTATTGTCAATGTCGTCTACTTGTAAAAATGCTTGGCTAGTAGGTTTGTCTTTTAAGACATCTACTTGCACATTATTTTTTACACGTGCTATTACATTTCCTTCAAAAATGAATTCTGTTGTATCTAAGTTTAAGATTCCAGCTGTTTCTCCTGCACTTAATGTCACTGTATAGGTCACATTTTCGTCATTGTCGATATGTTTAGTTGCAATACATTTTAGGTTATTTACCATAATGTGTGTAAGTTTTAGGTCTTTTTTATTGGTTTCCACTTTATAGGTTAATGTGATATTTTCATTTTTTTCTGGATATTTTTTAGAAACGTCTACTTTTTCAATGTTTACAACTGGGTTTGCTTCTATGGTTTCTTCCAACAATACTTCTTCTGTATGAATAGATTCATCATCATTTTCTAATAGTTGGTAATTCGCAATTATTTTTACTTTATAGCTATCTTGCATTGTTGCTGTGCTAGTGTCTAACTGACTATTAATGTAATAGGTATTTTTGATTTCTTCTTCGGTTTCTTCATCTGTTAGGTTTTCTTCTACTAATTTATCGGTTAAATTTTTAGTTGTTATTTCGTTATTTTGGTTATCATATAATTTTACGGTAAGGTCAGTGATTGTTTTGTCAATATCTTTTAAGAAAAGATGCATATTAATTTCTTTGTCTTCTACGCTTTCATTTGCTCTAAATCGTTTTACTACTGGTGCGTTTTTGATTACTTTTACTTCTACTTCTTGCCCTACTTCAAAGTTCTTTCCGTTATTTAAAATTACTTTTTCTAATTTAACAGTATGGGTTCCTGTACTAGTTGCTCCATCTACTACTGCTTTATATTTATCGTTTTCTTTGGTTAATGGATAGGTTTTTCCATTGATAATTGCTTCTTTTGGTGTACAAGTAGTAGCATTTGTGCTATTGAATTTTAAGTTTATGTATTCTCCTGTCTTAAATTCTTCTGTTTTTTCTTCGATTCCGTCATGATAACGATAGGTCTCTAAATCGGATACTTTGAAATCATAGTTTACAACTAATTTTAAGTCTTCTTTTTCGGTAACCGTTACTTGATTTTCTCCTTCTATTTCTAAAGTATCGCTATCTAAGTTATAGGTCAAGCACATAATAATTTCATAGATTTTTCCTTCTTCTACTTTAACGTTAATTTTGTTATTTCCAGCTGTTACTTCTCCTGTTAAGATAGCCTCTCCGTCTGCTGACTCATTTTCTGCTTCGTTTTCTCCTTGTTTTTCAACAATTCTATAATTTCCAGAGACAAAGGCTTGGTCAGGGTCTACTACATCAAAGGATACATTCAATTCTGTTTTTTCGATATCTTCTTCTACTGTCCAGTTTTGAATTTGAGGTTGTTGTTTTAAGACATCAACTTTAATTACCTCTTCTATTTTCACTTCTTTGCCATTGTCCAATTTTGCTTTTTCTAGTTTGTATTCTTTTACCCCGCTGGTATTTCCTACATTTATTTTAATTTCGTATAAATTGTTATTGGCTTCGTTTCTTTTTATTTCATATTCTTTTCCATTTACTGTAATTGCTTGAATGGTTGCATCATAATTCACCTCTGCATCAAAGCTTATTACAATTTCTTCGCCTTTTACTGGATAATAGTTATTAATCAATAAATCTCTTATGGTTACTTCATAATTTAATTTATTTTCTATTTTTTGGATTAAAATGCTAAGATCTGTTACTGTAATTCTTCCATCACTATTCATATCGGCATTTTCTAATAGTCTTTTTACCTCGTCTATTGGTTTGTCTTCTCCTAATGGTTTTAAATGAACCAAATGAGAAACTAACAAATTAACATCTGCATAGTTGATAGCTCCATCACCATTCAATTCTCCTTTTTGAGCAAATGTAGTAACCGCTCCATACACAGTTCCTATGAATTGCATAGATAATGTCATTGTTAGGATTGCTATAACAAACATCTTTGTTTTTTCACTTGTGATCCATTTCTTACCAAAATAAATAGCACTTGTTGCCAATAACACTTCTACGACTAATAATAAAAATAGCATCGTATAGTTTTTACCCGTTTTTGGCAATTTTCCTTGATACAATTGTTCTTTTTCTTCTGGTTTTGTTTCACTATTTGGTTTGCTTGGGTTTTCAGTACCTGGTTTGTTAGATGAATCTTCGCCTGGTTTTGAGTCATCTGGTTTATCAATCGGCTTGTCGTCTGGTTTATCATCTGGTTTGTCAATTGGCTTGTCGTCTGGTTTTTCGTCTGGTTTTTGTTCTTCTATGATGTTCATTTCTAGGTTAGCCTTCTTTTCATTGACAATATAAATATCTTCTTTTCCCTGAGAAGCTACCATATCAATGATTTTAACTTCTGTTTTAGCAGCTTTTACCCCTTCTTTTACTTGAAGCGAGATTTCTACTATATTTTCTTCTGCTGTAGTTCCTGCTTTTTTATATACAACAAATTCGCAAGTTTTAGGATTATATTGTAATCCTTCCCATCCACTTATTGCCTTAAAATTAGCTTCTTTTACTTCTTCAAATATGGTTTTGTCATATTCTAACCTTCCTTGATAAGCATTAATTCCATGCTTTATTTCTTGGAAATTGTCTACTTTTAAAGTAAATACAACAGATTCCCCTTCCTGTAATTTTTGAGAAGTAGCAGTTAACGTTGTTTCTACTTTTGCACTAGCATAAGACAGAGTGCTTGTTAAAATTATCATTATAATTGCTACTATCATGCTAATTCGTTTTTTCATTTTTCTCCATCCTTTCTGATTAACGACTAATTAAGTTGAAAAAATTAAATTTAACAATAAACATTTTTTATTCCTATCTAAATAGTAATAAATTTAATTTTTCCAACTCATTTTTTATAAATTTATTTGTCTAAATTGTAACAATTTTTTGTTGTTCTTTCAATATATCCTATTTTTATTTTATGCCTCAAAACTGCTACTTGCTTAACATTTTTTTAGTAATTTTACAGTTTGTTTTCTTTTTTGAAATCATTTTGCAATATTTCCCTGCTTTTTTCCTCTTCTTCCTTATTTCCGTAGTAATTCTCACATCCTTCTATAAAATCCAAAGATTGCCAAAAAGGTCCGTCCCTCTTGGCAATCTTGCTATTATTTATTTAATTATTTTATCTATTAGTTTTTCAAACCAATTTTTTTCTTCTTTCACTACCACTTCTTCTGAAGGAGCTTCCACATAATCTTTCTTTGGTAATGTCACATATATCGTTTGTTTATTGGTTAACTTTTGCATTCCCAACTTTTCTTTCGCTAGCTTCTGGATTGTGTTTAAGTTAACGCTATTTTCAATGCTAACTTTTAATTGCTCATTTTCTTTTTCAATAGAAGATAATTCTCTTTTTAAGGTTTGTACGCGATTAAATTTCTCATTGATTTGTGAGTTTCGATAACTTACTGTTAATAGTAATATAAATATGCCAACTACTAATAAGGTTAATTTGATTTGTGTTTCTTTTTGTGATTTTGATATTTTTATGGTTTGTTTTGGTAAATCTTCTACTACTCTAATTCTTTTCTTTTCTTCTTGTCTTTTTCTTTGTATATCTGGTTGTAGTTTTCGTGGATTGGTTCCATATTCATATCTACTTCTTACCATAAGTTATCACCTCCTTATCTTTTTTCGAAAATTCTTAATTTCGCACTTTTGCTTCTTGTATTTTCTTCTAATTCTTCCTTTGTTGCTACAATTGGTTTTCTATTTATCATTACACCAAGTGATTTTGCTCCACATACACAATAGGGTAAGTCACTTGGACAGGTACACTTCCCTTTTGCTTCTATAAAAGCCTTTTTAACAGCTCTGTCCTCTAATGAATGGAAAGTTATGACACATAATCTTCCTGTTTCTTTTAGACAATTAATACAATTTTTTATGGTTTGATATAATGGTTTTATTTCATCATTTACTTCAATTCGAATAGCTTGAAAGGTTCTTTTGGCTGGATGTCCCTCTTTTTGTTTAGACTTTGGAATGGATTTTTCAATAATTTCTGTTAATTGTTTGGTTGTCTGAATGGGATTTTCTTCTCTTTGTCTACAAATATTTCTAGCAATTTGTCTCGAAAATCTTTCTTCTCCATATTCATAGATAAGATTAGCCAGTTGTTCTTCTGTATATTCATTCACTACTATTTGTGCTGTTAATTTTTGTGTCTTATCCATTCGCATGTCTAATATATTTTCACCTAAATAGCTAAATCCCCTATTTCTTTGATCTAACTGGTAGGACGAAACACCTAAATCTAGAAGAATTCCATCTACTTTCTCTATCTTCATTTTCTGTAATATTTCTTCAATATGGTCGTGGTTATCGTGAATATAAGTAACATTGGTAAAATCTCTTAAGTTTTCTTGTGCTGCTTTTAAAGCTTCCTCATCTCTGTCAATTCCTATCAACATACCTTTTTTTGATAATTTTCGCACAATTTCCTTGCTATGTCCTGCACCACCGAAGAGTCCCATCCACATAAATACCATCTGGTTTAATGGCAAGCCCTTCTATACATTCTGTTAGCATGACTGGTTTATGTTTAAATTCCAAGTTTCATACCTCACTATTTTAAAGATTTACTAACGCCAAAAATTACTTGCCATGTTTCTATGCAAGTTATTTTTGTCTTACCCTCATTCGATTGTCTTTCTACTTTATAAAAAAGCAGCTGATAATCCCAAAAAATTACCAGCTGATTCTTTTTTGTTTATCTTTTGGTTTTTCAATTTCTTCTGTTAAGCTTTCTTTTGCGTTTTTAAATCTTATGTAATTTTATCTTTGGTTTCTTGCATTTTGCTTCTTCTTTTGTATCATCATCTTTGGTAAAGTTATCTTTTGTAACTTATATTTTTTTCTTTTGTATTTTTATCTTTGGTATGTTTGTCTTTGGTTTCTATATAAACTTTTGCAAGTTATATACCTAACATTGTCATATTTTCAGCAATTTCATCTGCTGAAATATTTTCATCACAATTTTGCCAGGTTTCTTTATCCCAAATTTCAAGTCTTGTTCCCACTCCTATAATAATAGCTTCTTTGTTTAAATTTGCTGTTGTTCTCAAATTATTGGGAATTAAAAATCTTCCTTGTTTGTCAATTTCACATTCTGTTGCACCAGATAAGAAGAATCTTACAAAATTTCTGGCATTTTTATCAGATAGTGGTAGCGTTTTTAATTTTGTCTCGAAATTTAACCACTCATTTTGTGAAAACGCAAATAAACATCCATCTAGTCCTTTTGTTACGATGAACTTTTCACCCATGTCACTTCTCAATTTTGCTGGCATGATTAATCTGCCTTTTGCATCTATGGAATGCTCGTATTCACCAATTAGCAACTAAATTTCACTCCCTTCCACTTTTTTACCACTTTGCCCCACTTTTCTCCACTTCTATTAAATTTTAATACAACTTTTTTTATTTTGCAAGCCTTTTTTAAAATTTTTTTATTTTTTTGTAAGTATTTAAAAAAATTCAAACATAAAAATTTTAATGAAAAGTAATACTATGAATTTTTATTTTTCAAAATATAGAACTATTCGTATTATCTTAACTTTTTATTCCTATTAACAGTTCGTTCTCTTTTCAAAGTCTAATTGCTATACTTTTTTATATGGAATATAAGGAGGTACCTTATGAAAAATGAAGAAAAATTTTTAAGAAAAAATATTGGAAAGAAAATCAAATTAGCTAGAGCAAAAACAAGATATACACAAGAAGAATTAGCTGAAAAATTACATTTATCTCCTCGCTATATTAGTCAATTAGAAAGAGGCATTGCTTTTGGAAGTGCTACTATTATCATTCATGTTTGTAAAGCACTAAATATAGATGCTAATTTTCTATTTAATGATTTAATTGATAATAAAACTCCTATCTTGGATACGATTACCGATGATAAATTTTTAGAAGATTATATGAAATTAAATGATTATAATAAAAATGTTTTATCTGCCTTAGCAAATGAATTAATAAAAATGCAAAAAGATGCCTAGAGTGCTCCACTTTAGGCATTAATTATTTTAGTTGATCGTTGTATTGGTTGGTCCTGTACCAACTACATTTTCTTGTAAAGATCTCCATGTATTACATCCTACAATGCCATCAGCAGATAACCCCCTCGACCTTTGGTAAGATATTACTGCGTTTTGTGTAGCACTTCCAAAAATCCCGTCTAATCCTCCTGTTCTAAAACCTAGTGTATTTAAATCGTCTTGTGCAATTAATACGTAATTGCTTAAACTTCCTCTCCTTATAGTAGGGAATCCTCCTGTTGAACAAGCTGGTTTTCCAAAACGTTTGTCAAAATGTACCCATGTTGGAGTTAATCGAATTGGTTCTACATAACTCCACACTCCAGAATCATTGGCAGAATTCCATAATCTTGTTCTTTGGCTGGAAGATAAAGTTTGACCTACATCAAAAGCCACTCCTGCATAATGTTGACTTTGATTTCCATGTCCTCCTTCATAGGGTCTTTTAAAAGCAAATCCTACTGGTATAGGAGACCCAAATATATATCTTTGACTATTCCAACTTTGCATACATCTTTTTGTTGTCCATAATATATTACTTTTACTAGAACCTCTGAATTCTTTTACCTTTAGTGTTCCATTTGTATTATATGGCATTGGCTCACTTTCTCCTCTATAATAGGTTTCCATTCTATCTGTATCATTATTAAATACTAATATTTTTGCCATTACTATTGTCCTCCCCATTTTTGACTTAGTATATTATATGTTTTCTTTTATTTTTGGTGCAAAAAAAATAATACGAAAATCAAACGAATTTCGTACTATTTTATTTCTCTTGCTTTCACAACAACTCTATATTTACTATCATCTGTACAAGTAATTAAGGTTATTTCTTTTCTTCCATTCGTCAATTGTGATGTACAACTAACATCTGTTGGATCTACTTGATATTTGGTATATACTTTATAATAAATAGTTCTACCAGATAAATCGGTTATCTCTATCGTATCTCCTTCTATCAAGTTTGGTACTTTACTAAAAAATCTGCTGTTTCTATAATTATGACCTACAATACAGAAATTTCCCACTTCATTTGGCTCAGGTCCCCAAAATCTTGTTGGTGATATTTTCAATAATTCTTCTGTTTCTTCCGCGCTATCTGTTGGGCCATCTATTACTGGATATGTAACGTTTATTTTTGGAATATTAATCGTTGCTACTGTTGCATATTGATAACCCGTTGTTGTTTTTTGTGTTGCTTGTGCTATCTGTGGTGTAGCTGTTTCAGGTTGTTGCTGTTGTTCATCTAATACAACAACTAGAACATTATTTTTAGCAACTGTTGTATCTTCTGGTATATCAAGATTTGCTAAAATCTCTTGTGATACTTGTTCACTTTTATTTCTATCATACTCAGCATAAATATAGGCAGATACTAAAACACACACTAAAAAAACAGATAAAAAGAACTCAATTTTATAGATTTTCTTTTTTCTCTTTAATTCTGGTGTAATATATAATTTTTTAGTAACCAAAATCTGATTCATAATATTCTCCCTATTTTATACTTCTTTTTTATTATAACATACAAATAAATAAATGAAAATACTTTTTTTATGAAATTTAGTAAAATATCAGTTACCGTTCAACCATACAGTTATTTTTGTATGTGAAAGTTTATAAGACTGAACCGTAACAAATATCATTCTTTAGAAATTAAATTTGCAATATTGGCATAATCTTCTAATCTTAATTTTTCTGGTCTAATATTAATACCGATTCCTAACTTTTCTAATATAGCTATTCCCTCTTCTTTACTAATAAACACTTTTGTATTGACGAAAGCATTTAATAAGGTCTTTCTTCTTTGCATAAAAGCACATTTAATAATGCGAAACATAACTTCTTTGTTGGCTACCTGAATAAGCGGTTCTTTTCTAACATTTAATTTAATTACCTTTGATGTGACTTCTGGCTCAGGAATAAAAGAATGATTGGGAACTTCTAAAATTCCTTGTGATTTTGCATAATAATAAACACTATAAGTAATTGCTCCTGTCTCTTTTTCTCCTGGTATGGCAATTAATCTATCTGCTACCTCTTTTTGAATCATAACGGTTATACTCTCTAATGGTAGTCCTTCTTCTAATAATTTCATAATAATTGGAGTAGTTATATAATAAGGTAAATTAGCTACTATTTTTACTTGTTTTATTTTGCCCTCTTCTTTTTGTTTTTCTATTAAATTTTTTAAATCTACTTTTAATATATCTTCATTTAGGAGCTCAAAATTTTCATATAATAGAAATCTATCTTTTAAAATGTCTACCATTTTTTTGTCTAATTCGATACAAACCACTTTTCCTGCCTTTTCTAATAGTCTTTTGGTTAATGTTCCAAGTCCTGGTCCGATTTCAATTACTAAGTCATGTTTTTGAATTTCGCTATTTTCTATAATTGCTTGAACCACCTCTTCACTAATTAAAAAATTCTGTCCTAATGATTTATTTGCTTTAATATGATATTTGTTCATAATAAATTTAGTTTCTTCTAAAATTGTACTCATGTTATAAAATTCTCCTTCATGATTTTTTCCTTTTTCCTTAAAAGCATTGTATTACATTTTTCTTATTTTTTCAACTTTTATTGATTTTTCATTCTTTTTAAGATACAATGTTAAAAACAAAAGAATTCGAGTTTAAAAGGAATGAGAATTATATGAAAAAAACAAAAAAGAAAACTAAAAAAACAGCTAATAACAAAGTAGTAAAAATAAAAACTGGATTTGACTCTAAAAATTTAGTTCATAGTAATAAATTAAAAGTATTAATGGTAGTAACCATTCTAATTTTTTTTCTTTTAGTAAGTCGAATTGGATTCATTCAATTTGTACAAGGAAACTTCTTAAAAGAAAAAGCCTATCAGCAACAAACCATTAATCAAATTATCAGTCCAAAACGTGGCAATATCTATGACGCAACTGGAAAAGCTCTTGCTATTGGTGCCCAAGTAGATACCATTACCATTAATCCTACTAAAATTGTAAAATCCAATGAAACGGATACCAAAGATTATAAAGAAAAAGTTGCAAAGGGTTTGTCTGAAATCTTTGAACTAAATTATGAGGAAACTTTAGAAAAAGTAAACAGCGATTCACAAGTAGAAACCATCATAAAAAAAGTAGAACAAGAAAAAGTAGAACAATTAAAACAATGGATGGAAGAAAATAAAATTTCAGTTGGTATTAACATTGATGAAGATACCAAAAGATATTATCCTTATAGCAACGTTGCTTCTGGTGTGATTGGATTTTGTGGTAGTGATAATCAAGGTCTAAGTGGTATTGAAGCAAAATGGGAATCTGTTTTAACAGGAACTCCTGGTAAAATTGTAAGTTCAAAAGGAAGTAATCAACAAGAAATTCCTAATGCAGAAGAAACCTATATTTCTGCTGAAAATGGAAGTGATTTAACACTTACCATTGACTTAAATATACAATCAATTGTAGAAAAATACCTAAAACAAGCTGTTGATGAAAACAATTGTAAAAGAGGTGGCAATGTTATTGCTATGAATCCCAAAACTGGTGATATTCTTGCTATGGCCTCTTACCCAGATTATGACCTAAATTCACCATACACTCCAAACGCCAAACTGGCTGAAACCTATGAGGCTCTTTCAACGGAAGAAAAAAGTGAATCTTTATTTAAAATGTGGACCAATAAATCTGTAGGTGAAACTTACGAACCTGGCTCTACTTTTAAAGTAATTACCGCTTCTGTTGCTTTAGAAGAAAATATTACAACTACTGATAAAGCAGGAGATTTTTATTGTAAAGGTTATGAAGAAGTAGCAGACCGTAAAATTAGTTGTTGGGCTTCTAATCCTCATGGTTTACAAACTTTGAGAAGATCTCTATGCAACTCTTGTAATCCTGCCTTTATGCAACTAGGCCAAAGAATTGGCACACCAACTTTATATAAATATTATGATGCATTTGGTTTATTTAATACTACTAATTCTGGATTGTATGGAGAACAAAATAGCATATTTTTCGAGCAAGATAAGGTTCGCTCTGTAGAACTTGCCACTATGTCATTTGGTCAAAGAATCAATGTAACACCTCTTCAAATGATTACAGCCATTTCTTGTGTTGCCAATGATGGTATTTTGATGAAACCTCGTATTGTAAAAGAAATAACCAATACGGATACAAAAACAGTAAGTGAAGTACCTATTTCTGAAGTTAGACAAGTTATTTCGAAACAAACTTCAGAACAAGTTAAGTCTATGATGGAATCTGTTGTAACAGATGGCTCTGGTAGACACGCTGCTGTTTCTGGTTATTCCATTGGTGGCAAAACAGGTACTTCAGAACCTCCTGTTGGTCGTGAAGAAGAAGGATATGTAGCTTCTTATGTTGCTATTTCTCCTATCGAAGATACACAAATTGTATTACTGGTTACCTTATACGACCCAAAAGGTTCTAATGGACATCAAGGTGGACAAGTAGTAGGTCCAGTAGTTTCTCAAATGCTATCTGAAATTTTACCTTATCTAGGAGTTCCATCTGACCAAGATGCTTCCAATAATACTAATGCAAACAATTTAATTGTTGTTCCTGATATTAGAAATAAAACAGTAGCTGAAGCAGAAAAAATATTAAAAAATGCCGGTTTTAATACAAAAGTTTATGTAGAAGGCGATCCTAATACCATCTTGGTAGAAGATCAAACACCGAAACCAGGTAATTCTCTTATTAAAGGTTCCATTATTGTACTTTATGGACAAGGAAGTAGCATTTCTACCTCTGTTAGCGTCCCAGATTTAAGAAATATGAATGCTTCCGAAGCAATTCAAACCATAAAATCTAAAAACCTAAACATTAACCTAGAAGGTTCTGGCGTTGTAACTTCCCAAGATTATGCAAAAGATGAACAAGTACAAGAAGGTACGATTATAAAAGTAACGTTAAAACAAACTTTAACACAAACACAATAATTATTTTTATAAAAATGATGTTTTTTTGAGATAAAGTCAGAAAAGCATCATTTTTTATAGGCTAGGAAAATTCAACTAATTTTTGCAACTTATTCCATTACTTCCTCTTTCCAGTATTTATCCAATAACTTATCCAATTTTCTGATCGCATCAAATGTTTTTAAGACTTTTTCTATTTCGTCTTCTTTTTTTCCACATAGATATGTCATCCATGCTTCTTTTGAGTCTAATTTCTTTTCCTCTTCTCTTTTGTACTTGCGTAATTCTAATACATATAGTTCAATTGTATTTTGTGCTTTAGATGCTATTGAAATTTTATTAAAATATTGTTCCGATTTTAAATAATTAAAATCTAGTAAATTAAAAGTTATAGTTTTTGCTATTTTCCTATTATCTTGATATTCCAGTTGATTAGCATGTATTTGCGCATAATATAATAACATTTTATTTTGTGCATAATAACCATCTATAAATTGAATTCCTATATTCAATTCTTCTTCACTTTCTAATTTAATTCTTACATCTGCAATACCAAAATTTTCTTCTGAAGGTAAATTTTTAGATTTAATTTCTAAATAGGGATTTAATTTTATTTCTTGAATTTCTATTTCTAAAAAAGTTTCTATAAAATCTTTTATGATATCTAAATTTTCTTTTGAATTTAAAATTTTTCTTAATACTCTATTACTTTTTGATATAAATTTTTGATTCATAAATTCCTTTTAGTGCACTATTTATATTCCCTCCTTATGTAGTTTATAAATTATATAATTTATTAAGAGTATAATTTCTATTCTATTAATTTGTCAATACCTTTCTTCTATTTTCCCCCACTTTTCATCGCATTTTTCGACAAATTGCCCAAGACCAACTACTCTTAGTTTATTTTAAAAATAGAACAAAAGGAGCATGCAAAAAAGAATGAATCTTTTGTCTAAAATTCATTCTTTTTTATTATTTCGAAGCAATATAATAACCTACTCCTCTTTTTGTAATTAATATTTTTGGAATCGAAGTATCTTTTTCTATCTTTTCTCTAATTCTTCTAACGGTAACATCTACGGTTCTAATATCTCCAAAATATTCGTATCCCCAAACTTTTTCTAATAAAGTTTCTCTTGTTACTACTTGCTCTGGTTGAGATGCTAAAAATTTTAATACTTCAAATTCTCTTAGTGTTAAGTCAATAATTTCTCCCCTAACTTTCACTTCAAATTTATCTAAATCTAATTCTAAATCTCCTACTACTATTTTGCTTTCTTTTTTCTTTTCTTCATTGGCATTTTCTATTACTTTATTGGTAGAAATTGCCTCTACTTTTCTTAGATTCGCCTTTACTCTTGCTACTAATTCTCTTACACTAAAAGGTTTTGTAATATAATCATCTGCTCCTAATTCTAATCCTAAAATCTTGTCAATTTCTCCATCTTTTGCTGTTAGCATAAGAATAGGAACATTTAAAGAATTCTTAATTCTTTTACATACAGATAATCCATCTAATTTTGGAAGCATTATATCTAACAAAATTAAATCTGGCTTTTGCTCTAATGCCATATTAACAGCTGTTACTCCATCTGCTGCTTCTATTGTTTGATACCCTTCCTTTTCTAAATTATATACTAATATATCTCTAATAGGTGCTTCATCATCTACAATTAGAATTGTTTTTACTTCTTTTTCAATTTCTTCTTCCACAAAAACCCGCCTTTCTATTAATAGCTTATTTTTTTAGTTTATTTATATCACATTTAAATTAATTATACAAGTTTTTTTTTATTTTTTGGCATAACTTATTGTTACTATTTACTCTAAAACTATAATATAATAAAGAAAAGATTACTATATCAATCTTTTGAAGTTATTTTAATCTCCCTAAAAGCAAATCTTTCCTCCCCCTAGAACAATCCCATCTTCATCGTAAAAAACGACAGACTGTCCTGGTGTAATTGCTCTTTGTTCTGTATCAAATACGACCTTAACACTATTTCCTTCTGGATATACAGTACAATCCGCTTCTTTGGCTCGATATCTAATTTTAGCTTTACAAACAATAGGTTTCTCTAATTCTTCAAAAACTAACCAATTTATATCTTCTGCCTGTAACTCCTTATGATACAATTCTTTTTCTGTTCCAACCATTACCTCATTTTTTTCTTTATTTAATTGTACTACATAAAGAGGTTCTTGATAAGATATGCCAATTCCTTTTCTTTGTCCTATTGTATAATGTATGAAACCTTGATGTTGTCCTAGAACTTTTCCATTTTTTAATATAATATTCCCTTTTTTATTTATATTCTTACCATATTCCCTTAAAAAACTTTGGTAATTATTATCTGGAATAAAACAAATTTCTTGGCTATCCTTTTTTTGTGCTACAACTAATCCATTTTCTTCTGCAATTTTTCTAGTTTCTTCTTTATCTGTATAATTTTGCAAGGGAAAAATAATATGTTCTAACTTTTCTTTTGGAATCGTATATAAAAAATAAGTCTGATCTTTTTTTTCTTCTTTTGATTTCTTTAAAACATATTGTTGATATGGATCTGAAAATTCAATACTAGCATAATGTCCTGTTGCTATATAATCACATTCCAACTCTTGTGCCTTTTCATAGAATGTACCAAATTTCAAATATTTATTACATTCTACACATGGATTTGGTGTCCTTGCTTCTTTATATTCTTGTATAAAATGATCTACTACTTTATTTTTAAAATCTTCTTTGCAATTTATGGTATAATGAGGAATTCCCAATTGGTCACAAACTCTTTTAGCATCATAAACTGCCTGATTTTCACAACAAGCACTTTCTTTTTCTTCATTTCCTGGATCCCATAGTTTCATGGTACAACCTATTACTTCATAGCCTTGTTTTTGTAGCAAAATCGCTGATACCGAACTGTCCACTCCTCCACTCATACCTAATAAGACTTTTTTCTTCATATTACTTTTCACCTATTAATTTACTTTTTGCTTCTTCTAATGCAGTGGCAAGTTGATCTGGACAAGATGTTCCTCTATAACCACATGGAATCCCTTTTAATCTTTGAATTGCCTCATCTATTTTCATTCCTTGAATTAAATTAGAGACTCCTACCGTATTTCCTGCACAACCTCCTACTATGGTTACTTTTTTTACAATGTCTCCTTCTAATTCTATTATCATTTCTTGTGAACATACTCTGTCACTTGGTCTAAATCTATATTCCATTTTTTCCTCCTTAGGTTGCCAATGGTTCCTAATTTCTTTGGCAACTATCAATCTTTCAATTGAATATGTACATCATCTAATTGTTGTTTGGATACAACCGATGGTGCCCTCATCAATAAATCTCTTGCTTTTTTATTTTTAGGAAAAGCTATAATCTCCCTTATATTTTGTGAATCTGCAATTAGCATAACCATTCTATCCACGCCTGGTGCCGCTCCAGCATGTGGTGGTGTTCCATATTGGAAAGCATTGTACAAGGCACCAAATCTATTTTTCACATCTTCTTCTGAATAGCCAGCTATTTCAAAAGCCTTCACCATAATTTCTGGATTGTGATTTCTTACCGCTCCAGATGCCATTTCATAACCATTACATACTAAATCATATTGATAAGCCAGTATCTCTAAAGGATTTTTATTTTCTAATGCTTCCAATCCTCCTTGTGGCATAGAAAATGGATTATGACTAAAGTCAATCGTTCCTTCTTCTGATAACTCATACATTGGGAAATCAACTATAAAACAGAACTTATAGACTCCCTTTTCAATTAATTCTAATCTTTTTCCTAATTCAATTCTAACAAGTCCTGCTATTTTTTGTACTTTTTCCAATTCGTCTGCCATAAAGAAAATAGCATCATTTTTTTCTACTCTGTATTCATTTTCTAATTTTTGTTTGATGTCTTCTGTTATAAATTTAGCAATTCCTCCTGTTACTTCTCCTGTTTCTTCCCATTTCGTCCATGCTAACCCTTTGGCTCCTACTTCATCTGTTGCTGCAAACTCTCCCATTTTGTCAAAAAACTTTCTTCCTTGTGTTGCTCCACCTGGCACTACAATTGCTTTAATAGTTTTTCCTTTAAAAGCATTAAAGTCAGAATTTTCAAATACTTTGGTTACATCTTGAATGATTAATGGATTTCTTAAATCTGGTTTGTCAATTCCATACTTCTCCATCGCTTCTTTGTATGGAATTCTTACAAATGGCCCTTCGTCTACTTTCCAATCTGTAAATTTTTTAAAAGTATAAGGTACTACTTCTTCGATTACTTTAAATACATCTTCTTGGGTTGCAAAACTCATTTCAAAGTCTAATTGATAAAATTCTCCTGGTGCCCTATCTGCTCTTGGATCTTCATCTCGAAAACATGGTGCAATTTGATAATATTTATTAAACCCTGATACCATTAATAATTGTTTGAATTGTTGTGGTGCTTGAGGAAGTGCATAAAATTCCCCTGCATTAATTCTACTTGGTACTAAGTAATCTCTTGCTCCTTCTGGTGAAGAGTTTGCTAAAATAGGAGTTTGAATTTCTGTAAATGCTAATTCATCCATTTTATCTCTTAATGTCTTTAAAATTTTAGAACGAAGTAATATATTCTTGTGTAAAGTTTCATTTCTTAAATCTAGAAAACGATATTCTAATCTTAAATCTTCTCTTACTTCTTGATCGGTATTAATTTCAAAAGGAAGTACATTTTTACATTTTCCTAATACTTCTATTTCATTAGCTACTACTTCTATTTCTCCTGTTGGAATGTTTGCATTTTTACTTGCTCTTTCCACAATTTCTCCGTGTTATGTGGATACAACTTTCCGTATTGAATTGTTTTGCCTGTTCCTGCATGGCTTCATCATTGATAACAATTTGTGTAATTCCAAATTCGTCTCTTAAATCGATAAATATCATACCACCTAAGTTTCTGATTTTTTGTATCCAACCACTTAGTTCAACGGTTTCTCCTATATTGTTTTTAGTTAATTCTCCACATGTTTTTGTTCTGTACATATTGATTTCCTCCGTTTATTTTTTACTGGTTTTATATTACCACAATTCAGGCTATTTTTCAATGACTTTTCCTTTAAAGTTTCGTTTTTTAGATGGCTGAAAAGTTTACCAAAAGAACCAATACTTAAATTGAAAAGCTGAAACCTGAAAATTTGAAAAGACTTGCAGTTTTTATGCTTTCATGCTATGATAAACAAGAGGAAATACAAAGGAGAATAGTCTTATATGGAAGATGTTGATAATACAATAAAATTTATTGATAACGAAGATAACCAACACATAATAAAGAACTTAGAGTTAAGGAAATTTATACAATTCAAACTAAATCAAGATGTTATAACAAAAAACAATTTAGATACCATAAATGAAATAATATTAGATAGTAAAAATATAATAGGACAATACAACAAAGTATATTTTGAAGAAATAAAATTATTTCAGAATTTAGAAAAAATAATTATAAAAAATTTAGGAATAACGAATGAAACTATAAAAAAATTAGGAAGCATAAAACAACTGGAATTTAAAGATTGTGAAATACAAAACATAAGTGAATTAAATAAGGTAGAGAATTTAACACTAATACATTCAAATAAATCCAGATGATAAGAAAAAACTACCGAAATATGTATTGACATTTTTTAAAGAAAACAAAGCAATTTTTTATCATGTCACACTCAATCCAAACCAGCCATTGACAGAACAAAAAATAAAGGATGAAACTAAAGCATTTTTGCAAATATTAAGTTACAAATATTTTGCAGAAGAAAACCAAAAAGAACAGCTAAAAAAACTCATCGAAGAAGATGAGAAAAATCAAAAACCAATAATAAAAAGCACTTATAAGGAAAAAACAATCCATAATAATCAATTAGCCATTTATAAAGAAAATAAAATAGCAACTTTCTTTAAAAATTTGACAAAATTCTTTAAAAGGAGAATATAACATTATGAGTTATGAATTCAATTTCTATGATAAAACAAATTTAAAATCTTATAACCTAAATGAAAGTATGAGATATCAATTAAGCATGCTAGATCGACTAGATGTATTCACTAGAAAGCACTGTGAAAACGTTGCCAATCTAACTTGCCGACTTTGTGAATACCTTCATTGTAATAAAGAGTTCACAGAATATTGTACTATTTGTGCTTATTTGCATGATATTGGAAAACTTTTTATTCCTCCATCTGTTCTACAAAAACCTGACAAATTAACAGAAGAAGAATATGAACTTATGAAGACACACACTACCTTAGGCTATAAAGCATGTATGAAGGATTTAAAATTACGACCTTATGCGGCAGGCGCTTTATATCATCATGAATCCTTAGATGGCACAGGATATCCACAAGGTTTAACGAAAAAAGATATTCCTTATGAAGGGCAAATTATCCGTGTAGCAGATGAATATGATGCTATTGTTAGTAAAAGACAATATAAATCACATGTTGGAATTTCTGATACCTTAAAGATTTTAATTGAAAATACAAAACCAACTGAACATTTTGAAAAGTCAAAAGCACTACATGAAATGGCTCAAAACACTCATCTTGGAAAAAATAATCCTATCATTGTAAAAACACTATTTAAAGTAGTAATTGATGACATTGGCTATGAAATTTCTTCCATTCAAGGATATGTAGACGATTTAGCTAGTGAATTAAAAAGATTTGAACAAATAGAAAAATATAAAGAAAAAATGAAAAAAGCAAAAAAAGAGAAAGATAAAAATTACTATTATGAAGGGATCCAAATGCTCTTAAAAAATAATGAAACCTTAGAAAATTACTTGTCATTTTATGAAGAATATAAACAAGCCTATGAAACAAGAAAGACGATTATTGATAATCTTTACAAAGAAATCAAAACCATCAAAAAGTTAAAAATTTAATTGCTATTGTGCCATTGGGGACGGACCTTTTTGGCAATTCTTTGTTATAAATAATAAAACATAAAAAACAAAAAACTTTTTTGTTTTTTATGTTTTTATTTTATTAATTTAAGAAATTGCCAAAAAGGTCCGTCCCCAATGGCACAAATGGATACGTTCCTAATGGCAATCTTTTATTCATCTAGTCCAAAGCTTACTCCTAACGCATTATTTACTTGATCGATTATTTTTTCATCATCAATATGACCAATTCGTTCTTTTAATCTACTTTTATCAATAGTTCTTATTTGTTCTGCTAATACAACGGAATTACTTTTTAATCCGCAAGAATCAGAATCTATTTCAATATGTGTTGGTAATTTATTTTTTCCAGTTTGAGAAGTGATTGCTGCGGCAATTACAGTAGGGCTGTATTTGTTTCCTAAATTATTTTGTATAATAAGAACTGGTCTAATACCTCCTTGTTCTGAGCCAACTACTGGACTTAAATCTGCATAAAACATATCTCCTCTTTTGATTTGCATTTCCTTCACTCCCAATATTAGTGTATTGTCAAGTATATTTCATGCTATTTCAAATATTAGTGAAAGTAAACAAACGGTTTATTTTAAACTATTTATATTTACCTCTTTATATAATATGTAAACTCGTGCTTTTTTGTTAGTCCCTTTTATATCTAATTTTATTGGTTTTCCTGTTGATTTATCGATCCATAAAGTTTTTTCTTCCTTGTTATTCTTTGTTATCATAACAATTTGATTGTTTTCTTCTTTCCAACTTGCTTTTTCATCTGACTTATAATCTTCTATAAAACAACTTAAATCCAAACTATTATCTGATATATATTCATAATTTTCAAAAATGGAACTTATATTTAGATTTGTATTTTCTATTTTTAGTTGATTTCCATTTTTAATCATTTTTACACCAGCAATATTACTTGGTTCTAGCACTTCTTGTAATGATATATCTGGATTTTTATATTGTTGTTTTAAGACATATTGATTTTTATTTTTGTTGCTTTCCACTTCTACTTCGATTGTTGTTTCATAAGAACTAATATTTAAAATATAATCTAAAATTTCTTGACTACTACTATTATTTCCAATTTTAAAATTTTTAGCCGTTTTTGTATGAAAAAATGTAAAAAAAATAATAATTCCTACCATAATTACAATCGCAAATAAAATAAATAAATTCTTTTTTTTCAAAACTTTACCTCCCCAAAAAGCAGATTAACAAATCTAAATGAAAAATCTATTTAGCATTTGTAACATTTGCATAATTAACTTCTATTAATAAAAAATAGTAGATATTAAATCTACTATCATTTTATTTTATAAGGTTTTAAAATATTCTTCTATTTTTTCTATCAATTCTTTCTCCGTTTCAATTTGATTGATACTACTTCTAAACTCACTAGAATTCTTTAAGTTTTTTGTATACCAAGCAATATGTTTCCTTAATTCCCTAACAGCTATTTCACCTTTTTCTTTTACAGCCAAATCAATATGCTTTTTTATTATTTGTAGTTTTTCTTCCTTTGAAGGTTCTGCTAACTTTTCTCCTGTTTTTAAAAAATGTGCTATTTTTTGAAAAATATAAGGATTTCCAAAGCTCCCTCTTCCTATCATAATGCCATCTACTCCTGTTTCTTCAAACATTCTTAATGCTGTTTCTTCATCTACTATATCACCATTTCCTATAACAGGAATATTTACCGCTTGCTTTACTTGTTTGATAATTTCTAAATCTGCTGTTCCAGTATAAAATTCTGATCGAGTTCTACCATGAATAGTAATAGCAGAAATACCAACCTTTTCTGCTATTTTTGCCACTTCTACTGCTACGATATTGTCGTTATCCCACCCTTTTCGATATTTTAAAGTGACTGGTACTTTAGCATTTTTGACTACTGCTTTCATAACTTTTTCTGCTTGTTCTAAATCTAACAAAAGTTTACTTCCATCACCGTTTTTCACTACTTTGGGAGCAGGACACCCCATGTTGATATCTACAATATCCGCCATTTTGCTTACATAGCTAGCTGCATATGCCATAGTTTCTTCGTCGCTACCAAAAATCTGAAAACTAATTGGCCTTTTTTCTCCTTCTGTATTTAATAAACGATTTGTTTTTCTATCATCATGAAAAATCGCTTTTGAACTGGCCATTTCTGTACATACCATTCCTGGTCCAAATTCTTTACATATCATTCGAAAAGGCTGGTTTGTTACACCAGCCATAGGAGCTAATATTAAGTTATTTTCTAATTCTACATTTCCTATTTTTAATTTTCTTAAATACATTCTTATCCTCAGGGTTGCCAATGATTCCAGATTTATTTGGCAATCTATTTTACAAATATCGTTTTTTGTCTTTTACTACTTATATTTAATATAATAGCAATACAAATAAAATTAGTAATTAAAGAACTTCCTCCATAACTGATAAAGGGAAGTGGTACACCTGTTATCGGTAATAATCCCATTACCATTCCTATATTTTCTATCATATGAAATACAAATATACCCGTTATACCAGAAGCAATGAGAGCTCCTGTTTCGTCTTTTGCCGTTTTAGCCACATATAAACATTTGGTTATGAGCAGTACATACAATATGATAATCGTACCTGCTACAATAAATCCCATTTCCTCTCCAATAACCGCAAATATGAAATCTGTGGTTTTAGGATATAAGAAGCCTAATTGCGTTTGGTTTCCTTTTAATAGTCCCATTCCCGTTAATCCACCTGCTCCAATGGCAAGTTTCGATTGAATAATATTATATCCTGAACCACGTGGATCCGATTCTGGGTTTAGGAAAATATCAATTCTTTTCTTGGCATGCTCTGGTAATATAAAGTTATACATTAAAGGAACCGCTACTACAATTAAAATAGTAGCACCTATAATATATTTTTTGTCAATACCTGCTGTAATTAGCATGAATATCATTGCTATTAAAAAGGCCGCCGCTGTTCCATAATCTGGTTGTTTTACAATTAAGAAAACAGGAAGTGCTAATATCGCTAAAATAATGAATAGCTGAATTGGCTTATTGATATTTTTTTTATCTCTTGCTTGCATCTTTGTAATGGTATAGGCTAAAAATAAGATAACAAATATTTTGGCAAATTCTCCTGGTTGAAGAGAGAAAAATCCTATATCAAACCAACTGGTTGCACCATTGACAGGAGATGTAAATAATACGGCTATTAATAGAATAATAAATGCTCCATAAAGTATGGGTGAAATTCTCACAATCGATTTATAATCAATTAACATGATGGTAATTCCTATTACTAGGCTAACTACAAGCCATATGCATTGCTTATTAAATTCGTCATATTCTGTTTCTTGTGTAGCAGAAAATAGTGCAACTAACCCTATGATACAAAGGATTATGGCAATAATTCCAATACTCCACTCTATATTTTTTAATTCTCTTTTCCTCATTAAATCACTCTTTTACTAACTAATTTTCTGATTTAAATTTTTCTTTGGCATCTTCTGTTTGTTCTTCTTTTTCCTCTTCTTTGTCATTTTGGCCATCGTCTATAATAATTTCAGCTTCTTCCTCTTTTTTATCTTTCTTCTTTTCTTCTTTTTCCTTGTCTTTATCTTCTATTTCTTTTTCTTTCTGTTCTTCCTTTTCTTTTACCATTTCTTCTTTTTCTGGATCGTCTTTCTTTTCCTCTACCTCTACTATTTTTTCCTCTACTTTTCTTGCTTCATTTTTAATGTTTACAATTGGAATATTAGCATACAAAGCTGGTGCTCCATTCGTACCATCTTCATTTTCTTTATTGGTAAGTCTTACATCTATAGCTCCTTCGTCTATATCAATATATTTTTTAATAACATCTATTATTTCTTGTTTCATTAGTTCTAAAAAGTCTGCTGAAACATTGGCTCTATCTTGCATCAATACTAAATGTAATCTTTCTTTTGCTGCTTCTCTCGAATTGGTTACTTCTTTTTCATCTTTTTTACTTAATTTTTTAAAAAATTTCATTATGTTTTCAAACATTATCGCTTTTTACCCCCAAATTGCTTATTGTTTTTTAAATAGTTGTTTTAATTTTGCAAAAAAACCTTTTTCTTTTCCTGGCATGGTTACTTCTATTTTTTCTCCTAATACTCTTTTGGCTATTTCAATGTATGCTTTTCCTGATGGCGCTTTTTTGTTTTGAATGACTGGCTCTCCTTTATTGGTTTGTGTGATAATGTACTCATCGTCTGGCACAACTCCAATTAATTCAATGGATAATAAGTCTACTATGTCATCTACGTCCATCATTTCACCTTTTTTTACCATATTGGGTCTAATTCGATTAATGACTAATTCTGGGTTTTTGATTTCAGAAGATTCTAAAAGTCCTATGATTCTGTCAGCATCACGAATGGCTGATATTTCTGCTGTTGTTACTACAATGGCTCGACTGGCTCCCGCAATGGCATTTTTAAATCCTTGTTCGATTCCCGCTGGACAGTCAATTAATATATAATCAAATTCTTCTTTTAATTTTTCTACTAGATTTCTCATTTGCTCTTCATTGACAGCACTTTTATCTCTGGTTTGTGCTGCTGGTAATAAGTATAATTCTTTAAATCTTTTATCTTTGATTAAGGCTTGTCTTAATTTACATTTTTCTTCTACAACGTCAACTATGTCATATACAATTCTATTTTCTAATCCCATTACAACGTCTAAGTTACGTAGTCCAATATCGGTGTCGATTAATACTACTTTTTTTCCTTCTACTGCTAAACTAGATCCTAAATTTGCTGTTGTTGTGGTTTTTCCTACCCCACCTTTTCCCGATGTGATTACGATTACTTCTCCCATGTTTTTTATCATTCCCTTCTTATCTATACAAATTAAATACTACTTTTCAAACATATATATGATATAACGAAACAAGGAAAAAGTCAATCAATTATAACAAAAATATTGCTAAATTATTACAAAATTGTTACAAGATACCAAAAATAAATGTTATATTTAGTCTTATAAAAATGTGTTTATTGTATTGGTAAAAATCTTTGATTTTTCGTATACAATAAAAGAGATTGCTATATAAGCAATTTATATAACAATCTTCTTTCTAATTTACTTAAAATTATTTTACCATAAACATGGGCGAAAACCAACACTATTTATCAAAGTCGTTTGACTGAAACTAGAATAGGTAGCAGCTGGACAATACTCTCCATAATTAGAACAATAGCCTCCACGAATAGTACATGGATTTTCCGTATCTTCTATACCTTCTAATGTCCATTCCCATAGATTTCCTGCTAAGTCATAAATATTTAATGCACTATTTCTATTGGTTGCTCCTGTTGTTAATAATATGGTTTGTCCATTTTCCTTCATAATTTGATTCTTTATCTCCTCTGAAAAACTGGTTCCCATATTAGTCGAATATTTTCCTCTGATTAGATTAAAGTTAATATTTTTGTAATTTCCCCAGTTAGCTGAATTTACTTTTAGCTCTGATTGTATTTTAACACCTTTTTGCTCAATAAACTTCATTACTAAATCCCACTGCATTCCAAACATTAAACTACTTGTTCTTTCCCCTTCATGGATTTCTTTGGACTTTTCTTGTGCTTTTCTGCAAGTTATATAATTATATGGATAGGCTCCTCTTTGTATTACTGGGTCTACTAAATTGGAGGAGGCAGAAGTTCGCAAATCTTGAGTTCCTGCTTCATATCTTCCAATATAAAATCCACCATTTTCATATACACTCTTTAGCATGTCATTTTTGAAACTATTATAAGCATTGGCATCCGTAAATCCATGTTGCTCTTCTGCATACCAAGTATCGGTATAATTATTATGTCTATAAACACTTGTATAAGCTTGTATATCCTTTTCTATGTTTTCATAGTCATCACTTGATTGAGCCGTTGTATAAATTGACTTTGGTACTTCAATCCATATCCATTCATTGTTATTATTATCTTTTACCACTAGACCTTCTTCTATGGTATTTTCTCCTGGTGTTTGTGATACTTGAAATCCTTTTGGAATATAAGCGGTGTCACCATTTTTATCGTTATAAATTCCTTCTTCGTCATATGCGGGAGACCAATTATCGTCTATTGATAAATACTTTACTTTATTATTCGTTGATAATGGGATTTGTTTATAATATCCATGATACACATTTACACTTTTTATAAAATCTTCACTTTCTGTTATATTCACTTCAACATCGCTTGGAATTTCTATTATCTTTTCATGGACTGGTATCCATTCATAAATTTCGTCCTCATTTTCCTTATTTTTTATATAAATTTTTTTCTCTTCTTCACTTCCACTATAATAAAATCCTTCTGGAATTTTAATGCCATCTTTATATTTTAAATCAACAGAGACGGTATCCTTTTTATCTAATGTATAATTGGTATGATAAGTATATCCATTCATAGTAACACCAGCCACATGAAATATATTATGGCTTGTCTCATTAATAATGTATAAATCTTGATAGTCTTTAGCACTAATATCTTGCCCATTCTTTTTATTTTCTTCTATTTTCTTAAAGTCTCTTCCTTGATTCAAGGTTAAATTTTCAATGGCTGATAAATCAATAATCAAAAATTTTCCTGTATCTGCTGTACTAATAACATCTGTCATATTGGTCTGTTGATTTATTAGATCGATAGGATACTCTATACTAGCTGGAATTTTACCATATTGTGCATAATAGGCAGAAATTTTATCACTTAAATTCTCTATATCTGTTTGCATTTCTTTTAAGTTTTCTACTTCTAAACGATCTTTAAAATTGTAAATAATAACATCTATCATAATAATCAATATTGTGATCCCTATTACCAATGCCACTAATGTAATACCTCTTTCTTTTTTCATTTGCTCCTTTATCATCTGCACATTCTCCTATCTCTATTTAGATTTCTAATATCTATTCTAATCTAAATATTCTTTTTATCTTTAGTATAGTTTACTATTTATTTCATTTAATTTCAATACTTTTTCCATTTAAGTTCCAGTTTTTTTACATGAAAAATGAAACTTAACTTTTTTCTAGTAACTCATAAATTTTATTTCTTCTTTCAAAAACTCTATCTTCTTTAATAAAAATTCCCCAAAGGACTAAGATTATTAAAAAAATAGCAATATTCTCAGCCAAATAAATTGCAATACTAGCTGCAAAAGTCACCATCATTAACACGACAAAAGACAAACGATTGGTATATTTCTCTGCCTTTACTTTTCCCAAAGATATATGTAAAATTCCTTTTATGATTCTACCGCCATCCAGCGGATAAATTGGTAACAAATTAAACAAAACTAGCAATACATTAGAATATAAAATTAATAAACTATCAAAAACATTCAAATTCATATGTAAAACTAACATTATAATAACAATATTGGTAAGAGGGCCTGCTATAGCTACTAATATTTTTTTTAATTCTAATAGATTCCCACATTTTATCTTCTTATTATAATCTTTAGGCGTTAGTTGAAAGGAAATAGCTACACCATATGGCATGATTTCCAACTTTTCTGGTTTCATTCCTAGTAGCAATCCAGCTGCCAAATGCCCAAACTCATGAAGAATTGCAAAAAACATAATCATCGCATAAATTTCTATTTGTTTGGTAATATAAAATACAAGAATAAAAAGAAATATTTTTAAATCAATTCTAAATCGCATACATGGCCTCCTTATAATTCTAAAATACTTTGTGGATCTACAGTTCTTTCTGTGATTCTAATCTCAAAATGTAAATGTGGACCTGTAGAATTTCCAGTTGATCCAACCTCTGCGATTTCTTGTCCTTGTGTAATCTTATCTCCTTGTTTTACATATAAGTTATTACAATGTGCATAAATAATACTAACTTCTCCAATTTGAATTTTTAAATGCTTTCCGATAATCACCCTCTTCAGAAGCTAAAACTACCTCTCCATCAGTTGCCGCTACTATTTTTGTTCCCAAATTAGCTGCTATGTCTGTTCCTGTATGATTTTTAGGTACACTACCTGTTGCTGTATCTCTTTGTCCATATTTTGAACTAATTACCCCTTCTAGTGGCTTTATAAAACTACTGGTATTCTTGATATTTTGTATATCTTGTTCTTCCTGCGATAAATTTTCTGTTTTAGGTTCTTTTTGTGTTTCTTCTGCTCCTCCTATTGCTTCACCATTTATCTCTTGATTCGCTCCTCCTTCTATTGTTTCCTCTTGTTTTTGTTCTTCTCCTTGTTCTTCCTTCTTTTCTTCGTTCTCTTGTCCTACTAATCCCATTACTTGATTTTTTATCATGTCATATAACTCTATAAAATTAGTATCATAAGAAAGAATCTCATTTGCCTTATTAACAAAATCCTCTGAAAATACATATTGATTATTTTGTATTACATAAACAACTAAATAGATAATGACACAAATTATGATTTGTAAAATCATCTTTTTTAATAACTTAATATCTTTTTTATCATTTACCGTTACTTTAGCAACTGGTCTTGTCTCTCCTTGCCTTCTTCTTTGATAAATTTCTTCTGCACGCCTTATTTTTTCTTCTACTGTCATTACTCTTTCCATTCAAAAAACACCTCTTCCTTTGTTTATCCTAGTTATTTTATAAAAGCTTCTACTAAACTTTTAATACAACTTATGATATAGGAAGAGGTTTTATTCCTTATTTTATAATAAGCAACATCGCCTGTATAACAATGATGATACTCGCTAAATAAGCATAATTTTTTAATCTAACATATTTTCGATTATTTTTTATCATTTTACATTGTTTTTCTTCGTGATTGTTTTCTAACTTTGAAATGTAGCTTGATACTAGCATTTCCGCTTCTTTTAAAACATAATCTTTTCCTTTTTTGTTGGTATCGTTTTTTTCTACATTACTCTTTTTTTCTATTTTCTCTAGTTTTTTCACTTTCTTACTAGATTTCAAAACAATAATAGCTTCTTCTACTAAATTAGATGGTAAATTTTTCAATACCACCATATTTTTCATGTTACTGGTTTCCATATCTATGTACCTCCCTCGTATAAAGTTTTTCCACTTTTCAGAAGGTTATACAAATATTTATGGTTTTTCTATATGTACAAAGGTAAAAATTTCGGCCTCTTCATTTTTATTGATTTTGCTTAAACATTCTTTCATTTGTTCATATACTTTTCCTATTTGTTCAATAATTCCTGCCTCTTCTAACATATTAATGACATCAACATCTTCTAACATATCCTTTAAAATTATACGATAGCTATCTGGTATAACGGCGTTATCTTTGCGTTTTATTTTTTGCTTATACTTCTTTTTTATAATTTCTTGATAGATTTCTAAATTCTGATATTCAATCCAATCTACCCAAATTCCTAGATATTCAAGATACCTGAACATTTCTGTTTCCCTACAAATACTTCCTCCATTAAAATCTTCATCAAATTCAATTTCATATTCTATCGATGAAAAGATAGATTGACAGATCGTATAGCAATCTGTTTTATCTATATTATTTAACCACTCTTCTAAACGAGGTCTCATAATTTGACCATTAAAGTATTGATTATCTATTTGCTTAATGAGATACAAATATACTTCTTCCTGTTTTTCGTCTGTAATGTAATCAAGTGGATTCAATTTTTTATTTAACATTTCTTGAATTTCTTTTATTTTGTTTTCTATTATTGATTTCTCCATCCTTCTTAATCCTTTTATTTAATTTTTCTCTTTTCTACAGAATAATAATTTACAATGTCATATTCTTCTAAAATATAAGCACAATTTAAGGCAATCATTTCTATTAAATCTTCTAAGGTATCTATTTTTAAATTTTCATAAATATACTTTGAATATAAAATTTCTGGAAGATGCCTCTTGGTGCCATGACCCCAATGAATTACCATTTTATCATTTGTTCTCAGAAGTATCTTTTCTATCCTATCCATAGCACCATACATTTTTCCGCACCATGCACTTGGCAAATTTCCTTTGACACATAGACAAAAGGCACACATCCAAATCGTAGCTAACATTTTTGTGTCATTTCCTGCTTCTACTAGCATATCTAATGTTTCTAAAGTCCCTACTCGATTATTATTTAATTGGTGTAAAAAATCATCTGGTATATTTTCCATCATCCATAAATACTCTTGCAGTTCTTCTTTTTTAATATAATCTAATCCATAAAATTCTCCACCTTCTTGATATTCAAAATATATATTTTTTACTTCAATTTTCTTTAAAAGCTTTGGGAACTTCTCTTGGCAACATTTTTCCCATATTCTATATACATCTTCTGCCTCAAATTCATTTTCATACCATGTATTTCTACCTGCTAATATCATAATCTACTCCTTTATCTTGGCTACATATTTAACTGCTTCTAATTGATAATTTTCTGCCACATTTCCTTTTTTTATTCTTAATTCAGGTGCTTCTGAATAAATTTTTCCTAATCGATATAAGTAATATCTATCTGGATTATCTTTTGAGAATTGAATTTCATTTTCTGTGATTTCAAAGTCTGATTCACAACTTCCGCTTGTCCCTTTTACTTCAATATAAATTTCTTCATACTTTCCCTTTATATTTTTAAATGATTTTATGTCATAACCAAGACCATCACCAACATCACGTGCCACCCAAATTACTTTATCGGCTAAATCTTTTCTTCCCAATTCTTCTAACAAATGTTTTTCTCGCTCATAAATAATCTCTTCACATTTATCTCCTAATAACTTCTTGTTCTTATTTATTTCTAAGTAATTTACTTTTTTTACTACGTTTCTTTTTACTTTTTGCGCTTGCTTTTTTTTCTTATTTTCTAACTTTTTCTTTAAAGATATTTCCTCTATTTCTACTATTTTGCGCATTACATTTTTTACATCTATTTTTTCTATCTTATTTGTATCTTCTGGTAATAAATAAGATTGATATTTTATCTTCTTACTTGGTTTCTTAATCTCTGTTTTTACTTTATAATCTGGATATCTATTTTGCAACATTTTAATTGTGATGGTATCAATTTTTTCTTCTTGACAAAAAATATAAAATTCCATCCCTCTATTGGTAATCTGGTAATACCTGTGGTTGATTTCCTCTACTAATCCAGCTCTTAGTAAAATATTTAAACACCAATTGGCCCTATAATATAACATAGGCTGTTTTTCTGCAATACAAAAACGTAACTCCTGTTGTAATGGTGTATAGTCCTTATTTTCTGTTAATTCCCAAATTTCTGAAATAGGATATACCTTTTGTGTTTTTAGTAATTCTAATATGGGTAGCACTAGATCTCTGAATTTAGGTATTCCTATTTTTCTTCTCAAGAACTCTTCTAAAAAATCATATCGTTCATTTAATTCATCTTTATCTAATATTTCTTGCATGAATTCTGGATTACTTATTATGGTTTGGGTATAACAGATATTCCATTTTTTTAGTAGTTCTTTTACTTGTTTATCTTCTACATCATACAAAAGAGAAATAAAATGAATAGGCACTTTTTCTTCAATATACAACTCATATAAGTCTGTTTTCCTTATTTTGCTCCAATCTAAAGTGCCTTTTCTTTTTCTTTCTTTGATGAATTCTTTATATTTAATTAATTTTAATCCTTCTATTTTTAATGTTTCTCTTTTTACCTTTTTACTTGGTAGTCCTATTTGTTTTTCTATTTTAACTTTATTTAATTTTACTGCCTTCATCTTTTTGACATAGTTTTCAAATTGATACACTATCTCTTTTATTTCTTCTTTTGTAGATTTATTATCTATAAGTTTGTCAATAACGTTAATAACATAATCATCTTGTGTAATTTCTGCTATAAATGGTTTGTATTTAGCAATAGCCTCATATCTATAGTCTAGTTGTAAATACCCTTTTTTTTGAATATATATTTTTATTAGAATTGGCACTATTTCATCTATATAATTTAGATGTATTTTTGCATATCTATAATGCTCCATTAATAATTGATATTTTAATGGAACGTATTTAGGTAAAATTTTTAACTCTTTCCCAGTATCAAATATTTTCATTCCATATTTTTTGATATAGTATTCTTCTTCTGTTACCAATTGATTTCTTTTTTCAAAAGCTGCCAATGTAGTTGCCTTAAAGCTTATGTCTATGTCTTTTCTCGGATAAGAACTTTGTAATTTCTTACAAACGTTGTATAAATAATCAAGATTTAACAAATACGTATCTACTACAAAAAATATATCATACTTTGCTTTCCTACCTTTATTTTTATAGAGAATTGGACCATATAGATAGATTTGTTCTACTGCTATTTGATTGCTTATATGTTCTACTATTTTTTTACATTCTTCTTTCACTTTTGCTGGTAGTCTTCTTCTTTCATTTGGATAGATTCCATAATAAGCTAAGACAGATTCTGGTATGATCTCTTGCTCTTTTTCTTGTTTCATATCTTTTTTACGTTCTCCTTCTTTTTAATATAAGATTATCTCTTAGTTTTTCTTAATTATTTAAAAAAGGAATCTGTATTTACATCCCATTTTTCAAACTCGAAACTATTAAAATCACATTGAAAAACTTTATTTATAGCTAATTTAATGTTGCATTTTGTTGGATATCTAACATATTCTCTACTTCCATCATTATTTCTATTATCTGAGTTAGAACCATATTGATGTATCACTCCTAATGTCCCCTCTATTTCTAATGTAAGTTTTTTAGAATTAATCTCTTTGACTTTTATATCATCTAATTCGAACTCTGCTTCCTCATAATGTGTGGCAATTATATCTATCTCACATATAGTATTAGATACAAGCTCTTCATCTATAACATTCATCATATACTTTTCATAGGTTTCACAAAAATTATCTCTAAGTTTTGTAATCTGACACAAAAAAGTTTCCAATATCTTTAATACTCCAATAATATTATTCTTATCACTATCTCTATCCACTACTTCTTTATCTATATGTACGTACTTACTTAGCTGATCCATTTTATTTCTTAATTCTTTGGCAGACTTTTCTATATCTATATTTAATTCTTTTTTTATATTTACAACAGATATTCCACCACATATAGAATATACCATTCTTTGCATTCTAGTAATTTCTTTATTTGCATTCTTATCATAATAAAACGCTTCATACCATGAACAATTTTTGACTTCATCATCTGGAGCATTTCTTTCTAAAAAAATTCTTATTACTTCTCTAATCCCCATTGCAAAAAAATGATACTTCAAAGTATTATCACTGTTCAATATATCTAATGATGCCATAAATATTTTTTTTTCAAATTCATTAAAATAACTTGTGATTTGTTTAATTGTATCTTCCAAAAAACTCACCTCATTGTTTCGTTAAATTACAATATATTATATCACAATTTGTCATTTTTTGGAAGAAGCAATTTGCTTTAAGTTTCATTCCTTTCCTTATTCTGTTGATTCTTTGCTTTTATCGTTTCTTCCTTTTCTTTCATGAGCATTTCTACTAATCGTAAAATTAATTCAGAATTTGTCATAACTTTTACCTCCTTTTCCTTATTTACAAGGTAGCTTCCAACTTTTAGTATAAAATAAATACTTCTTTTATTACCTTGCACATTTGACATTTTTTTTATTTCTTGATACAACTATTTTAAAGATAAAAAATTTCATCGTATACTATGTAATTAGATTTTAGAAATTTTTAAAAATTCAATTATTTTAGAAAGGATACTATATGAATGTATTTTCAATTGGTTTTGATGAAGAAAGAAAATTAGAATTTTTTAGTCCTTTTGTGCCTATAAAATTTAAGGGTGAAAGTGACTATCGCTTTATTTCTTGCGATCCTACAGCCAAACCAATAGGCTCTTTAATTTTAGAATTTATCAATTTAGATCTAAATAATAAAGTCAAAACCAAAAAATTTATTTTTGAATATTTACTTGGATACTATATGCTAGAATATTGTCATTTTGGTCAACAATTAGAATATAAACTTTGCTTTTCCAAAAAAGAGCTAAATTTTTATATAGAGGATGCTTATTTAGAATTACAAGAAGAGTTAAAAGATTTACAAGAAGATTTTATAAGTAGTATTAATCACATTTTTTCTGGGGTAGAATACTTAATTAAAAAGAATCATCAAGAAGGAAACTATCATACCGACTATTCTGATTGTTTTCTTGCTGAATTATACGCAACTTTACATGAATATTCAGAAGATATATTAGTTGATTTTGACTTACCTACCTATTGCTATCTTCCTTGTTTATCAGAAGATGATGACCCGATTGATGCTAATGTGGAACTGGCATTTTCAAGTGAAACTTTTGGAAATATTTTATTTATTGCCCTTAGAAAGCTTATTTTCCAAAAAAATATTCTCATCCTTCGTTGTCAATATTGCCATGACTATTTTATTCCAGAATCTTTACATTACCAAAAATACTGTAATAAGGTTCATAAAAATGGAAAAACTTGCAAATCTTTAGGAGCTTTGGTTACTTATAAAAACAAATTAAAAAATGATCCTATTTTAAAAAAATATAATAGTAGATATTCTTCTTTGGCAAGCAATGCTAGTAATTATCCAGATAATCCTCTTGCTGTAAAACGCTTTGATGATTATAAACAAAAAGGTAGTCAAATGAGACAACTTTATTTAGAGGATAAAATTTCTAAAGAAGAGTTCGAAACATGGATTGAAAATACTAGAATTAAAAAACAGAATAACAAATAAATCCCTTCTATCTTCAAAATTATTTAACTTTCTCTAAAGAACTATGTATAATAAGAATAGAAAATAAGAAACCACAAACGTGGTTTCCGAGAAGAAGATAACCATTCCCTTGTCAAAGCAGAATGGTTATTTTTTATTCAAATTACTCTCTAATAATTTCTATATTTGCATTTGCACGATGGAAATTTCTAGTATCAAATTCTAAGAATAATTCTTTCATTAAATTATTATTATCTTCTAAATTTTTTATCCCTGTTTCAAATATATCTGTACTTTTTGAAAAAACAAAATATTGTCCTAAATTAAAATCCATATTATCATATTTCTCCAATATCATATTTCCTAACGGGTCTACCAAGATCCATTTATTATTAATACAACATTCACAAAAATGATGTCCTTTTGTAGGAGTTTGAATATTGTTTTGTAAGTCCTGTACAAATCTTTTCCTAACAGTTTGTAAATGAATTGTTGGAATTCCTTTTTCTCTAGCTATCGTTTCAAATAGTAAAGCAAAGTCACTACATCCTGTATATATACCGCTATTCATAATTTGTGTAGCTGTTCTTGCAAATTTTATACTATTATTATTTTCATAATTTAAATTATTTTTCATCCAATATAAAATTCTATTTATCGCTATTGTTGACGCGTTATCTCCTTGTATCTTATTTGCTATATTAGAAATTTTGTCATTCGGTAATGTTTGCTCTCCATTTTTTAAAAATTCCTTTTTTACATCTTCTGTATAAATTATATGATTAAAAAAACCATTAAACATATTTGTTTACTCCTTATTATTTTTTCACAACTATATTTTAACATAATTTATAAAATCTGTTAAGAATTTTAATTATACTTAGAAAAACCTTACTATATTTTATCAATATAATAAGGTTTTCTCAATTCTCTATGCACTCTTTAGCTCTAAACGTAATTTATCCGCAATCATTGCTATAAATTCTGAATTAGTAGGTTTTCCTTTTGATGCTGAAATCGTATAACCAAAAATGCTTTCCACCGCTTCTTGTTGACCTCTTCCCCAAGCCACTTCTATGGCATGACGAATCGCACGTTCTACCCTACTTGGTGTTGTATTATACTTAAAAGCAATTTTTGGATATAAACTTTTTGTAATCTGATTAATAACATCAATATCATTTACCACCATCATAATAGCCTCTCTTAGGTATTGATATCCTTTAATATGAGCTGGTACTCCCACTTCATGAATAATATTAGTTACTAATGCTTCTAAATTTTCTTCTTTCTTTTCCTCATTTTCTGGTAGCTCAATATACTTTTGTTTTGGTTCTCTAACAAGGAAATTATTGGCTGCGTGATTTGGTTTAAAGAATTTCACTTCCCTAATTCTTTGAATTAATACCTCTATATCAAAAGGTTTCACTATGTAATAATCCGCTCCATTACTAATAGCTTTTTGTGTTATTTTGTCTTGTCCTACTGCAGATAGCATAATGCAAATGGGTTTTTTATCTATATTTATCATATTTACTTTTTCTAATACTCCTAAACCATCTAAATGTGGCATAATTACATCTAATAGTACAACATCTGGTGTTGTGTTTGATATCATTTCTACTGCTTCGTTTCCATCTTTCGCAACTGCTATTACCTCCATATCTTCTTGATTATTGATATAAGAAGATAATGTGTGGCTAAATTCTTGATTATCATCAGCAATTAAAATACTAAGATTTCCCTTCATTTTTCCCTCCTAATTTGTATTTTTTACAGTCCTCATTATAAGCATTTATTCGTGGAAAAGCAATAGTTTTCTGGAAATAATTCCCATATTTTTACAAAAATACTTTTTTCATATACTTTTCGTGATATATTTTTTAGTTAATTCTATTATATCTTTTAAAATGATATTTTTTGTTTCAAAATCTCTCAGTAATTTTTCTTTTTTATCATGTTCTAACTCTATTTTACAACGAATAAACTCACAATATTCTACATTTGTTATCAAAATATCATTGCTTTTACAATAATATTTAAAACGATCTAACTCGCTATAATCTGTTGTTACTAACATTTCGACTCCCTGACATATTTCTATTAAATCACTTTGTTCTACTGCCTTTAGCAAACTATCTGAATAAGCTCGTACTAATCCTCCTGTTCCTAGTAATATTCCCCCAAAATATCTTGTAACAATAACCAATACATTTGACAAATTATTCTTTTTAAGAATATTTAGCATGGGAGCTCCCGCTGTTCCTGAAGGTTCACCATCATCACTTGATTTCTCACAAATTTTATCATCTTCCATAATTCTATAGGCCATACAATTATGCCTTGCATCATAATACTTTTTCTTGGTTTCCTTGATGATTTCTTCCGCTTCTTCTACTCTTTCGACTGGAAACAAATTAGCGATAAACTTCGACTTTTTTTCTACTATCTCCACTTGTATTGGTTCTTTTATGGTTGTAAAATTCATCTTTTATCTCCTCTAAATTTAATATCCTATTACAATAACGCTGAAAAATAATACTTGTTTTACTCTTGTAATAATCCAGCCGTATAACCAGTTGAATAAGCAATTTGCAAATTAAATCCTCCTGTATAGCTATCTACATCTATTATTTCTCCAGCAAAATATAATCCTTTTACCTTCTTTGACTGCATCGTTTTAGGATCTATTTCTTTTGTATTAACTCCTCCGCTAGTAATAATAGCCTCTTCTATTGGTCGAAAATCTTTTATGTTTATGTTAAAATTCTTCAATAATTTTACTAACCTTTTTCTTTCTTCTCTTGTAATGGTATTAATTGGTTTGCTGGGATCAATTGCACTTTTTTCTATGATAACAGGTATCATTTTTTGTGGTAACAATTTGTCCAAGCTATTTTTAAATTGTTTATTCTTAATTGCCTCAAAATCTCTTATTACTCTTTCTTCTAATTTTTCTTCTGACAAAGCAGGTTTTAAATCTATAGTAAGTAAAATTGCTTGCTTTCTTAATTTTTCCTTTATTTGCTTATATCTAGCCAAATGAGCAGAACCACTTAAAATAATGGGACCTGAAACCCCAAAATGAGTAAATAACATTTCTCCAAAGTCTTGATAAATTTCTTTTTTATTTTCTTCATCAATTAATTTTATGGCTACATTCCTCAAACTTAATCCTTGTAATTGCTTACTTATTTCTTTGTCATAACTTTCTAAGGGAACTAAAGATGGTCTAATTTCTGTAATGGTATGACCTAATTCTTTGGCTAATCGGTAGCCATCCCCCGTAGAACCAGTTAATGGATAGCTTTTCCCTCCTACTGCTAAAATAATTTTATCAGCTTCTAATCGCCCATGATTAGTCTTTACCCCTACTACCTTACTTATTTCGCCCTCTTGCTCTAGCAATATTTGCCTTACTTCTGTATCACATCTAATCTCTACCTCTAGTTCTTTTAATTTTTTCGTAAAGCATTTTAAAACATCAAGAGAACGATCTGTTATAGGAAATATTCTATTTCCTCTTTCTTCTTTTACTTCTAGTCCTTGTTCTTTTAGAAATTGAATGATGTCTTGATTCGTATAATTTTGATAACAACTATATAAAAATCTGCCATTACCTGGCGTATTTTTAATAAATTCCTCCATATCTAAAGAAGATGTAATATTACATCTTCCTTTTCCCGTTATTAGTAATTTTCTACCGAATAGATTTCATTTTCTCTAATAAAATCACTTCATATCCCTCTTGTTTGGCAGTAATTGCTGCCATCATTCCGACTAGGACCTCCACCAATTACAATTACTTTCATTATTTATCTTCTTTCTTTTTTGTGGTTGATTTTTTGGTTGTTGTTTTCTTTGTTCCTGTTGACTTTGTTCCTGTTGTTTTCTTTGTTCCTGTTGTTTTCTTTGTTCCTGTTGACTTTGTTTCTGCTGTTTTCTTTGCTGTACTTGTTGATTTTTTGGTTGTTGTCTTTTTAGTAGCTACCTTTTTCTCTGGCTTTTCTTCTGTTGTCTTTTTTCTTGTGGTCCTTTTTTTCGCTGGTTTCTCTTCTATTTCCATTTGTAACTCTATTTCTGATTCTTTTTTAGCAGTTGCCTTTTTACTAGCTGCCTTTTTCTTTTTCGATTCCTTTTCTTGTTTTTCTAATTCAGCTAATATGGCTAATGGGTCTTTTTCTTCCTCTTCTGGATCATCTCCATTTAAATAGCCAATATCATTTTCTTGTGCTTCTTGAATGTATTTTTCTAGTACATCTTCTTGACTTTGTGTTTCTTCAGCAAAAATATCTATACTTAAATCACCCTCTTGTGTATCATCTTCTTCCTCGTTTTGTGCCTCTTCTTCAAAATTATCTTCTCCAAAATCAATTTGTCCGAAGTCTTCCTCTTCTCCACTTGCATTTTCTTCTATTTCGTCTTGCTCCATTTCATATGTCTTTGACTCTGGTTCTGCTTCCTCTTCCTCTTCCTCTTCCTCAAATAAAAAGTGAATGTCAGAATCCGAATCTAATTCTGATTCTTCTTCCTGTTCCTCTATTTCTGGCTCTTCTATTTCATCCTCTTCTTCTTTTTTACCATTTAAAATGTCTTCTATTTCTTCTTTTTCATTGAAATTATAAACTTCTAATTCTTCTTCCTCTTCTTGGTTATTTAAAACATCCACATATTGATTTTTTGACTTTTTAACTTCCTTCTTTTTGCCTTTCATTTGTTTTTTAGCATTTTTTACCGCTTCTCTTTTTTCTCTTTGGAAATTCTTATTTTGCTTTCTTTGTGCACTTCCTCCTAAAATTAATATGGCAATTACCAATAGAATTAAAATTGATAAAATACTTACTACTAACATTTTTTTCTCCCTTCCTTTACTTTTTCATATGTTCAATTGCTTTTAATATACCCAATTTCCCATATTCATATGTAAGTCCTCCTTGCATATAGGCTATATATGGTTTTCTAATTGGTCCATCGCAACTAAGTTCTATCGTAGATCCTTGCGTAAAAGTACCTGCTGCCATAATCACTTTATCGTCATATCCTCCCATATCTCCTGGATAAGGAATAACATCTGAATCGATTGGTGACCCCATTTGGATTCCTTGACAAAATTTTACTAGGTCTTTTTCTGTTCCTAAATGAATGGTTTGTACAATATCCGCTCTTAATTCATCATATTTAGGCTCTACTAAATATCCTAATTTTTCTAATAGGCAACTTGCAAAAATTGCCGTTTTTAAACTACTTGCTACTACACTAGGTGCAAAAAATAGTCCTTTTATAAATAACGTATTTTGATTTAAAGATGGTCCTATTTCTTTTCCAATTCCTGGTGATGTTAATCTTTCTGCACATAGTTCAATTAAATTTTTCTTTCCTACAATATAAGCACCTGAATTGGCAATTCCTGCTCCTAAATTTTTCATTAAGGAACCAACTGCAATGTCTGCTCCTACTTCAATTGGTTCTTTCTCTTGCACAAATTCTCCATAGCAATTATCCACCATAATAATAACTTCTTTGTTAATTTCTCGAATCGCTTGAATCACTTTTTCTATTTTTTCAATGGTTAAGCTCTTTCGCGTTGAATATCCTCTCGATCTTTGAATCTCAATCAGCTTTATATCGTTCCTTCTTAGTCTTTCTTGAATGGTTGGAATGTCAAAGTCATTTTCTAGTAAATCAATTTGTTCATAAGCAATGTTAAATTCCTTTAATGAACTTTTGCTTTTCTCTTTTCCAATTCCAATTACTGTTTGAAGTGTATCATATGGCTCTCCTGTTATACTAAGCATGGTATCACCTGGTCGCAATAAGGCTGATAAAGTAATCGCTAAAGCATGTGTTCCTGAAATTAGTTGACTTCTTACCAAGCTATCTTCTGCTTTAAATATGTGACTATATATTTCTTCTATTTTATTCCTTCCTGGTTCATCAATTCCATAACCAGTCGAAGAGTTTAGATGCGCTTCTTGTAATTTGCATTTTTGAAATGCCTCTAAAACTTTTTTGCTATTTGTTTCACAAGTTTTATTAACTTTTTCTATGACAGGTTCTATTTCTTTTTCAACTTGCTCTGATAATTGTATTATATCCTGTTTCATCTAATTTTTACCTCTTTTTTATTAACTATTCCTATTTTACTATACTTTATTTTATTTTGCAATGGTTAAATTAAAATTGACAAGAGGATTTCGCCAAAGGCTCCAGAGGTTACCAATGGTTTAGGGCTGAAAAGGTTAGCAGTGGTTACCAATGGTTCTGGGTTTAAATGGAAAGTTGCCAAAAAGGTCCGTCCCCTTTGGCACGTCCCCTTTGGCAACTCTATTCTATATTACAAATTTCTTAATTAAAACGATTCCTCCTGCTATTGTTATTAATACAACAAATCCTAATGTGAAATAAATTCTTGCTTGCCCTGTTGAAATAGATAGCATAACTGGTGCATCATCAATATCATCTTCTCCTGGTTTTTGATTGTCTGGTGTTGAGTCAATATCTGGTACGCCATATTCGTTATAATCTTCTGATATTTCGGCTGTATTAATCATAACTCCCATGTTGTTTTCACTTTTTATCCAAGTAAGTAGCACTTCTACATCTGCATATTCTCCTGGTTGTAATAATGTATTTTCTAATAGTCTTGTAGAAATTACATTGTTTCCTTCATCTGTCCATCCTGGATTATCTTCTGCTACAAATTTTAATCCTTCTGGAATGTAGTCTGTTACTTCTTTGGCATATCCTGCAATTTCTCCTTGATTGTATACACGGATTGAATATCTGAATTTAACTTCTACTTGGTTTAGTTTCTTTCTATGTAATTCTACTTTTACAACTGCTTCTGGATCATCCCATGCGTCATGTCCAGTTTGTGTTATGGTTTGCTCACCATTTTCTATAACAATTGCTTGTGTTACCCATTTTCTTAAGGCTAAGTCAAATATTTTTACAATTACTTTTTCAAAGTCGTCGTCGTCTTGTTGTCCTGGTATATAACTTCCTGTTTCATTGTCTTTATATCCTGGTAAGTCTTTATCTTCTGGAAGTGTTACATTGTCTGGTTGTGAGTCTCTATCGGTTGCTGGCTTTTTATTTTCATCTAAATATTCTGTAATGTCAGCTATATTTGTGATTTTTTCATTTGATTTTGCTTCTTCTTTTACCTTACACATGATTGGAACTTCTTTATAGGATAATACATAGTCTTTCTTTTCAATTCCTAATCCACCAGAAAAAGTTACTTCTTCTGCTGCATTTATTAGGCTATTTTCTAAGTATTTTGTAGTAGCTGTTCTTCCATCTTCTGATATGGTCCAACCATATTGTTTGTTATATTCCCCATCTACAAATTCTAAGTATGGTGGTAAATGGTCTTTAATTTCTGCCGCATAACCATTGATATCTCCTTCATTGTATACTCTTAACATATATACTACAATATCATTTGGTTTTACTAAGATTGGTTCTTTGGTATGGTTATAGATAGCTGTTGTAATTAGCTTTCCATCTTCGCCAGTTGTATTTAATTTTGATGTGTCTACTACTGGCGCTCTTGTGTATAATCCGTCTGCATTTCTTAGCTCTTCCTTTTTATCAATGTTGGTATCATCGCTTACCGCTATGATGAATTTTCTTAAAGCTAAGTCAAATGCTTGTAATATAATATAGTCATGGTCTTCATCATCTTCATGATCTGGATGTTGTTTCCATTCTTCTGGTGTAGAATCTCTGTCATCTACTGGTTTTCCATCCTTATCGGCATCATCTGTTATGGCTGCTTCATTTCTTATAACATTTCCTGTTGTATCATCAGAAACAACTTTGAATTTTACTGCCAATTCTTTATATTTAAGGTCTGCTGCCTTTTTACTTCCATCGTTTTCTCCAAACGCTGGAATTAAATTGCCACCTACTGTTGTTTCATTTTCTTTTGATAAGTAATCAGAAGAAATTTGGATGATTTTTTCTCCGCTCTCATCATATTTGAATTTTCCCCATAAATAATTTTGGTTAAAATCTATTGCTTCTTTTTCTGCTTCTGTTAAAGTTGTGTCTGCTTTTAACTCATCACCTGTTTTTTCTGAGTATAAAAATTCTAATCCTTCTGGTATGTCTTCTGTAATTTCTTGTACATATCCATCTTTTGTTCCTTCATTGTATATTCTGAAGGTATAGGTAACAATATCACCTTTTTTTACTGCAACTGGTTCTTTGCTTTCTTGGTAATTAGCCGTTGTTGCTATTATTTTTCCATTTTCATCTTTTCGGTTTAAATCTTTTACATCTTCATCTCTTAGTGTAATTCTTTCTGGTACATTTTGATTATTAACAGCTGTAATGAATTTTCTTAAAGCTAAGTCAAATTCTTCTTCTGGCTCTGCTCTGAATACTAAGGTTTTAGATTCTGATTTATCAGTTTTATCAACTTCTACTAATGGTTGCTCTAAATTGTTTGTTGTAGATGCCCATAACGTCATTGTTCTTTCATTATAATTAACTTTAATATCAATTGACAAATTATTAGCTTGGCTTTTTGGAACAGAAATATAGAATTCTTCTCCTACTAAATCTTTCACCGTTGTTCCATTTGCTACTGGTGTTTTATCTTTGTTCAATAATTGGTAGCTAGAAATTTCCGTTCCATTATTTTTTACTACAAAGTCAAGTGTATAAGGATTAGTATTTGCTTCTTCCATCTTAACTGGCCCTATAATATAATTGTCTCCAGATATTTCATTTAATTTAAGATTTTCATCCGTATCTATACGAATAGGAGATCCTGTAGCTGAACTTATATTATCATATTGACTTGCTTTTGCTTTTGCTTCATTTATCATATAATTGTATAATACTTTTACTTGTTCATTTCTAATAGTTCCTATACTGAACTGAGGCTCTGATCCATCTGGATTATAATCTTTCAAAGATTTATAAGTGTTAATTCCTCCATTTTCTGAATAAAAAAACCATGCATCAGCATTTTTTGCTGTTTTATCAAATTTCTCATTGTGTGTAGTTGATTCTTTATAAGGTGATTGCGTTTCTATTTCATAATAATTTGTAAAATACCATATAACAGCTTGTTGCACTGCTTGAATATCATTATCTGTCAAAGCACAATCTGTTAATTTAAGTGTAGATAAATCATTAGCATTAGGGTTTTTATCTATTACATAACCTTCCAACGCCATTGCTAACTCATCAGGATCTCCAATAGAAGTATCTTCATAAGCAGCATATCGAATGATTGTATCTAATAATTGTTTCTTTTCTAACTCTGTAGACTCTCCTGGTAAATATAACATGTCTAAAACTGCTAAAATGGCATTATATTGCTTAAATGTATTATTTTCATTATCTGTAATAATTGTTTTTTCTAATAGTTTTAACATATCATTTGTACTTTCGCTAATTATCTCTCTGTCTTTTTTCATATCATAATATACATTGTAAGGTCTTCGTGTTAGACTACCATTATTGGTTTCCGTAAAACCTATTCCTGCCTTAACACAATAAAAATTCTTATTTTGTTCAAATGTATCTGAATTCTCAGAATTATATCTTAAAATATTCCATATATAGGCAGCATTATCATTATCATTTCCAGTAGGATCACCACCCATAGCATAACCCATCTTAGTACCCTTATCAGGTTCATTACTATTTTTATCCATAAGTTGAACAACGCCCATATACTTTTCTTTACCTTTTTCTAATTGTCCCGCAGCATATACTGTACCTTGTGTTAACACAAATACAGAAAACATTACAACCGTAATTAAACTAATTAGCAATTTTTTTAAGTTCATTTTTTTCTCTCCTTTTAATTTAAAAATTTCTACTTCTATCTCTTATTTTACTCTATTTTTTCTTTAAGTCAATAGGCTTTTTTCTTACTATTATATAGTAGATTTTTAATCGTTTTTTTATCCTTACGGAAATATCCTTTTCCAATTAAGGTTTTAAATAAAGCCCTACATTACAATTATATTACATTTTTATAATAAAATCAACATTTTACGTTAATTAATTTCATTTTTTCTTATCCCCGTAATAATTTTCTTGTTTTTTGTCTTAACAAATTCAATTTATTCTTTTATCCTTCAAAATCAATACAAATGATTCTATCTAAATTATCGTTAATTTCTATCATAAAAAATACATTTTTTTATATGATTAAATAAGAGGTGGATTATGAAAAAAATTTTATACAAAACATTTATTATATTTTTATTTATGATTCAATTAAGTACACCATCCTTTTGTGATGAAACAGATGAAGAAATTGTTGATGTAAGTTCTGAAATAGAAGCATCTACACAAGCAGCCGCCAACAAAAATCAAATTCCTAATGTCAACTCTCGTTCCTGTGTAGTCTTAGACAGAAATTCTAAAATGATTTTGTATGGCAAAAATGAAAAAAATCAAGTAAAAATGGCCTCTACCACTAAGATTATGACAGCGATTGTAGTAATCGAAAATCATTCTTTAGATCAAACCGTAGAAGTATCCAAAAAAGCTGCTGGAACAGGAGGCTCTCGTCTTGGCTTAAAAACTGGCGATAAAATCACCATTCGTGACTTATTATATGGTTTAATGCTTTGTTCGGGAAATGATGCTGCTGTTTGCTTGGCTGAAAATATTGGTGGAAGTGTAGCAGAATTTTCTGACTTAATGAACAACAAAGCACAACAATTAGGACTTTCCAATACTCATTTTGAATCTCCTCATGGATTAGATTCAGACGGGCATTATACCACTGCCCATGAATTGGCATTACTTTCAGACTATGCCTTAAAAAATCCAACTTTTTTAAATATTGTTGGAACGAAACATTATACCGTTACCATTAATGGTTATCCTAAAAATCTTTCTAATACCAATGAGCTATTGGGTAATTTAGATGGCGTTTATGGTATAAAAACTGGTTTTACGAATGGAGCTAATCGTTGTTTAGTAACGGCTTGTAAAAGAGGAAATATGGATATTATTTGTGTAGTTCTAGGAGCTGATACCAAAAAATTTAGAACACAAGATAGTATTAAATTGATTGAATATACTTTTAAAACTTTTGAGTACTTCAATATAAAAGATTTTGTAAACAATTACTTAACAGATTGGCAAAACAATCACCCTGACTTCTTTTCCATTGAAAAAGGTTTTTCTAATAATTTGGAAATAAAAATAGATAATTACTTAGAAGAAAATCCTATTATTCCAGTAAAAAAAGACTTAATTCCTTCCATAGAATGTAATATTTACATGGATTCTTACTTACAAGCTCCTATTAGTGAAGGTGACTTACTTGGTAGTTTAAAGGTCTTTTCTCAAGAAACTGATATTGTAGAATTTAGCTTATTTTCTAATACGACAATTCGAAAAAATACTATGTTGGATTATATGTTAAATTTCTTTAAATTGTATCCTGCCCAATTAGAAAATTCTGTATTTTAATTAATTATTATAAGTGTAAGAAAATAATATGACTTACCTTTACCACATAACAAAGATCTTCTTTTATTCTAATAACAATTGAACGAATAATATTAGTATATTATTCGTTCTTTTTACTTTTTTTATTTTACATTTTCTTTTATGTAGTCAACTACATCTCCTACTGTTACAACTTTTTCAGCATCGCTATCAGGAATTTCTATATCAAATTCTTCTTCTAATGCCATAACTAATTCAACAATGTCTAATGAATCTGCTCCTAAATCGTCAATAAATGATGCTTCCATTGTTACTGCTGTATCTGCTACACCTAATTGTTCAACAATAATTCCTTTTACTTTTTCTAAAACTTCTTCTGAACTCATTACCCGAGTTCACCTCCTCTCAAGTTTGTAAATGACTTATTTATATTTCATTTATATTATATGTTTTTCTATTTGTCAAGTATATTCTTAAAATATTTTTATTTTATACTAACAAGTCGAAAATGTGCTATTTTTCAAACTCTTCTATCATTTTATCTACTGCTTTATTTTGAACGAATTTTTCTGCTTGTATAAGAGTATATTCAAATAATAAACTGTCACTACTTCCATGTGCTTTTACTACTGGTTTCTTTACACCTAAAAATAAGGCTCCTCCATAGGATTTATAATCCATTGTTTTGGAAAATCTTTTAATAGCTGGTAATGCTGGTATCGCAAAAATCTTAGCTAACAAATTCTTAGTAAAACTTTCGGTTAAACTTTTCTTTACAAATTTTCCTAAACCTTCTGTGGTTTTTAAAAATACATTCCCTGTAAATCCATCAGCTACAATCGCATCTATTTTTCCAGAAAAAGCATCTCTTCCTTCTACATTTCCTACAAAGTTAATATTCAATTCTTCTGATTTTTCTTTTAATAAATGATAGCTTTCTCGTACTAATTCATTCCCTTTTGTTTCTTCTGTTCCTATATTTAATAATCCAATGGCTGGATTTTCAATTCCATATGTGTTTTTTAAATAAATGCTAGACATTTGAGCAAATTGTAATAAATTGATTGGCTTACAATTGGTATTAGAACCTGCATCAATTAGTAGCAATTGGCTTTTGTAAGCTGGTAAAATTCCTGCTAAGGCTGGTCGATCGATCCCTTTTATTCTTCCTACCAATAAGGTTGCTCCTGTTAACAATGCTCCTGAATTTCCCGCAGAAATAAATACATCTCCTTCGTTTTCTTTTAGCATTTTGAAACCAACTACCATAGAAGAATCTTTCTTATGTTTAATGGCTAAAGTTGGTGTATCTTCCATTTCTATTGTTTCTGTTGCATTTTTTATCTTAAGTCTATCTGATATTTCTTCCATCTCTTTTCCATAGAATTCTTTTACTTTGCTACGTATTATTTCTTCTTTTCCTACTAAAATTACTTCTGCTTCTATTTTATGGATGGCATTGATAGCACCTTTGATGTTAGCATCAGGAGCATTATCGCCTCCCATAGCATCTAATAGTATCTTCATTTAACTTCCTCCTAAGTCTCGTCTATTCTATTATATTTTTAATATCTATATTTTATTATTGTTTATAGAAAATTGCAAGTAATTTCATAAAAAAGATATTCTGGCAAGTTTGGGTGACGAATTTGGGACAGGTACACATTAGTCATAATTGTCTCAAATTCATTAAAAATTCAAAAAAATGCCACTACTAAATGTAGCGACATTTTTTATTAACTAATTATCTCTATTAAGCTAAGATATCAGCAACGACACCTGAACCAACTGTTCTACCACCTTCACGAATAGCGAATCTTAATCCTTTTTCGATAGCGATAGGAGTGATTAATTCGATTGTCATTGATACGTTATCTCCTGGCATAACCATTTCTGTTCCAGCTGCTAATTCAATAACACCTGTAACGTCTGTTGTTCTGAAATAGAATTGTGGTCTATATCCATTGAAGAATGGTGTATGTCTTCCACCTTCTTCTTTTGTTAATACATAAACTTCAGAAGTGAATTTTGTATGTGGGTTGATAGTTCCTGGTTTTGCAAGAACTTGCCCTCTTTCAATTTCTTTTCTGTCAATACCACGTAATAATGCTCCGATATTATCTCCAGCTTCTGCTTGATCTAATAATTTTCTGAACATTTCAACACCTGTGATAACAGTTTTCTTTCTTTCTTGTGATAATCCAACGATTTCAACTTCGTCAGAAACTTTTATGATTCCTCTTTCTACTCTACCTGTTGCAACTGTTCCACGTCCTGTGATCGTGAATACGTCTTCAACTGGCATTAAGAATGGTTGATCTACTGGTCTTTCTGGTGTTGGGATGTAGCTATCAACTGCTTCCATTAATTCTTTCATTGGTTTATAAACTTCTTCATCTGGATTTGTTGATGAACTTTCTAATACTTTTAATGAAGATCCTTTTATGATTGGAATGTCATCTCCTGGGAAATCATATTCTGATAATAGGTCTCTAACTTCCATTTCAACTAATTCTAATAATTCTGGATCGTCAACCATATCACATTTATTTAAGTATACAACGATGAATTTAACTCCAACTTGTCTAGCAAGTAAGATGTGCTCTCTTGTTTGTGGCATAGGTCCATCAGCTGCTGATACAACTAATACCGCACCATCCATTTGAGCTGCACCTGTGATCATGTTTTTAACATAGTCAGCATGTCCTGGACAGTCAACGTGTGCATAGTGTCTGTTTTCTGTTTCATATTCAACGTGTGCTGTGTTAATTGTGATTCCTCTTGCTTTTTCTTCTGGAGCACCATCGATTTGATCGTATGCTTCATATTGTGCTTTTCCTAATAATGATAAATATTTTGTAATAGCTGCTGTTGTTGTTGTTTTTCCATGGTCTACGTGACCAATTGTACCAATGTTAACATGTGGTTTGTTTCTTTCAAATTTTGCTTTTGCCATTTGAAAATTCCTCCTTATTATTTTTTATTTTCTTTTAAATTTAATAACTTTTAATGTATAAGCATTTTATAACATTTTTACTAAAAAATCAAGTCTTTTTGATTTCTTTTTATTTTCTCAACTGAATTTAGAGTGAATTAAGTTAACTGTTAAGGCTTTGCCGATTACAGATAACTTATGCAAAATGCGTTAGCATTTTGTAACCTTAATCTTTTTTAACTCTTGAAGCAACAATACCATCAAAAACTGACTTTGGAACTTCTTCATAATGAGAAGGTTCCATTGTATAAGTACCTCTACCTTGTGTTTTTGAACGTAAATCTGTTGCATAACCAAACATTTCAGAAAGTGGTACAAAAGAGTGAATTTCTTGCATTCCATCTTCACTATCCATACCTTCCATTCTTCCACGTCTTGAGTTTATATCACCAATAACATCTCCCATGTATTCTTCTGGAACTGTTATTTCAACTTTCATAATAGGCTCTAAGATAACTGCTTTTGCTTGTTTACAACCTTCTTTGAAAGCCATAGAAGCTGCAATTTTAAACGCCATTTCTGAAGAGTCAACTTCGTGGTAAGAACCATCTACTAAAGTAGCTTTGAAATCGATTACTGGGTAACCAGCTAAGATTCCGCTTTCTGCTGCTTCTCTCATACCTTGTTCAATTGGTTTGATGTATTCTTTTGGAACAGCTCCACCTACGATTTTACTTTCAAATTCAATTCCTTTACCTGGTTCTAATGGTTCCATTTCAAACCAAACGTCACCATATTGTCCTTTACCACCAGATTGACGAATAAATTTACCTTGTACTTTTACTTTGTTTCTGATTGTTTCTTTGTAAGCAACTTGTGGTTTACCTACATTACATTCTACCTTAAACTCTCTTTTTAATCTATCTACGATAATATCCAAGTGTAGTTCACCCATACCTGCAATAATTGTTTGTCCTGTTTCTTGATTGGTATAAGCTTTAAAGGTTGGATCTTCTTCTGCTAATTTTCCTAAGGCAATTCCCATTTTTTCTTGAGCTGCTTTGTCTTTTGGCTCAATTGCAATATCAATAACTGGTTCTGGGAATTCCATTGATTCTAGTATAATTGGATGGTCTGGATCACATAGTGTATTCCCTGTTGTAACATCTTTCATTCCAACTGCTGCTGCAATATCTCCAGCATATACTTTATCAATATCCTCTCTATGGTTTGAATGCATTTGAAGAATTCTTCCGATTCTTTCTTTTTTATCTTTACTAGAGTTTAATACGGTTGAACCAGATTCTAATGTTCCTGAATAAACTCTAAAGAAACATAATTTTCCAACAAATGGGTCTGTTGCAATTTTAAATGCTAAAGCTGCAAATGGTTCGTTATCAGAAGTTTTAGCTTCTGTTTCTTCCCCTGTTAATGTTTCTCCTTTAATATGTGCTATGTCTGTTGGTGCTGGCATATAATCAATGATGGCATCTAATAATTCTTGAACTCCTTTATTTTTGTAAGAAGATCCACAGGTTACAGGCACGATTGTATTGGCAATAGTTCCTACACGTAATCCTTTCTTGATTTCTTCTTCTGAAAGTTCTCCTCCATCTAAATATTTCATCATTAATTCTTCGTCTTGTTCTGCTACTGATTCTACCATTTTACTATGGTATTCTTCAGCTAGCTCTTTCATATCATCTGGAATATCTGCTTCTTCGATTTCTTTTCCTAAATCATCTTTGTGTAAGAAAGCTCTCATTTTAATTAAGTCAATGATTCCTTTGAAGTTATCTTCTGCCCCAATTGGTAATTGAATTGGTACAGCATTTGCTTTTAATCTGTTTTTCAATTGGTCTACACAAAGCATGAAATTAGCTCCTGTAATATCCATTTTATTAACATATACCATTCTTGGTACATTGTATTTGTCAGCTTGTCTCCAAACGGTTTCGGTTTGTGGTTGTACTCCACCTTTTGCAGCTAAAACAGTTACTGCTCCATCAAGAACTTTTAAAGATCTTTGTACTTCTACTGTAAAGTCAACGTGTCCTGGTGTATCAATAATATTGATTCTATTATTATTCCAAAAACAGGTTGTACAAGCAGATGTAATCGTAATACCTCTTTCTTGTTCTTGTGCCATCCAGTCCATAGTTGCTGCTCCTTCATGTGTCTCTCCTATTTTGTGAACTTTACCTGTGTAAAATAAAATTCTCTCTGTTGTTGTTGTTTTACCGGCATCAATGTGTGCCATAATTCCTATATTTCTTGTTCTTTCTAATGGGTATTCTCTTCCTGCCATTTTATTTATTTCCCCCTTTCGATTGTAAAATTTACTAAAATAGCCTTTAGCGTTTCAAACTTCACAAAAATATTTTCAATATACATACGTATTATTTCAAATATTTTTGTTCCTTTTCCTAGCTAAATTTCTAATTTATTAAATTTTATCGCTTGTTTTATTTGAATTTAAATTTTGATTCGAAATGGTAAGATACAGATTTTTACTAAGTAATACTAGCTGAAGGCGTACGTTGGTACGTCGAAGTTTGGATTATCTTAGTAGAAATTTGTAGATTGCCTTTTCCAATCAAAATTTTACCATTTGTAGTGAGCAAAAGCCTTATTCGCTTCAGCCATTCTATGGGTATCTTCTTTTTTCTTAAATGCTCCACCGTTTCCAGCTACCGCATCCATTAATTCACCAGCTAATTTTTCAGCCATTGTTTTTTCGTGTCTATTTCTAGCATAAGACACAATCCATCTTAATCCTAAAGTTTGTCTTCTTTCTGGTCTGATTTCTAGTGGAACTTGGTAAGTTGCTCCACCAACTCTTCTTGCTTTAACTTCAAGAACTGGCATAACATTTTCTAAAGCTGCTTCAAAAACTTCTAAAGGATTTTTTCCTTCTTTTTCTTTGATAATGTCAAATGCATCATATACTATTTTTTGAGCAACTGATTTTTTACCATCTAACATGATGTTGTTTACTAATTTTGTAACAACTTTGCTATTATAAATTGGATCTGGTAATACTTCTCTTTTTGCTATATATCCTTTTCTTGGCACTATTCTTCCCTCCTTAAATTTAATTGGATGTTTTATATTAGAAAACATCTAGGTACTCACAAGAAATTTATTTCTTGCGCATAGCACTTATATTATCTATTTAAAATTTAAGTACCTTAAATCTTAGATAAAATAACAAGCACTACTTTTTTAATTCTGTTGCTAATTGAATTTCAATTTTAAAATTTTGATTAAAAAGTAATAAGATGTATATTTTTGCTATTTATTACAAGACAAAGGCATACGTTGGTACGTTAAGCTTTAAAATAAATAACGAAAATATGCAGATTGTTGCTTTTTATCAACTTTTTTTAGTTTTTAGGTTTTTTAGCCCCATACTTTGAACGCGCTTGCATTCTATCTTTAACACCTGCTGTATCTAAAGTTCCTCTGATGATGTGGTATCTAACACCTGGAAGGTCTTTTACCCTACCACCTCTGATTAATACAACACTGTGTTCTTGTAAGTTATGTCCTATACCTGGGATATAAGATGTAACTTCATAACCATTAGAAAGTCTAACTCTGGCAACTTTTCTTAATGCTGAGTTTGGCTTTTTAGGTGTAACTGTTTTTACAACTGTACATACTCCTCTTTTTTGTGGTGCTCTATTATTTGTTAGTTTTTTGTTTTTAGAGTTCCATCCATGTTGAAGAGCTGGTGCTGTTGATTTTGTTTCTCCTGTTTTTCTTCCTTTTCTTACTAATTGATTAATTGTTGGCACTTAAATTTCACCTCCTATTTTTGACTTTTTTTCTTTTTAATTTGATATAATATTTTTGAATATTACGTCCTTAAAAAGTTTTAAACTGTTACGGAATTACACAATTCGTGTAATTTATAATAACAGTTTATATTGTATCATGATATGGCCGATAAGTCAATAAAGAACTTGGAATTTTTTCATTTTCCAAGTTCTTTGTTTTTTATGATTTGACTATTATAACTTTATTTCTTCATCGTCTTTACCAATTACTGCGTCTGGTTTAAGTACTTCTACTTTTTGTTGTGCTTCCATAGCATTTGCTTCAAGATGACCATCTCTATTGTCATACTTATATTTTTCCATTTTTTCTTTCTTATAATCTTCTCTATTTGTTGCATGTTGTGTTCTTTTCTTTTGTTCTTCTTGCCTTGTTTTTACACCTTTACTATCTAATTGTTGCACTTTTTCATTTTTTGGGAAAAATTTTCTATTTCGAATTTTATCTACAATTGTATTTTTCATTCTATCCCACAAACTTTTTTCACTAATTCCTGACAAAGAAGCTATACCTAATTCTTTGGCCTTTCTTGCTAATCTTTTTTCTTTTAGATTTAACAAATTCCCCTGGTTAACATTAAATTTATACTCTACATGTACCCTTTCATTAAATTCCTTAATACTTTCTTCCAAGCTTTTATCCTTTAATCCACTTCCTCTTATTATGCTTAAATAGTTCATAACAAGAGTATTGTCTTTATCATCTATCTCATCTAAAGTTGAAAGTAAGGCCCAATCTATGTTCTTTATATTTTTTTTATCACCATAAAATCTACTGTTAATAGCATATTCTTCCATCAGTTCTTTTTTGTTTTTCACTTCCTCTTTATAAAACAAATTATTATCTTTTCCATTTATAAATATTTTATTTTCAAATATTTCTAAAACAATATTAACTTGTTGTTCCTGTTCTTGTTCTTCTTGTTTCTGTTGTTCAAATTTTCTTTTTTCCTCTCTCATTGCTTCTTCAATGGTTTCATCATAACGCTCTTGTTCTCTTTTTTCTCTACCT
>CAOJRU010000003.1 GCA_948442365.1 uncultured Clostridium sp.
GAGATGAAATGCACGACTTCAAAAACGAAATGTATGAGTTCAGAGATGAAATGCATGACTTCAGAGATGAAATGCATGACTTCAAAGATGAGATGTACAAATTTACAGATGAAGTGCATGAGAAATTTGATAAAAGCACACAAGAAATAGCAGAAGAAATTCACGAAGTATCACGACATATGAGTAGTAAATTAAATCAAGCAGTTAGCGAAGTAAAAAAAGAAATAAAAATCATTATAGAATTAAACGAAAAAGGGCATAATATAAAATATGCGTAATAATAAAATACTGAAAATAAATAAAAAATCCCTCAGAGATACTATCTGAGGGAAAATAAATATTATTTTATGAAATTAACATGGCTCCAATCTCTGTTACCGTACCAGCACCAAGAGTAATCACCACATCATTTTCTTGTACATGGTCTTTTATATAAGAAACACAATCGTTAAAATCAGGAATATATTTTGCTTCTTTTCCAATCGTGTTTAATTGATTAACTAAATCTTTCGAACTAATGCCATAAGTATTTTTTTCTCTTGCCGCATAAATATCCAGAACAACAACATGGTCAAAGTTTAATAAAGCATTAGCGAAATCTTCTAGTAAATTCTTGGTCCTACTATAGGTATGAGGTTGAAAAACAACCCAAGAATTGTTATATTTTTTATGAGAAAGTGATTTGGCAGTTGCCAAAATTTCAGTAGGATGATGTGCATAATCATCATAAACACTAACTTTGTTATCTATTTTACCTTTGAATTCAAATCTTCTATGAGCACCAGTAAATTGTAATAAGGCATTTTTTATGGCTGATTTTTCAATCTTATATTCGTGGCATAAGGCAATACAAGATAAAGCATTTAATATATTGTGTTGACCAGGAACAGAAAGCTTTATGGTATCATATAAAGTACCTTTGTAATAGACATCAAATACAGGAAATCCATCCTCATCAAAAGTAATATGATCTGCATAAAAATTAGCATTTTTATTTTGGATACCATAGGTAATGGGTATTACATTGGTACATTTAGCTAGCTCCAAACAACTACTATCATCTGCATTTAGAACTAAGATGCCATCATCTGGTAAAAGTTTTACGTATTTCATAAAAGCATTTTTGATATTTTCAAAGGTTTTAAAATAGTCTAAATGGTCATTGTCAATGTTTAGAATAATTTGTGCTTTTGGACTAAATTTTAAAAAGCTTTCTACGTATTCGCAAGCTTCAATAATAAAATGTTCACTATTTCCTACCATATAATTTCCGTTTAATTGTTTTAAGTAAGCACCAACTTGAATGCTGGGGTCTTTCATGGCTTCTTTGAAACATAGAGCAACCATAGAAGTAGTGGTAGTTTTTCCGTGAGTACCAGAGATACAAATCGTATCTTGATAACAACGAGTGATCTCGCCTAAAAAGTCTGCTCTTTCAATAGTAGGAATATTTAGTCTTTTGGCTTCTAACATTTCTGGATCATCTTGCTTTACAGCGGCAGAATACACGACAATGTCAGAACTTGCAACATCTTCTAAATTGTGTCCAACGGTAACCTTAAATCCCTTTTGGGTTAAGGCTTTGACGTTTTCAGAATTGGAAGCATCGGAACCAGTAATAGTAAATCCCCAATTTTTTAAAATGGCTGCAATACCACTCATGCTAACGCCACCAATTCCAATCATATGTATATTTTTATATTTTTTTAAGGTATCAATATTTGGCATTTGTAAACACTCCTTCAACGGATAAATTATATAATTTTATGGGTAAAAATTCAATAGTTTGCTTGAAATTTAAAGAAAAATTTCAAACTTCTATATTTTATTAGATAAATTAATTTTTTGTGACAAAAATAAATTTTAATTTTTTTGTAAAAAAAAGAAGGAAAAACTTTTTTTATGAAGAATTATATAATTGTACATAAGATACAAGCTATATGTACAAAATAATATTATAAAACTTAAGGAAGGTAGGTGCATTTAACAATGCAAATCACAGATGTACGTTTAAGAAAAGTAAATTCAGAGAACAGAATGAAAGCTGTTGCTTCTGTAACATTCGATAACGAATTCGCAGTACACGATATTAAAGTTATCGAAAGCCAAAATGGATTATTCATAGCTATGCCAAGCAGAAAAACTCCAAACGGAGAATTCAAAGATATAGCTCATCCAATCAATGCTGAAACTAGAGAAAAAATTCAAAAAGCTATTTTAGAAGCTTATGAAGCTCCAGAAGCAGAAGAGGAATCAGCTGAATAATTGATAGAGGTAAAAAAAAGCACTTTTCAAGTGCTTTTTTGGTTGTATAGAGAAATTAAGAACGATTCTATGTTAAAAAATCTTTTCTATTTTTACTCGTGGAAATATTTTCCACAAAGCTACATAAAATTGACTTTTTTATGTAAATGTGATATAATAAATGTAATGTAGTAGTAGAAAAGACAAAGAAAAGAGAGGTAGAAACATGCATACAGAATATTTGTTAAACAAAAGAAAAGGACAGACAGCATTTTTTCAAAAAGGAACCAGATTTTTTAGTGGGTTACCTGGTACAGGAAGAGAAAAATGGAGAAAACAAAAAACACGAGACAAAAGAAGTATTTTATAAGTACTTAAAGTCTGGAAGATTGCACCCAATGGGTGCTTTTTTCCGTGTTACAAGGAAATTAAATCAAAAGCTTGAAAAAAAGCCAAAAACAAGTTAAAATAGAAACTATAAAAATATAACATCATTAAAATTCAAACAATTCAAAAACTTGCAAACTATGTCGTTAGCAAAGAAAGTAGGAAAACAATGTATATAATAGTAGGATTAGGAAATCCAGAAAAAGACTATGCTAATACGAGGCACAACATGGGATTTCAAGTTATCAATAAAATAGCCGAACAATATGAAATTGAAGTCACAAAAAGTAAATTCAAAGGATTATATGGAACAGGAACCATAGAAGGAGAAAAAGTTATCTTATTAAAACCACAGACCTTTATGAATTTAAGTGGAGAAAGTATCAAAGAAATACTTCAATTTTATAAAATCGAGAAAGAACAACTAATCGTTATTTATGACGATATTGATATAGAGCCAGGAAACATTAAAATCAGAAAAGCAGGAGGAGCAGGAACACACAATGGAATGAAATCAGTAGTACAAGAATTAAATACGCAGAACTTTAAAAGAATAAGAGTCGGAATTGGTATGCCAAAGCAAAAGGAAAATTTAATTGAATATGTACTAGGAGCCATTCCAGAAGAAGACAAAGAAAAATTAGAAAAAGGAACAGACTTAGCAAAAGAAGCAGTAAGTGGAATCATAAAAAATGGTATTGATATAGCCATGAATAAATTTAATTAAAAAATTGCCAAAAAGGTCCGTCCCCAATGGCACAATGGCAATTTAAAGGGAAAAAGAAAGGAACTAATAGAAATGACAGAGATTATTATACAAACAGAGAAGAATGAAAAAAAGATAGCATTAATCGAAAATGGAAAATTAATTGAATACTATGTGGAAGAAAAAGAAGATAGAAGAAAAGAAGGAAATATTTATATTGGCATTGTAAAAGATGTAATAAGTGGTATGCAGTCAGCTTTTGTAGATATAGGGACAGAAAAAAATAGTTTTATCCATTTAAAAGATATTTTACCTAAAATAGATGAAACCAAAGAAATTCAAAAAGAAAACATAGAAATCAATGAAGTGGTAAAACCGAATCAAAAATTATTGGTACAAGTAAAAAAGGATAGCAACGAAAAAAAAGGAGCTAGAATCTCTAGCCATATTAATTTGCCAGGTAAATATATTGCCTTATTGCCTAATACAGATATTATTACCGTTTCGCAAAAAATCGAAGATAAAAAAGAACAAGAGAGACTTATAAAATTGGTAAAAGAAAATGTAAGTGCGGGAAATGGTGCCATCATAAGAACTTCAGCTCGACACAAAGAAAAAGAAGTAATCGAAGATATAAAAAGAGTAGAAAAAAAATGGAACAACATTATACAAACTAGCATTAATCCCGAATTAAAAAAACCACAATTATTGTATGAAAGTGAAAATATTATAGAAAAAATGCTAATGGATTTAGCAGATAGTACCATTGATAAAATTATAGTAAATGACAGGAAAATAGAAAAAGAATTATCAGAATTTAAAAGTGAAAATAACGAATATAGTAACCTTAACATAGAAGTACAAGAGAAAGAAAATATATTCGATATTTATGATCTAGAAAAACAAATAGAAAAAATGCAAAATAGAAAAGTTTGGTTAAAATGTGGAGGATTTATAACCATTGATAAAACAGAAGCCTTAACTGCCATTGATGTAAATACAGGGAAATATACAGGAAATCAGAATTTAGAGCAAACGGTTTATAAAGTTAACCATGAAGCCAGCATAGAAATTGCTAAGCAATTGCGTTTAAGAGATATTGGTGGCATTGTTATTATTGATTATATTGATATGAGAGAAGAAGAAAATAAACAGAAAATTCAAAAACTTTTAGAAGAAGAATTAAAAAAAGATAGAAGTAAAACCCAAGTAGAAGGATTTACAAAATTGGATTTAATGGAATTGACAAGGAAACATATTTGTAGCCACAAAGATTAATTTCAAAACTGAAAAGAGGAAGTATGAAATGAAAGTAGGATTTGTACACTTAGGATGTAGTAAAAATTTAATTGATACAGAAGCAACCATTGGACTTTTCAAAAAAAATAAATTTGAGATAGTAAACGATGAAACCAAAGCAGAAATCATTGTTATCAATACATGTGGCTTTATTGATTCAGCCAAAGAAGAGGCTATTAATACTATTTTAGAGATGGCAGAATATAAAAAAGATAAATGTCAATATTTAATAGTAATGGGGTGTCTTGTTCAAAGATACTATGAGGAATTAATAAAAGAAATTCCAGAAGTAGATTTATTTATTAAGATAGAAGAATATGATAAATTGTGGGAAAAAATAGAAGACTTAGTCAAAAGGAATATTGTGATAAAAAGCAAAAAGAAAACCAGTAAAAAGATAACAGAAATTCCCCCAATGCCAATGCTTTTACAGGACCAATTTTTAAATAGAACCATCACGACTGGGAAAAATTATGCCTATTTAAAAATCGGAGAAGGTTGTAGCAATAAATGTACCTATTGTGCAATTCCTTATATTAGAGGGCCATTTGTTAGTAGAAAAAAAGAAGATATCATAGAAGAAGCAAGAAAATTAGCAAAGCAAGGAATCAAAGAATTAATTATCATAGCACAAGATACTACGAAATATGGGGCCGATTTATATGGAGAAAGTAAATTAGCAGAATTATTACAAGAAATTAGTAAAATAGAAGAAATTAAATGGATTCGATTTTTATATTCTTATCCAGAAGGAATTACAGACGAATTACTGCAAGTAGTTGCCAATAATCCTAAAATAGCGAAATATTTTGACATACCAATACAACATATTTCGGATTCTATTTTAAAGAAAATGAACCGAAAAACTTCTCGGAAAGCAAATACGAGATTTGCTAGATAAAATAAGAAAACATATTCCAGAGGTAACCTTACGAACAACTTTAATAGTAGGATTTCCAGGTGAGACAAAGAAAGATTTTGAAGAATTAAAAGCATTGGTAGAACAAGCCAAATTTGATAAATTAGGAGCATTTAGCTATTCAAGAGAAGAGGGGACACCAGCAGCTAAACTACCAAATCAAATTCATGGGAACACAAAGAAAGCAAGGTACCATCAAATTATGAAGTTGCAACAAGAAGTTTCAAAACAAAATTTAGAGAAAAAATTGAATCAAGAATGTGAAATTTTAATCGAAGATATTTCTTTTGATGGAAAATACTATATTGGAAGAACCATGCAAGATGTACCAGAAATAGATGGTTTGGTATATATCAAAACAGAAAATTCACAGGATTTAGATATGGTTGGTAAATTCAAAATGTGTAAAGTGATGGATATTAGTAATTATGATTTAATAGCGGAGTTTACAAATTAGTACGTGAGAAAGTGACGAGAGGATAAAGGGCGAAAGAAAGGTTAGAAAATAATTTTTAGCTAATTATGTGCCATAAGAAAGGAATAGAAAGAAGAATGCAAGTTTTAGGAAAACTTTTATTACAAGGAAAAGAAAAGGAAATATTACTAAAAGAAGAAGATGTATTTTTCAAATATTATAGTTTAGAAGTGATAGGCGCTTATGCTCCTCAATTAAAAGATAATAAAATTGTTTTTAAAAAAGGAATTGAATTTTCAGATGAAATAAAAATACAAATAGTACAATTAGTAAATCATCAAGTTACCATAAATATGTTGCAAGAAAGAACATTGTTTCAAATCATAGGACAAGTTCAAATAGAAGGAAAGCCAACAGAAATTTTAGTTAAAAATGAAGGAGAAATTGTAAAATATTATTATTTGAATTTAGTGGGAGTATATTCACCTAAAATACCAGGAGCAACTATCATTTTTAAACAAGATACACTAGAAAATGCTATTTCTAACGATATTAAAGACAACCAACAAAAAATTAGTATAACACCATCAGAAAAAGAGCAAATACAACAGTTCTTACAAAAAATAAAAATATTAGATATAGTAGATAGAATACAAAAACAACATAGAGGATTACAAGAAAGAACACAATACAATCAGTCAGTAAGAAGTAATACAGTTAAGACTACACAAAAGCAAAGACAGCAACAAGGAAAAGAAAAGAATCAAAAAGAAGTTATACAAAAGCAGCAAAAACAGCTAGAAAAAGTAGAAAATAAAAAGAATCACATTAATGTGAAACAAGAAGTAGATATGGATACCAGAGTTACCGATATGAGCAATTTAGAACAAGTCTTACAAAAGAATAGAAAAATGCCTAAATTGGAACATGGTGATGAACCCCTAAAAATGGGAATTGTAGAATCGGATGATTTGAAGGATATCAAAAATGAAAAGGGTCAAAAAGAACAAGGACATACTTCCAGATATGAGACTGTAATGATAACGAAACAAGGAAAGATAAAAGCATTAGATTTAGACAATGACACACAAGAAGGAAATAACCCCTTAGAAAAAAATTATCAAGTAAAACAAAATGAAACTGTAAAAAATAGTGATGTTCTAACTAGACTAAAGGTAGGAGAAGGAACAATTGGAATTGAGAAAGGTCAATATGGAGAAGTAGAAGTATATCATTCGCCAAGAAAAACAATTGGGGGCAATGGTATAGAAGGCAATAAGAGCTTAGATAGACAGCTAGAAACTTCAAATGCAAAAAATAGTTTAGAAGGTACCAATATAGAATCTTTAAAATTAGCACAAGAACATAATGATGGTTACCGTTCTGTTGAACAGGGGTATCAAGAAGTAGAACAACATAAAAAACAACAGCCAGAATGTGAACCCAGAAAGGCAAAAGATTTAGATGGTGATAAAAATACTGTTTCACATACACATGATACAGAGGATTTTGTAGAATTATCTTCAGGAGAAAAAGTTACGTATAACGAATTAGCAAGTCGATGGGGATTTTACAAAGATGGTAAGCCAGATGCTACTTACGTAAAAGAAAAATTCACAGAAAAAGAACAAGGAGATAAGAAGCCAGAAGAGGTAATAGAAGAGTTAGACGAAGAATACGAAGATCCAAGAACACCAGAACAAAGAAGATAGTGCTATTGTGCCATTGGGGACGGACCTTTTTGGCACAATATTTCACAAATTTTATTGCCGCTGGTTTTAAATAGGATTAACATGGACGATGGTTCTATAAATTTTATCTAAGCCATTCACATTATTTTCTAAATTGTCTGCTAGTTCATGACTTTCAAAAGTAGACATATTACCATCTAAGTAAATCGTTAAAAAGATCAAATAACGATCCCCAACAGGTGTAGAAATAATTTCTTCTATTCTTTTTATTTCTTTATAACTATATACAATATCTAAGATTAAATCTTTGGTTTTATCATCTACACTAATATCCATTAAAACATTATAACTTTCTATAAAAATAGTAATTCCTGTATAACAAATCCAGATAGAAATACCAATACCAACAATGCTATCAAGCCAATAGATATTAACTAAAGTAAGTAAAATAGAAAATAGGGTAAAAGTAGTTACAATACAGTCATTTTTATGATCTTTCATGTTAGCCTCTAATAGGATGTTAGGATGTTGTTGATAAGCTTGTTTTGTATATAAGAAAAGAAACAGTTTTGTTGCAATGGTTGCAATACATACCATAACTAAAAACCAAGAAAATTGAAGCTTACTACCAAGAATCAATGTAATGACAGAATCATAAAGTAATTTACTAGCTACTAAAATCATGGAAATACTAATAAACATCGAAAAAATATATTCAGCTTTTCCATGTCCTAAATTGTGATCTTCATCTTTTGGACTACTTGCAATCTTGTTACCAATAAAAGTCATTAAAGAAGCAAAAATATCACCAGCACTATTAAAACTATCTGCTATCATAGCTTGACTATGACTCATAAAACCAACCATAGCTTTTATGATTAGTAGAAAGATATTTCCAATGATTCCATAGATACCAGCTCTTTTGGTTATGATAAATTTTTTATCCATAAAAACCTCTATTCCGTTGTTCAAATGGTGTAAGACACACTGAAAAAACAACTGTTTCGAATTTGTTTTATTTGTATATTCTTATGATTATAACATAGAAAATAGAAATAAAACAACCCCAAGTTTTTTTGAAAATTTTCAAAAACCATACTGTAGGTCTACCTATTTTTTTTAGACATAAAATAAAGAAGGGGGAATGATATGGATAAAAATAAAATAAGAAATTATCAAATAGTTAGTGCCATTTTTGCGTGTATATTAGGAACGTTATTACATTTTATTTATGAATGGTGTGGAGAAAGTCAATCTGTTGCATGGTTTTCAGCCATTAATGAAAGTGTATGGGAGCATTTAAAATTATTATATTTTCCTATGTTATTAACTACCATAATGGGATATTGTTATATAGGGAAGAATACTCCGAAATTTCTATGTGCCAAGACATTAGGAATTATTATATCGATTTTATTTATTATTATATTTTTCTATACCTATACGGGAATTATAGGAAAAAGTATTATTTTTATTGATATAGCATCCTTTTTTATGGCTGTTATAATGGGCGAATATGTAGCGTATAAACTGATTATGAGTAAAATTAAATGTAATAAGATAGTGGCAACTGTTATTTTACTGGTTATATTGGTAGCCTTTATAATTTTTACTTATTTTACACCACATTTGGGAATCTTTAAAGATCCAGTAACAGGACAATATGGAATGATAAAAAACTAGAAAAAATTGTATACTAAAAAGTACGACTAAAAAACTGAGAATAAAAAACAAGCAGTTGCAAAAAATTGTCAAACATGGTATAATTTAAGAGTAGTACAAAAGGGAAAAACAAAAAGAGGTGTAAAAAATGACAATACTTGCAATTATATATATATTGATATTTGTAATATTTGCCTTAGTAGCTTATGCCATATTACAAATAAAGTTATTTGGTATGAAAGTAAAAGACTTTTGGACTTTTATTGAAGCGAACCAAATGTTAGATAAGTTATACAAATTTGCGAAGCAATACGAAAATATGTCACCACAAGAACAAATAATATACTTGTCAGAAGCGGAAAAAATATTTAAAGCTTTTGATAATGTACCAGATAGTTTGTGGGAAGAAGAATATGATAAATACAAAACAGTAGTATCCAAATATAAGGACATTAAAATGATACGCTGGGCAGAAGAAAATAAATAATGGCCATTGCGGACGGTTTTGTTTGGATATTTAATCGACTTGATAAATTAAAATGAAAAATAACGAAAAATAAGAAAGTTTTAATGGAAAGTGATTTTTATAAAATCTAACTGAAACAATAAACTTTCTTATTTTTCATTTTTATTACTAATCTATAGACTGCAACGAATAAAAGCGAATGTCACAAAAGGACCGTCTCTATTAAAACTTAATAATAATCAAACTTAATAATACATAAGCATAACGGAAGGATTGTTTCATAAACAGATGAGATCGGAATACTTCAAAAGACTCAGATATAGCACAATATTTATCAACTAATGTTAAAACAAATCCTTCGATTGATTTTGGAAATTCAATGGTAACAGGCCACATATGTTTAATAATAATGTCTTTTTCTTTTTCGTTTAAATCAAATAGCTTACAAGCATTTTCACAAGCTTTCTTTCCATGTGTAAAGGCATGAAATCCTTTTCTATCTGGTTGTCTTACTCTCCAGTCATATAAAAACAAGTCATGAAGCATGGCTGCTCGTGTGGCTGAGTGATAATCTAAGTGATATTTTTTACAAATTAAGTAACAATAATAAGCAGCTGTATAGCAGTGGTCAAAACAAGTGGTTTCATAATGTTGCTTATAGTTCTTCATTTGCTGTACAGTTTCATTGACAATTAATTCTTTTATAATCATTTGAAATTCTTCATCTTTATTGGATAATTCTTTTGATAATGGTTTCATGTATCTCCCTCTTATTTTCCTATGTACTTCAAAATTAATTATAGCATACAGAGAATAAATAATGCAAATTTCTACAAAAAATTAAGAAATATTTAATAGTTTTTCTAATATTTGTATTGCGTTGGTTGCGGCACCTTTTCGTAAGTTATCTGCTACGACCCATAAATTTAAGCCATTTTCAATACTGAAATCACGGCGGATTCTTCCAACAAATACTTCATCATTTCCATTGGCTTTACTAGCTAATGGATAAAAGTTTTTTTCCGGATTATCAACAACGACAATTCCTTTTGCATTTTCTAACAATAAACGAATATCATAGATGTCAAATTCTTTTTCTAACTGAAGGTTAATGGATTCTCCATGACAATTAGCAACAGGCACTCTTACAGCAGTTGCTGTGATTGGCAAGTCAGGGTGATGCAAGATTTTTCTAGTTTCTTCTATCATTTTGTATTCTTCTTTGGTATAACCATGCTCCATAAAAACGTCAATATGTGGGATACAGTTGTTATAAATGGAACAAGGAAATTTTTTTAACGTTTTTCCATCGGCTTTATTTTCTAAGTCCTGGATTCCAAATCTACCAGCTCCAGAGACAGCTTGATAAGTAGAATAAACAATTCTTTTGATAGAATATCTTAGATCAATTGCCTTTAAGGGTAACATGGCTTGAATGGTAGAACAATTAGGATTAGCAATCATTCCTTTGTGAGATAAAATATCTTCTGGATTTACTTCTGGTACGACTAATGGAACTTCTGGATGCATACGAAAAACACTACTATTATCAATTACGATACAGCCTTTTGAAACAGCAATGGGAGCGTATTTTTCGGAAACACTACCACCAGCACAAAAAATAGCATAATCAAAATGAGTATCAAATGATTTTTCATTTAGTTCACAGATGATATAATCTTGGTTTAAAAATTTAATTTTGGAACCAGCTGATTTGGCAGAGGAAAATAAGGTATAACGAATATGTGGCAAGTTTTTTTCTTCTAATACTCGCAAAACGGTTCTTCCCACTAATCCAGTGGCTCCAACAATGGCAACTTTATAGTTAGTTGGCATGCAAAGACCTCCTTTTATGATGGTTTTATTATAAAATATGCAGAATGGGTTGGAATGCTACTTTTTATGTAATAAAATAGTTTTAAATTAAATTGTGAGTAGTACTTAAATTTCTTAAAAAATCATTAAATTTTGAAAAAAACATTGCATAAAAATAACAATAATAGTATAATAAAAAATGAAGCATAATAAAATTAAACAAAGAACGGTAAAAGAGAGGTAAAAAAATGGATTATTTATACATACTAAGAGAGGCGCTTGTTTGGACAATAACCATATTTTGGTTATACCAAATCATGGTAAGTTTATGCTCATTAGTAAAAATCAAAGACAAACCGCTAAAAGTAAACAAAGACCATAGATTTATGGCAATTATACCAGCACACAATGAAGAAGCGGTAGTAGGAAACTTAGTAGAAAGTTTAAAAAAGCAAAATTATAACAAAGAATTATATGATATTTATGTCATAGCAGATAATTGTACAGATGACACAGCAAAAGTAGCAGAAGAAGCGGGAGCCATTGTATACGAAAGATTTAACAACAGTCAAAAAACAAAAGGTTATGCCTTAGACTGGTTTTTACAACAAAAAATAGAAGAAAATGCCAACTATGATGCCTTTTTCGTATTTGATGCTGATAACATTGTAGACCCAGACTTCATTAAAAACATGAATAAAAAGCTATGTCAAGGAGAAGATGTCGTACAAGGATATAGAGATATTAAAAATCCAACCGATAGCTGGATAACCGCAGGATATGCTATCTTCTATTGGACCATGCATAGATTTTATCATTTAGCAAGATACAACTTAGGGTTATCACCATTATTAAATGGAACAGGATTCATGGTAAAATTTGACGTAATCAAACCAGAAGGTGGTTTAAAAACAGTTACCTTAACAGAAGATATAGAATTTTCATTAAAAAGAATTATAAAAGGGAAAAGATTAGGATGGGCAACCGATGCTATTGTATATGATGAGCAGCCAGTAGGATTTAAACCAAGTTGGTCACAAAGAAGCAGATGGACAGTAGGACATATGCAATGTATTAAAGAATATACGAAACAATTAGCAGTAGCAGCCAAAGAAAATAAAACGATGATGAACTTTGATGGATTCTTATATATTATAGGAAGTATACCAATGTTTATTATTACCTTAGTATTATTAGGAACAAACTTCTTGATGTACGCAGGAAATGGAATGACAGAGATGGAATTAATCATCAATATATTAAGATATTTAGTACCAACCTTCTTACTACCAATTGGAACAGCAGTAGTAGTTATGCTATTAGATAGAAGACCAATTAGACCAATGCTAAAAGGTTTAGCATGTTATCCATTGTTCATGGGTTCTTGGTTGTTAATCAACTTTAAATGTCTATTTAAAAGAGAAACAACATGGGAAAAAATTGAGCATGTTAGAAATATTAAGATTGGTGAAGTAGAAGAAGTGGAAGAAGCAGTAGAAATCTTAGAAAAAGTTTAAAAAAATTCAAAAAAAGCTTGCATTATTACCAAAAATTGGGTATAATAGAGCAAGAAACATAAAATACAGCGAGAGTGGGAGCAAATCCCACTCTTAATTATTGAGAAGCAACAAAAGTTGCCACTGGGGACGGACCTTTTTGGCACATTGGTAACTTTGGAGAAATAAAGGAGGAAGTTTTGGCAAGTATAGAAGAAAGAGTAGAAACACTACTAAAACCAACCATTGAAAAAATAGGATATGACTTATATGATGTAGAATACGCAAAAGAAGGAAAGAACTATTTTTTAAGGATATTTATTGACAAACCAGAAGGAATTGATTTGACCGATTGCGAAAAAGTAAATGATGCCATTAATGATTTATTAGATGAAGCAGATTATATTAAGGAACAATACTTTTTAGAAGTATCTTCACCAGGAATTGAGAGAATTCTTAAAAAAGATAAACATTTAGAACAAAATAAAAAGAAAGAAATTCAAATTAAGTTATTTAAAAAAGACGAAAATGGCAAAAAGGAATATCAGGGAATGCTACAAGAATTTGATGAGGAAAAAATTGAAATAACATTAGAAAATGAAACAGACGCAAATATCGATAAAATAAAAATAGAACGTAAGAATATAGCACAAATAAAAACAATATATCATTGGTAAAAGGGAGGAAAAAGGAAAATGAAAAAAGAAGCAATTGATAACAAAGAACTAATATTAGCATTGGAGGAATTAGAAAAAGAAAAAGGAATTAAAAAGGAATACTTACTAGAATCAATTGAAACAGCATTGGTAACAGCCTACAAAAGAAATTTTGATTCACTTGAAAATGTAAAAGTGCAAATGGATCAAAAAACAGGGGCAACTCATGTATATTCTTTAAAAGAAGTTGTAAAAAGAGTAATGGACCAAGAAACACAAATTAATGTGAAAGAGGCACAAAAAATAAATCCAGATTTTAAAGAAGGAGATACCGTAGAAACGGAAATTGTACCAAGAGATTTTGGTAGAATTGCAGCCCAAACAGCAAAACAAGTTATTATTCAAAAATTAAGAGAAGCAGAAAGAGAAATTATTTATACAGAATTTAATGACAGAAAAGGCGAGATTGTTTCTGGATTAGTGCAAAAAGCCGATCACAACATTGTTGTCATGGATTTAGGAAAATTAGAAGGTGTTATGCCATCCAAAGAACAAATACCAACCGAACATTATCGTGTGAATGATAAAGTAAAGGGATATGTATTAGATGTAGAAAAAGGTAGCAAAGGAGCACCACAAGTAATTGTATCCAGAAGTCATCCAGATTTTGTAAGAAAATTATTAGAATTTGAAATACCAGAAATCTATGAAGGTGTCATCGAAATTAAAAGTGTTTCCAGAGATCCAGGATATAGAAGCAAAGTAGCAGTGTACTCACCAGATCCAAACATTGACCCAGTTGGTTCTTGTGTGGGACAAAAAGGAGTTAGAATACAAAATGTCATTAATGAATTAAATGGCGAAAAAATTGATGTGATTGAATGGAATGAAGACCCATCTATTTATATTGCATCTAGCTTACTTCCAGCACAAATTCTAGCAGTAGACATCAAGGACGAAGAAAAATTTGCACAAGTTATTGTTCCAGACGATCAATTATCATTAGCCATTGGAAAATCAGGGCAAAATGCAAGATTGGCAGCAAGATTGACCAATTGGAAGATAGATATTAAATCAGAAACACAATTTAGAGAAATGTTAATGAATGCACAAAAAGAGGAAACAACAGAAGAAGTACAAGAGGCGGAAATGGAAACAGAGCCAGAAGCAGAATAAAACCAAAAGCCAAACATACAATAAACATAAGGACAACATAGAAAATAGCTCAAATTTGTTTCATATAGAGATTTATAAATAAAATAGGAAGGAAAAAACAATGAAAAACCAACCACAAAGAACCTGTATGGGATGTAATGAGAAAAAAGATAAAAAAGATTTAATTCGCATTGTAAAAAATAAGGAAAATCAAATTAGCTTAGATAGAACAGGAAAACAAGAAGGAAGAGGAGCTTATCTATGTGATAATATACAATGTTTAGAAAAAGTAATTAAATCAAAAAGATTAGAAAAAATATTAGGTTGTAAAATAGAAGAAGAAATATATGAGAATTTGAGAGGTGTCATTCTTGAACAATAAAAAAATATTAGGTTTAATTGGATTAGCTGCAAGGGCCAGAAAGGTTTGTTTTGGTGCAGATAGTGTAGAACTAGAAATGAAAAAGAAAAAAGTACAATTAGTAATCATGGCAACTGATGCATCAGAAAGAACAAAAGAGAAATTTAAAAAAATGTGTGAAGAACATAGCATACCAATTATCATAGAGGGGGAAATAGAAATTTTAAGCAAAGCAATTGGAAAATCCAATAAAGCAATTATTGGAATAGAAGATATCAATTTAGCGAAGGAAATACAGAAAATAAAAAATGGGGGTGAACTTATTGGGTAAGATAAAAATTCATGAAATAGCAAAGAAGATAGGCTTAGCCAGTAAAGAAGTATTAGAGGCGGCAACAAATTTAAAAATAGAAGTAAAAAGTCATATGAGTAGTATTACGGAAGAAGAAGCCAAACAAATAGAAAAGGCTTTAGCAAAAAAGGGAACCACTAAGAAAGAAGAAAAAAAGGAAGAAAAGAAAAAAAGCAAAGAAAAAGAGAAGGAAAAAGACGTGAAGAAAGAAGAAAAAGCACCAGTCATTATTAGAAGAGAAGTAATTATAGCGGCAGAAGAAGAGCCAGAAAAGAAAAAAGAAGTTGTTAAAAAAGAAGAGAAGAAAAATAATGTTGGTTTTGTGGAAAGAAAACAAAACAAAGATTATAATATTGTGTATCGTAATAAACCAAATAAACCAATGACGGTTAGTGAATTATTTGGTCTTAAAAAAGAGGAGCCAAAACCTGTTGAACCAGTAATAGAAGAAAAAGTAGAAGCAAAAGTAGAAACCGCTAAACCAGTAGAACCAAAGCAAGCAGAAGAAGTAAAAGAAGAAAAGACACAGCCAGTTAAAACAGAACCAGTAACTCCAAAGGCAAATGTTAAACCAAAAGAAAGAACGTTCAACAATACCAATACAGCCAACAGAGAAAATAGAGATAATAGAAACAATAATCGTAATAACTATAATAACAACAATAATAGAAATAGAAATCAAAATAATCAAAATAACAATAATAATTATAGGAATAATAATTTTAATAGAAACCATAATAATGATAATAGAGGAAATAACCATTATAATAACAACAATAATGGTGGTAATAATCGATTTAATAATAATAGAAATAATGGAGAAAGATTTGGAAGAAGACCATTAGATGAAAAAGGAATCGAGAAAAATATCAAAAATATTATGGCAGTAGAAACAGGCGAAAAAGAAAATGTAAGAGAATACAATAGAGGAATGGACAAACAAAAAAATAATAAATTTGATGATAATAAAAACAAGAAAAGTAAAACAAGAAGAAATAGCACAGAAAGTAATTTTGATGAAGGAAAATTAAAAACCTTAAAAACAGCCAATCGCTTATCCAATATGTTTGATGAACAAGATGGTGGAATGTTAGATTATTATGATTTAACAACAGAACGTGGAAGAAGAGGAAAGAAAAGAAATACCAAAAATCAAGAAGAAAGAAATAAACAAAAAATCTTCCAATTGACAGAAATTGAAATTCCAGAAACCATTACCGTAAAAGACTTTGCTGCTGAAATCAAAAAGACAACAGCAGAAGTTATCAAAAAATTGTTAGGTTATGGAATTATGGCAAGCATTAATAATGAAGTTGATTTTGATACCGCTTTTCTAATTGCACAAGAATTTGGAATCAATGCAACCAAAAAAGAAACCGTAACAGAAGAGGACATTTTATTTGATGATTCAGAAGATAGAGAAGAAGATTTAGAAACAAGACCACCAGTTATTGTAGTAATGGGACACGTTGATCATGGAAAAACATCGCTTTTAGATGCGGTTAGAAAAACCAATGTCATTGAAGGAGAAGCAGGAGGAATTACCCAAGCAATTGGTGCGTATAAAGTAAAAGTAAAAGATAGAGAAATTACCTTCCTAGATACACCAGGACATGAAGCTTTCACAGCTATGAGGGCAAGAGGAGCACAAATAACGGATATTGCTATTTTAGTAGTAGCAGCTAATGATGGCGTAAAGCCACAAACCATAGAAGCGATTAACCATGCTAAATCAGCAGAAATACCAATCATTGTAGCTGTTAATAAGATGGATTTACCAGATGCCAATATGGATAAAGTAAAACAAGAATTAATGGCTTATGAGTTAGTACCAGAAGAATGGGGTGGAGATACCATTTATGTTCCAATTTCTGCTAAGAAAAATGAAAATATAGACCAATTATTAGAAATGGTATTATTAGAAGCCGATGTATTAGAACTAAAAGCAAATCCTAACAAACAATCCAAAGGAACGGTTATTGAAGCAAGATTGGATAAAACCAAAGGAGCTATTGCCACTATGTTAGTACAAAGAGGAACCTTAGATGTAGGAGATACGATTGTGGTAGGTTCATCCATTGGTAGAATTAGGGCTATGAAAGACGATAAAGGGAAAAGTGTAAAAGCTGCTGGACCTTCTACCCCAGTAGAAATCATGGGACTTACAGAAGTGCCATCAGCAGGAGACACTTTCTATGAAGTAAAAAATGAAAAAATGGCAAAACATTTAATTGAAAAGAGAAAACGTCAAGAAAGAGAAAAAGCAATAAATGCAACAACGAAAGTTACCTTAGATAACTTATTTAGCCAAATGGAAGAAGGAAAACTAAAAGTATTAAATTTAATTGTCAAAGCAGATGTACAAGGATCAGTAGAAGCAGTAAAACAATCATTAGAAAAATTAGCCAATGAAGAAGTTAGGGTCAAAGTAATTCATGCAGCAGCGGGAGCAGTTAATCAATCAGATGTTACGCTTGCTAAAGTATCCAATGCTATTATCATTGCTTTTAACGTAAGACCAGATAATATGGCAAAAGAAATGGCGGAAAAAGACGAAGTAGAAATTAAACAATACTCTATTATTTATCAAGCAATCGAAGATGTCGAAGCTGCTATGAAGGGAATGTTAGACCCAGAATTTGAAGAAAAGGTTATTGGTAATGTAGAAGTAAGACAAACCTTTAAAATATCAAATGTGGGAACAATTGCTGGTGCTTATGTACTAAGTGGAAAAGTAGAAAGAAATGCAGGTGTTAGAGTCATTCGTGAAAACGTAGTGATTCACGATGGACAATTAGCGACTTTGAAGAGATTTAAAGATGAAGTAAAAGAGGTTGGAAAAGGATTTGAGTGTGGTATACAAATCGAAGATTACAACGATATTAAAGAGGGCGACATGATAGAGGTGTATATTATGGAAGAGATTAAAAGATAAAAACGAATGAAAAGCAGCATCTTGCGCATTTTTGGCAAAGATTACAAACTTCGACGTACTTATGTACGCCTTGAGCTTGTAGTCTTTAACAAAAATGTGTAATATACTACTTTTGCTTTGTTGAGAGATAAGGAGAGTGAAAAGATGCCAGAAAATCAAGCTAGATTAGGTCGTATCGAAGAAGAATACAGAAAAGAACTCAGTCAAATTATTGGTTATGAACTAAAAAATCCAAATGTAACAGGATTAATTAGTGTAACAAAAGTAAAAGTTACCAATGACTTAAAATATGCAAAAGTATATGTAAGTATATTAAATTCAAAAAATATAAAAGAAACCATAGCGGGATTAAAAAAATCAGCTGGTTTTATTAGAAGTGAATTGGCAAAAAGAGTAAATTTAAGAAACACACCAGAATTAATTTTTGAATTAGATGATTCACTAGAATATGGTGCCAAGATTGATACTATTCTAAAAGAGATTATGCCTAAAAAAGAAAATTAGTTGCCAATGGTTTTGGATTTAAATTGGCAGATGAAGGATGGGGGATAGTCCTTTAAGAGCCACTTGAGATGGACTTTTTGAGCAACTATAATGTTTCATACAATCTAATAAAAAATAAATGAAAGATTGCCAAAAAGGTCCGTCCCCAGTGGCACACATTGGTAAATCTTAGGAGGAAAGAATGACATTAGATGAAATTTTAAAAGAAATAAAAGAAGCGAAATCAATTGTAATTTTAACACATGAGTCACCAGATGGAGATGCTATCGGTGGAAGCTTAGCAATGAAATTGATGATAGAAGAACTAGAAAAAAAAGTAGATGTAATCATTCCAGAATATCCTAGAATGTTTCAGTTTTTACCATCAGCAGATGAAATAAAAATAGATTCTGAAATTAAAAATTATGATCTGGCCATTTCCGTAGATTGTGCAAATTTTAAAAGAATGGCGAAAAATGAATATTTTGAAAATGCTAAAAAAACAATTGTAATTGATCATCATGGAAGTAATAACATGTATGGTGATTTAAACTATGTTAATCCTGCATCACCAGCATGTTGCGAGATATTAGTAAGCATGGCAGAATATTTTGATATTCCTATTACAAAAGAGATAGGAACCTGTATTATGACAGGAATGATAACAGATACAGGGGGATTTCGCTATATGGGTATTACACCAGATACCTTTGAATATACGGCTGAATTGCTTCGAATAGGGGTGGATATTCCTGATATTTATAAAAGAACTATGGGAACAAAAACAAAAGCTAATTTCGAACTAACAAAAAGAGTCATTGATCGAATGGAATTATTAGAAGAAGGAAGAGTAGCTTTTACTTATATGAATACACAAGATGAAGTAGAAGTAAAGGCAGAACCAGGTGACCATGAAGGGCTAGTAAATATCGGAAAAGATATTGAAGGTGTTTTGGTTTCTATCTTATTAAGACAAAAAGATGATGAAAATGCTTATAAGGTATCCTTACGTTCAGAAGATGGTATTAATGTATCTGATATATGCCTATTATTTGGTGGCGGTGGTCACAGTAGAGCAGCAGGAGCATTAATTCAAGGAACGGTAGAACAAGTAAAAGAAAAATTAATGAAAGAAATAAAAAAATGGATGGAATCATAATTATAAATAAACCAATGAATTGTACATCACATGATATCGTACAACAGGTAAGAAAATTATTGAATACAAAAAAGGTAGGACATACAGGGACATTAGATCCAATGGCAACAGGTGTGTTGCCATTATTAATAGGAAAAGGGACTTTATGTTCTAAATATTTAATAAATCATGATAAAGTTTATCAAGTCCAATTAACTTTAGGAATTAAAACAGATTCTGCGGATAAAGAAGGAAGTATTATAGAGGAAAAAGAAGTACCAAAAGAACTTTTTGAAGAACAAAAAATAAAGCAAGTATTAATAAGTTTTTTGGGAAAACAAGAGCAAATGCCTCCCATGTATTCTGCCATCAAGGTAAAAGGCAAAAAGTTATATGAATACGCACGAAAAGGAGAGACCGTAGAAGTTAAACCAAGACAAATTGAAATTTATGAAATAAAATTATTACAAAAAGACGAAGTGAAGAAACAGATTACATTTCAAGTGCATTGTTCCAAAGGAACTTATATTAGAAGCTTATGTGAAAACATTGCTGAGAAATTAGGTACCATTGGTTATATGTCAGTTCTTAATCGTATTCAAGTGGGAGAATTTTCAATTGAACAAGCAATTACGATGGAGCAAATAAAAGAAGGAGAAATTCCAGACATCCTAACAATTGAACAATTATTTCAAGAGAAAGAAGCTATCGAAATAGAAGAAAAAAGATTACAGCCATTTTTGAATGGTGTAAAATTAACCATGAAAAAACCAGATGGTGTATATCGTATTTATAGGAATCAAAAATTTATTGGTATGGGAATGGTACAAGAAGAATTTTTAAAAAGAGATATTATTTTAGAATCATAGTCATATAAAAAAGATCGTCTTCATATACTTTAAAAAAAAGAAATGAAGGTGATTTTTTTGTATTTTATTCAAGAAGCTGACAAGCCTAGTATTTTAGCTAAAATTTTCAATTACCTACAAATAGAGGGCGATAAAATTATTTTACCAATTCACGAAAAAGAAAAGGAAAGTAAGAAAGTGCAAAAATTAGCACAAAAAACAAAAAAGATTTTTGAGAAAACGAGAAGTAAAAGAATTGTAATTAGTAAAAAAATGCAAGAACAAGAAGAATATATGAATCTATTATATACCTATGATTTAGAAATAGTAAAAGGAAATTGGCTATTTGAAGTACTTTCTTGTAAAGTATTAGATTATATTTTAGAAAAAAAGGAAATGAAAAAAGAAGAGACTAAAATTACAATTTTAGTAAACGATTTGTCAGAAAATATGCTTGCTAATTTAAGACAAATTGCCAAAGAATATAAAAGCGTCAATATTATAACCAATCATAGAGAAAAATTTAAAAAGATAGAGAAGCAAATATTAGAAGAAGATGGCATTATGATAACAGTTGGAAATAATAAGAAAAAAGGAGTTTCAAAATCAGAATTGATTTTGAATGTAGATTTTCCATCTGAATTGGTAAATCGTTATACCATTTATGAAGAAGCAGTTATTGTTAATATAAGAGGAAATGTAAAAATAGAAAATAAAAGATTTAATGGAATGTGTATTAATAATTATGAAATTGCATTGGATCGAACAGAAGATTTTGATTATGATAAGGTTACCAAGTATAAGGCGTGCCAAATTTATGAAGCACAAATGAATAAAAGACAACCGTTTCACGAAATTATGAAACAAATAGAAAAAGATAAGGTTAAAATTATAGAATTAATAGGAATGAATACGAAGTTTTGATAAAAGTTTTTAAATACATAAACTCTTAAGAAAAACAATAGGAATGAATCGTTTACCTTAAAATCTTAAAAATTTCTGAAAAAGCTTTTCTTTTTTTTTCAAATATAATATAATGTATTTGTCAAATTTTAAAATTGGCAAGGGGGTAATAAAATGCCAAGTAACAACGGAAATAACAATGATAAGGAAAGAGCAAAAGCCAGACCACATAATGGACAAAGTAATAAAAAAGGAGCACCAACACAAAAAAGAAGAACAACAACAAATGGAAACCGTAATAGTAGTGCAAGAAAAAAACCAACAACCAGTGGTAGTGGAAATAGTAAGGTAAGAAAAACAACAACAAGTAGTAATAATAGTAGTAGTGCTAGTAGAACAGGAGCCACTAAAAAAAGACCAGCAACAGCGAAAGAAAATTATGCTAGAGTTAGTACCAAAGGCATAAAAAAAGGACCTGAGAATAGTAAAACACCAAAAGGAAAAAAGAATAAGTTTTCAAAAAGACATCCAAAACTAATGATGGCGATCAAAATAGTAATCGTATTAACCTTGTTATTATGCGTAGTAGGAGCAGGTATCGTAGCAGGAATGTTTTTTGGACTATTTGGTGATGATTTTGAAATCACAAAAGAAGAGTTGAAAATAGGAGCAGCCAATTCGGTTATTGTAGATAGTAATGGAGCGGTTATTGCTAATTTAAGTGGAGATGAAAAAAGAAAAATCATAACCTTAGAAGATATGGCAGAATATTTGCCAAAAGCGTATGTGGCAATTGAAGATGAGAGATATTATAAACATAGTGGAGTGGACTTGAAAAGAACAGCAGGAGCGATTGTAAATAAAGTAATAGGCAAAGGCTCTTATGGAGGAAGTACCATTACACAACAATTGGTAAAAAATATTACAAAAGATAAAGAAACAGCAGGATTAGAGGGTATTTTCAGAAAAGTCAAGGAATGGGCCAAAGCCTATCAAGTAGAAAGAATGATATCCAAAGACCAAATTCTTGAATTATATCTAAATATTTTATTTGTAGGTTCTAACAACTTACATGGGGTAGAATTAGGAGCAGAATATTATTTTAATAAAAGTGCAAAAGATTTAGATTTGGCAGAATGTGCTTTTATGGCTGGAATTAATAGTTCACCTAACGCCTATGATCCTTTTGATGAAAGTAAAGATAATACCGAAAAAATAAGAAATAAAACAAAAACCGTATTAAATAAAATGAAAGAACTTGGTTATATTGAAAATCAAGAAGAATATGAGGCAGCTGTGGCAAAGGTAGAAGCAGGATTACCATTCCAAAAAGGAGAAACAGCAACATCTTCTGGTTATTCTTATCATACAGATGCTGTTATTGAACAGGTAATAAGCCAAGTTATGGAAGAAAAAGAGATTTCTAGAGAACTTGCTCAAAACTATGTATATAGTAGTGGACTTACAATTTATTCAACAGTAAATGCTGATATTCAAGCAAGAGTTGAAGAAGAAACCTTAAAAGATAAATATATAAAACCAGGAAGAGAAAAAGAAAAAGAAACGGGAGCCTTGAAAAATGAACACACACAAGCAGCTATGGTTATTATTGACCATAAAACAGGGAATGTATTAGGGGTTTCTGGTGGATTAGGACCTAAAACAGGAGCTAACTTGAATCGAGGAACACAATCACTAAGGCAACCAGGTTCATCCATTAAACCAATTGCTGATATAGCACCAGCATTAGAGGAGAAAGTAATTACAGCAGCAACTGTATATGATGATGTATTAACAGATTTTAATGGCTATCAACCAAAAAACGATGGTCATGTTTATAGAGGATTAATCAACATTAGAGATATTATAGCTTATTCACAAAATGTGCCAGAAGTTAAAATTATGAAGGAATTGACACCTGGTAAATCCATTGACTATATGAGAAACTTTGGGGTATCTACTTTATATAAAGAAGGGGATGACCCTACGAAAGAAAAAAATGATGAAGGGGCAGCCTTAGCAATTGGAGGAATCTCTGATGGAATTAGTCCATTAGAAATGGCAGCAGCCTATGCAGCCATTGCCAATAATGGAGAATATATAGAACCCACTTTTTACACGAAAGTAGTAGATGCGAATGGAAATACCGTATTGGAACCAAAGCAAGAAAAAAGAAGAGTTATATCAGAACAAAATGCTTATATTGTAAAATCTATTATGCAAGAGCCAGTTAAAAGAGGAACGGCGACTTATTGTGCTATTTCTGGAATGGATGTAGCAGCGAAAACAGGAACAACAGACAAGAGTTTTGATAGATGGCTTTGTGGCTTTACGCCATATTATGCAGCAGCTTGCTGGTTTGGGTATGATAAAAGTGAAGAAGTAACAGGATTTGGAACGAATCCAGCTGGTCAAATATGGGATGAAGTTATGACATCCATTCATAAAGGGTTAGAAAAGGCAAGTTTTGTTAGACCAAGTGGAATTGTAGAGCAGACAGTATGTAGAGCAACAGGATGTATTGCCACCACAGGTTGTACCGATACTTATAAAGAGATCTTCACATCTGATAATTTACCAGGAAAATGTGAAGGGCATGGTTCGCAAACGATATGTTCAGAATCAGGAATGGTAGCAACAGAATTTTGTTCACAATATGTAGAAACAACTTTAGGTAGCTTTGGTGGCGTTGTACCAAAAGAAAAATTACAACTATGGAAACCAGTTAATGGAGGAACTTCTTCTGCCAAAGGAAAAATAGAGGAAACTTGTAACATTCATACCAAACCAAAAGAAGAGGAAAAGCCAAAACCACCAGTAGATAATAATAAAAATAAGAATACAACCAATACAGCTGGTAATACGACGAATACGACCAATACAACGAATACCAATAGTACCAATAATACAGGAAATACTAATACAGGAGGAACAGAACCAAAGCCACCAACAACGAATACGGGTTCAGATGACAAGAAAAAACCATAATAGTAATCTTATAATTTTACGATAACCAAAGAGATGTGAAAGCACTTCACATCTCCTATTTTACTCAAGAAAATGCTAGCATTTAACCTTGTTTTATTGTTAGAGATATAAGAGAAAAAATAATAGGTTTTTAGCTGGTAATAGCAAATTAATAAAAAGGAAGAGGGAAAGAATTTGGATATTTATTTTTATAACACATTAACCAAGAAAAAAGAGGTATTTGAGCCATTACATGAAAAAGAAGTAAAAATCTATTCTTGTGGGCCAACCGTATATAAAGATGCAACCATAGGAAATATGAGAACCAATCTATTTCAAGATGTATTAAGAAGAGTCTTACAATATAATGGTTATACCTTAAAACATGCGATGAATATAACAGATGTTGGCCACTTGGTTTCAGATGGAGATGACGGAGAAGATAAGATGTTAAAATCAGCAAGAGAAGAGAAGAAAACACCAATGGAAATTGCTACCTATTATACCAAATTATTTTTTCAAGACTTGGCAGATTTAAACATACAGACACCAGAAATTGTTTGTAAAGCAACTGACCATATTCAAGATATGTTGGCTTATGTTGAAAAGTTAGTAGAAAAAGGGTATGCTTATGAAACGTCAACAGCTATTTATTTTGATATTGCAAAATTAGATCAATATCCAGTTCTTTCGAAAGTGAATTTAGAAGAACAAAAAGCAGGTGCTAGAGTAGATATTGACCCAGAGAAAAGAAGCCCCTATGATTTTGCGTTGTGGATTAAGGCACCAGAAAATCATCTGATGAAATGGGACAGTGAATGGGGACCAAGCTATCCAGGTTGGCATATTGAGTGTTCTGCTATGGGGCAAAAATATTTAGGAGAACAATTTGATATCCATACAGGAGGGATTGATTTAATACCAACTCATCATGAAAATGAAATAGCACAAAGTAAAGGGAATTGTGGAAAGATTCCTGCTAGATTTTGGATGCATGGAGAATACTTACTAATTGATGGGGGAAAAATGTCAAAGAGTCTAGGAAATGTATATTTAATTAAAGATTTTATACAAAAGGGATATGATCCATTGGTATATCGTTTGTTTAGTTATTCTTGTCATTATAGAAATAAGCTAAATTTTACTTGGGGAGGAATGGAAGCAACAGCTAAATCATTAGAAAGATTAAGAAATGGATATCAAGTGCATTTGGCAGGAAAAGATAAGGTAGAAGATAACCAAATTGAAAGTTTAGAAGCAAAATTTCATCAAGCCATTAATGATGATTTAAATATGCCTCTTGCTATGGGTATTGTTTGGGATGTAGTAAGACAAGAGAAAAAATCTCCTAAATGGGCTGATTTACTAGCTAAATTTGATACGGTTTTAGGCTTGAAAATCGAAGAAGTAAATAGCAAACAACAAGAAGAGATACCAAAAGAGATTTTAGATTTAGTAGAACAAAGAAAAGAGGCAAGAAACAATAAAGATTGGGCTAAGTCAGATGAGTTGAGAGATTTAATTCAAAGTAAAGGGTATCATATAAAAGATACCAAAGATGGCGTAGAAATTGAAAGAAGTTAGAGCAAAGAGAATCATTTAACGAGAAATTGTTGAGTGAACTAATAGCAGGCATGAGAAGTAATCGAAAGATCAAAAGTACGAATCATGCCTGTTTTTTTCTATTATTTGTGATTTAAAAATTGTATTAAAGCTTTATTTACATTATCTTTAACCTCATAAAAAGCTCCATGACCTGCTTTTTCAAAAGGATATAAAATAGAATTGCTAATATTTTTATTCATTATTTGGGCCATTCCCAATGGACATATTTTATCTTCTTTTCCATGAAAAATACCAGTTGGTGTATTAATATATTTCAAATCATCCCATACATTCTCATCCCTTAAAGCTACTAAAGAATTCATTTCTCCTAATCCAGAAGCACTATTATTCAAATTTTGGAACCATTCTTGAAAGGATTTTGATGGCTTTTTATAAAAGAAAATACTTCCAAAATATTCATTTAATGCTGGTCTATCATTTAGTCCAAGTTTAATTAAATGATTCGTATCTTCTATGGATTGACCATATGGATTAGTGTATGATTTGCAATAAGATGGAACAGCAGCATCTAATAAGCATAATTTTCTAACTCCATATCCTTGATACATTTTCATATATCGAGTAACAATAGCACCACCCATTGAAAAACCCAACAAATCAAAGTTCCATAGATTTAATGCATAGATAACACAGTATAAATCTGTTGCGAATTGATCGTAATTATATCCTGTACTTGTTTCATCAGAATTTCCAAAACCTCTTAAATCTATTGTAATAATTCTATAATTAGCATTTAATAAAGTAGGAATTTGATATTCAAACATCTTATGAGATAAAGGCCAACCATGAACTAATACAATTGTTTTTTCTCCGTTTGGATTTAATTCATATACTGCTATTTTTGCATTATCAGTTGAATTGATAAAAAACATAAAATTTTCCTCCTATTGTTTTGTTATTATAGTTTATTCAAAATTTTTCTATTGGTTATTAAATTTAAGTTTGGTTTTTTTGGCGAAGTTCGATCCAATCGTTGGCGTAAAATGGTTGACTTTTATAACTAACAAGATTATAATAAAAAAAACAAAGGAAAGGTGGAATAAAAATGGCAATTTTATTACCAGGAGGAGCTGGCTATATTGGTAGTCACACAGCAATTGAATTATTAGAAGAGGGAAAAGAAATTGTAATCATAGATGATTTTTCCAATAGTACTCCACAAGTGTTAGAAACAATAAGAAAGATAACGGGAAAAGATTTTAAGTTTTATGAAATGGATTATAGTGACAGAGAAAAACTAGAAAAGGTATTCCAAGAAAATGAAATTGAAGCAGTCATCAATTTTGCTGGATTTAAAGCGGTAGGAGAATCGGTTGAAAAACCAATTGAGTACTATACGAATAATATTTCAGGAGCATTAGTATTATTAGATACAATGCGAAAATATGAATGCAAAAAATTTATCTTTAGTTCATCGGCAACCGTCTATGGAGAGCCAGAAAAAATACCATTGACAGAAAATTGTAAAACAGGAGGAACCACGAATCCTTATGGTACTACAAAACTATTTATAGAACAAATTTTAAAAGATATTTATGCCTCAGATAATAGTTGGGATATTTGCATTTTAAGATATTTTAATCCAGTAGGAGCTCATAAAAGTGGACTAATTGGAGAAGAACCACAAGGAATTCCCAATAATTTAATGCCATATATTGTAAGAGTAGCCGATGGACAATTAAAAGAATTGTCTGTATTTGGTAATGATTATGATACACCAGATGGAACAGGAGTAAGAGATTATATCCATGTAGTAGATTTAGCCAAAGGACATGTAAAGGCATTAACCAAAATAGAACAAGAAGGAAAAGGATTATATATCTATAATTTAGGAACAGGAACAGGTTATAGCGTTTTAGATATGGTAAAAGCTTTTGAAAAAACAACAGGTAAAAAAGTACCTTATAAAATTACAGGAAGAAGAGCAGGAGATATTGCAACTTGTTATGCAGATCCTCAAAAAGCAAAGGAAGAATTAGATTGGGTGGCAACTAAAACATTAGAAGATATGTGTCAAGATTCTTGGAATTATATAGAAAAACAGGCAAAATAATAAGTTTCAATGGAAGGGAGAAAACTCTGTGAAAGGGAATTATACCTCAAATAGAGCAAAACTTGTTATGGAAGAAAAACTAAAAAAAGTGAAAGAAATGATTTTGAATAAAATAGATTGTAAAGCTATTGTGTTATTTGGTAGTTATGCAAGAGGAACACAAAATGGAGAAAGCGACATAGATATTGCAATAAGAGCCAAACAAGAGGTAGATAAAAAACAATTATTTTATTTGGCACAAGAAATAGAAGAGAAAATAAAAACAGAAGTAGATTTGGTGAATTTAGAAACAATTGGAGATGGTTTTCGTTATGAAATTCTGATGAATGGAGAAGTTATTTATTGTGAAGAAGAATTGGAATTTGAATTCTACAAATTAGATATGTACCGTGAATATTTAGAATTAAATGAGAGTAGAAAAGCAATAATTGATGAAATCAAGAAAGGAGACAGTCATGGAAAATAAGGCGGTTATTATTAATAAATTTGATAGCATACAAAAATGTATTAAAAGAATTGAAGAAGAATATGAAAATAATCCAGAAAACCTGAAAGATTATAGAAAAATGGATGGAATTGTGCTAAATTTGCAAAGAGCCTGCGAAACGGTAACAGACATAGCAATGTATATGATATCAACTAGAAAACTAGGAATTCCCCAAACCAAAAAAGAAGCATTTGAATTGTTAGAAAAAAATAAACTTATCTCAGAAGAAGTATGTAAGAACATGAAAGGAATGGTGGGCTTTAGAAATATTGCGATTCACGACTATAAACAAATAGATGAAGCAATTTTGCAAGATGTAATAGAAAATCATTTGTCAGATTTAATAGAATTTGCAAGACAGATGCTAAATATAGATTAATAGAAGACAAACTAAAAAAATAAAAGTATAAAAATTAAGAAAATACGAATGGAAAGTTCTGTGAAAATAGCTTGACTGAGTATTTTTTAATTTTTTTATACTTTTATTTTTTAGTCGGTTAGTAAATCTTAGGATTGTTTTTTTAGATGCTAATTAAGGCATAAAAGAGTTTATGAAAACTTGTTACTGTAATATAATTGTAGCTATATTACAGAAGCTTTACAATTGGATTACCATACGATGAAATCCATTGACTTTTCTGAACCTCAAGCATATAATGAAACTAGCAAAATGAAAAATGTCAAAAAGGAGAAGAAAATGGTAAATTTCAAGCAAAAAATAGCAAACGAAATCGCAAAAGCAAGTAATTTGGATTGTAAAGAATTAGAAACCTATATAGAAAATCCCAAAGACATAAAAAATGGGGACTATGCTTTCCCATGTTTTCGTCTTGCCAAAGAACTAAAAAAAGCACCACAACAAATTGCAAATGAAATAAAAGAAAAAATAGAAATAGATAAAACATGGTTAGAAAAAGTAGAAGTGTTAGGAGGATATTTAAATTTTTATCTTAACAAAGAATTATTAACCAAAGAAGTATTAGAAGAAGTAGCAAAAAAAGAAGAATATGGAAAATCTCAAATAGGAGAAGGAAAAAATATTGTAATTGATTATTCTTCCCCTAATATAGCAAAGCCATTTCATATAGGACATTTACGCTCCACAGTAATTGGAGGAGCTTTATACAACATCTATAAATTTTTGGGCTATCATATCACAGGTGTTAATCATTTAGGAGATTATGGCACACAATTTGGAAAGTTAATTGAAGGATATAAGTTATGGGGAGACGAGTATGACATTGAAAAGGATCCGATCAATGAATTGACCAAGATATACATTCGTATTAACCAAGCTTGCAAAGAAGATGAAAAGGTATTAAATCAATGTAGAGATAATTTTAAAAAATTAGAAGAAGAAGATAAGTATTGTACGGAAATATGGGAAAAATTTAAAACATTAAGCTTAAGAGAATTCCAAAAAGTATATGACTTATTAGGAAGCAAATTTGATTCTTGGAATGGAGAAGCCTTCTATTCTGACAAGATGGAAGAAGTAATGGAAATATTAGAAAAGACAGGAAAAGTAGTTGAATCACAAGGCGCTAAAATTATTGATTTAGAAGAACAAGGAATCAATACACCATGTATTATAGAAAAATCAAATGGTTCAACAACTTATGCTACAAGAGACCTAGCAGCTATTTTATATCGAGCAAGAACTTATGATTATGACAAATCAATTTACTTAACTTCCTATGAACAAGTTTTACATTTTAAACAAGTATTTGAAGTAGCAAAATTATTAGGCCTAGATGAAAAATACATAAAGGGATTAACCCATATATCTTTTGGAATGGTTCTATTGCCAACAGGAAAGATGTCAACTAGAGAAGGAAATATTATCAAGTTAGAAGAATTGTTACAAGAAGCGATGGAAAGAGCAGCAAAAATTATAGAAGAAAAGAATCCAGAACTAGAAAATAAACAAGAAGTAGCAAAAAAAGTAGGAATTGGAGCTATCATCTTCAATGATTTAGCCAATAGTAGAATTAAAGATGAAATATTTGACTGGAATCAAATTTTAAACTTTCAAGGAGAAACAGGGCCTTATATCCAGTATACTTATGTAAGAACGAAAAGTGTCTTAGAAAAAGTAGGTTATCTACCAAAAGTAGAAGAAATAAAGGAAGAAAAGTTGTTAGATGCTTATTCACAAAATATTATAAAATTAATTTATTCTTTTGAAGATATTTTAATACAAGTAACCCAAAAAGATGAACCATCTATTTTGGCAAGATATTTAATTGATGTAGCCAAATCCTATAGTAGTTTTTATAATGAAAATAAAATCATTACAGAGGATAAAGAAGTACAAGATGCTAGAATTTACTTAACGTATAGTGTTGGTAAAGTACTAAAAGTAGGGGCTAAGTTACTAGGAATAGAAATGCCAGATAAAATGTAATATTACCTCTCAAATGTTGTTAAATATTAAGATATCAACTTTTGGGAGAATAAAAAAGAAGAGGTTAAAATGGCAAAAAGTCAAAAAAAAGGATTAAAAATATTTGGAATAATAGTACTAATTTTAATTATTTTATTAGTAGCAATCATAGGAGGAACTTTTTGGTTTGTGCAAGATAAATTAAGCAAAATTCAACAGATTGATTTAAAAGAGGAAGAATTGGGAGTTTCTTCACAAGCACAAGCAAGTTTAGTTAACTATAGAAATATAGCAATTTTTGGCGTAGATAGTAGAGATAATGATTTAGATAGAGGAAATCGAAGTGATTGCATTATCATTGCTAGCCTAAATAATAAAACCAAAGAAATCAAACTAATCTCTGTTTATCGTGATACTTATGTACAAATTGAAGGACATGGATTAGATAAAATAACACATGCTTATTCTTATGGTTCAGCTCCCTTAGCGATTAGTACCTTAAATACCAATTTTGATTTAAATGTCAAAGAATTTGTAACCGTTAATTTTGATTCTGTAGCAGGTGCCATTGATAAATTAGGTGGTATAACCATTGATATTGAAACACCAGAAGAATTAAAATATTTGAATTCTTATATCGATGAAACAGCAAAAGTAACGGGAAAGTCGAATGAAAGAGTGGCAACAACGGGTAAACAGACTTTGAATGGTGTACAAGCGGTAGCGTATTCAAGGATTCGTTATACAGAAGGTGGAGATTATAAAAGAGCAGAAAGAATGAGAACGGTAATTATGGCTATGGTGGACAAAATAAAGACTAAGAATATAAGTGAGATTAATAGTTTTATTGATTTCATCTTACCAAAAGTTTATACCAATATTACCGCAGCAGAAATTTTTAGTTTATTACCAAGTATGACAAGTTTTAAAATTACAGATAGTATGGGATGGCCTTATGAAACAAAAGGAATTACTTTGGATCGATGGTATGGTGTTCCTGTTACATTAGAAAGTAATGTAACGCAATTACATACAGAAGCTTTTCAAGAAGCAGATTATATACCTTCGGATAGAGTAAAAAGTATTAGTGATGCAATTGTGCAAAAAACAGGATATGGAAAGTAAAGGTAAAAACGTAAAAAATTAACATAAAACCATAAATATGGTTGACATTTTTATGTTAATATGGTACAATAATTAAGAATTATGTAAAATGATACGGAGGATAACAATGAATATTAAAGAAGAATTAATTATGCCAAGCTTTAATCACATAGAGACAGAATTATTTACAGAAACTATTTTAGAAGACAGAAATCGATCCCTTCTAAAGTTAGAAAAAATAACCAAAAGAGCAATTGATATTATAGGAGCTATAGCAGGAATTTTATTATTAGTACCATTAACAATCTTAATCTATATAGTAGAAAGAATTATAGGAGATAAGGGACCTGTTTTTTATACACAAACTAGAATTGGAGAAAATGGCAAGCTATTTAAAATGTATAAATATCGCTCTATGGTAGTAGGGGCAGAAAAGAAATTAGAACAATACATACAAGAAAATGAAGAAATTAGAAAGGAATATCAAAAATATAAAAAACTAGGAAAAGATCCTAGAGTAACGAAAGTAGGAAGATTTTTAAGAAAGACAAGCCTAGACGAATTTCCACAATTTATCAATGTATTAAAAGGAGAAATGAGTCTAGTTGGACCAAGACCGTATTTACCACAAGAAAAGGAAGAAATGAATGGTTACTTTAAATTTATCACCTCATTAAAACCAGGTATTACAGGACTATGGCAAATAAGTGGTAGGAGTGAAGTAACATTTGTAGACCGATTAGGAATGGATATGGATTATTATGAAAAGAGAGCACTAAAAACCGATATGAAAATTATTGGTAAAACAATTGAAAAAGTAATCAAAAAAGAAGGGGCTGTGTAATCAGATTTTACATTAATAAATTTACCATTATATTTTGCTAATTTATTAAGAAAAAGAGATGAGGCAATAGCCTCTTTTCTATGTAACATAAAATAAAGAAAGGTATAAAATATGGAGAAAGAACAAAAAACGATTAGAATTGCTCAAATCATTGGAAAATGGGTTGGCGGTGGAGTAGAAGCAGTCGTTATGAATTATGCCCAACATATAGATAAAAATAAAATACAATTTGATTTTATATGTGATGCAGACTCTACTAATATTCCTTATGCAGAAATAGAATCTTTAGGGGGAAAAGTTATATTAATTCCTCCCTATCAAAAAGTATTTGCCTATCATAGAGAATTGAAAAAAGTATTAAGACAAGAAAATTATAAGATTGTACATTCTCACATCAATACCTTATCTGTATTTAGCTTGTTTGCTGCTAAATGTGCTGGTGTTCCGATACGTATAGCCCATTCGCATAGTACAACTAATCCAAAAGAAAAAAAGAAAAATTTAATGAAACAAGTATTAAGACCTTTTTCTAAAACATTTGCAACTCATTATATGTGTTGTTCTGAATTAGCAGGTAGATGGCTTTTTGGTGATAAAGAATATGAAAAAGGAAATGTTTATTTGTTAAATAATGCAATTGATTTAGAGAAGTTCAAGTATAATGAAAAAATACGAAAAGAACTGAGAAAAGAATTAAATATAAAAGATACAACTTTAGTAATAGGACATATAGGAAGATTTTGTGAACAAAAAAATCATAGTTTTTTAATCGATATTTTTAAAGAACTTCAGGAACAAATACAAGATTCTATGTTAGTATTAGTAGGGCAAGGCCCAAAAATAGAAGAAATAAAAGAAAAAGTGATAAAGTTAAGATTACAAGAAAAGATTGTGTTTTTAGGACAAAGAAAAGATATCCATAAGTTATATCAAGCTTTTGATGTATTTGTTTTTCCAAGCTTATATGAAGGATTAGGAATGGTTTTAATAGAAGCACAATGTTCTAATTTATATTGTATCACTTCAACGGAAGTTCCAAAAGTAGCTAAAATCAATGACAATGTGGATTATTTGGAACTTTCAAAATCTGCTAAACAATGGGCAGATGAAATAATAAAAAATACTAAATCAGTAAAAAAGAGAGATGAACTGAATGAAACAATTCAAACATTAGGTTATGATATAGAAGTAGAAGAAAAAAAATTAGCAGAAAAATATGAGGAACTATCAAAAAAATAAAATAAAGGGTGAAAAAAGTGAAAAGTTTTATTAAAAATCTTGTTAAAAATAATAAAATTATATATGCTATCTATCATTTTATATTTTCGTTTATACTTAATGTAATAGGAACATTTATCAAAGTGGAGGAAGAACAAGCGTTATTTGTAGTTTATGGAGGAAAACGATATGATGATAGTCCACGATTTATCTATGAATATATGAAAACACAGCCAGACTATCAACATATAAAATGTGTATGGGCATTTATTCACCCAAATGATTTTGATTTTATTCCAGATCATGAGAAGGTAAAGATTGATACCATTTCTTATTACATGACAGTATTGAAATCAAAATATTGGATTACGAATTCTTCTGTAAAGAGAGGTTTAAGTATAAAGGAAAAGAAACATGTAGATGTATTATTACAACATGGTATGGCTGGAATAAAAAAATTAGGTATTGATATGGACCAAAAGAACCAATCTTTCCGTTCTAAAAAGCAAGAAAAATTTGATATGATTTTTATAGAAGGAAAGAAAGAAAAGGAAATATTAGTTAGAGCATGGCAAACAGAAGAAAAACATTTTTATGAAACAGGGTTGCCAAGAAATGATGAATTATACAAAATTAAAAACGAAAAAGTATTAGCAATAAAACAAAAATTAAATATTCCATTAGATAAAAAAGTTATTTTATATGCACCTACTTATAGGGAATTTTATAAAGATAATAGTCTAGATAATATTATTCAAAGTCCATTTGATTTTGAACAGATGAGAAAAGAACTATCAAGTGAATATGTATTAGTAGTAACAGCACATTATTTAGTTGGTAAGCTTTTAGGAATTCCAAAGGATAATTCCTTTATTATTAATGCTTTTGAATATCCATACATAAATGATTTATTGATGATAGCCGATATTTTAATATCAGATTATTCTAGTGTGGTTTGGGATTATGCTATACTAGAAAGACCAATATTATGTTTTGGTTATGATTATGAACAATATGTTAAAGAAAGAGGTACGTATTTAAACTTGGATGAAGTATTTTTTGATGGCGTTATCAAAACACAAGAGCAATTAGTGGAGACAATTAAAAATATGGATTTACCAAAACAAATAGAACATACAAGAAAGATTAAGGAAGAATATATTGTAGTAGAAAAAAGAGCAGCTGAAAGAGTATCAAAAATTATATTTAAGGAGAAAAATAATGAATGAACCAATTAGAATATTACAATGTATACCAGGAAATATGAGCTATGGTGGAATTGAAACTTTTATTATGAATATATACAGAAATATGGATAGAAATAAAATTCAATTTGATTTCCTAATACATGGAAAAGGCGGAAATTGTTTTGAAAATGAGGTAAATGAATTAGGTGGCGTAGTATATAGAGTTCCATCTATCAAACATTATTTTCAATATTGTAAGCAAATGAAAAAAATATTAAACCAAAATGCTAATAAATATAAAGCAATACATATACATTGTGGATATGCTATTTCTTATTTTGATGCTAGATTAGCCAAGAAATATAAAATCCACAATATAATGATACATTCACATAGTTCAGATACAGATGTTAATAAAAGAAAAATTGTACAACACTTATTAAAAAGTAAGATTACTAAAATAGCAACCATTAAGTTAGCTTGCAGTAAAGAAGCACAAGAATGGATGTTTTCTGAAAATACAAATCAAGATAATGAATGTGAAATTGTAACAAATGGTATTTATGTAGATAAATATAGATGGAATGAAAAGATGAGACAAAAGATAAGAAAGGAATTAAAAATAGAAGATAAATTTGTTGTAGGTCATGTAGGACGTTTATCTTCAGCTAAAAATCATATATTTTTATTGGAGATATTTAAAGAAATCTTAAAAAAAGAAGAAAATGCGATATTATTATTATTAGGAGATGGAGAATTAAAAAATAAAATAGAGGAAAAAGTACTAGAACTTAAAATAGAAAAAAAAGTAGTTTTTTTAGGAAATAGAAAAAATGTAAATGATTTTTTACAAGCAATGGATGTATTTGTTTTTCCATCTCTATTTGAAGGATTTGGATTAGCTGCTTTAGAAGCACAAGTTACAGGTTTGCGTTGTTTTCTTTCTGATATCATAGCAGAAAATATTAACGTGACAGATTTAGTAAAATTCATTTCTTTGGAAGAAAAACCTAAGCAATGGGCAGAAATAATATGGAATAATAAAAATTATGAAAGAGAAAATAAAGTAGATATAGTAAAAGACAAAAAATATGATATAATAGACACAACAAAGAAAATGGAAAAAATTTATTTACAAATGAATTAAAGGAAGGATAAAAAATGAAAACACAAATGATAATGTATGATATGTTGTATACTGTATTTTCAATTATGTGTATTGTATTATACACGATATTTGATAAAAAAACAAAAAGAATACAACCAATTGATATTATTATGATAATAATATTAATTCTAGTAACAGGAATAAGATGTAATGTTGGATCTGATTATTATACATACTACGTAGCCTATAATAATTGGCTTGTGAATTTAGATAGTATTTATGATGTAGTGCAATCCAATAGTCAATTTGGATTATATGTATTAGGTTTTATTCTAAAAAGGATAACTGATTTTCCTTATGCTTTATTTTGGATGGTAGCATGTATCATATATCCAAGTATAATCATTTATATGAGAAAAAAGACACAAAAACCAAGTATAGGTTTTATGTGCTATATGCTGTTAGGATTTTTTGCTATATCTAACAATATATTAAAACAAATTATGGCAATGTTAATAATGATCTATGCTTACGAATGTTTAGCAAAAAACAAAAAGATAAGGTTTGCAATAGCTACTTTATTAGCTACTACTTTTCATACAACAGCAATTATTGCAGCCATCTTAATGGTAGTATCCAGAATAGTAAAACCTTCTTATAAAAATCTAACTATATGCATTGGAATAGGGATTATTAGTTTTTTTGCTTATAATATAATTGGGATGGTAGTAGGATCTTTAACAATATTAGCAAGATATCAGACTTATTTTATTAATACAGTGACCTATTCTTCTATGTTAAAAGAAACAATAGGAGCAGCTGGATATGCTTTAGTGTATATTGCTATTGTTGCTATTCTAATTTCAAAAAAAGAAGAGATTAAACAAGATAATGAAGAAGCTTATAAAAGGATATCTTTGTTGATGGTAGGAATTATAGTTAGTATCTTTTCAGTTAATAATTGGACAATTAATAGAATTGCATTATATTTATATCAATTTGTTATTACCATTATGCCTACAATGTTTATGATAAAATATACGCAGAAGGAAAAGAAATCGTATATGTTTTTGATTGTTATACTATTGGTAAGTGCTTGTTTATTTTTAACAATTTTTGCTGCTGAAAATGAATATTATAGCTATCAAACATATTTTAATACAGAACCAAGACCATATTAATAGGAGAGAAAAATGGAAAAGGTAACCATTATTATACCAGTATATAATACAGAAAAATATATAGGAAAATGTATAGAAAGTGTGATAGAGCAAACTTACAAAAATTTAGAGATTCTTATCATAATAGATGGAGCAACAGATAATAGTCAAGCTATTATAGAACAATATGCTAAAAAGGATGACAGGATAAAAATAATCAAACAACAAAATAAAGGAATCTTTTATACTAGAATGAAAGGAATAAAAAAAGCAGCCGCTAACTATATTTATTTTTTAGATGCAGATGATTGGATTGAAAAAAATGCAATAGAAATTATGTATCAATATAAACAGAAGTACCATTCAAATATTGTTAGATGTCAAAACTATTATAAAGATGAAGAAGATAAAATAAGTTTCAATGATAAAATTGAGTATATAGAACTAGGAGAACTAGAAGAAAAAATATATCCTAATTTATTTGGAAGTTATCAACTATCATCTATATGGAATCAATTAGTAGAAAAAAAGTATTTTCAAGAGCTAAAAGATATTGATATTAACATTAATTATGGAGAAGATTATATTCTTAATTTAAGTATGTATAAAAATATAAAATCTATTTTGCTAATACCAGACTACTTATATCATTATCGAACAACCAATGATAGTATTACAAATCAAAAAAACTATGAAAAGTTGCTGACGAAATTAAACAATGCTTATAAAAGTCAAATAGAAGCGATTCATCTAATAGAAGAATATCAAAATATTACTAATAAAGGAAAATACCAAAAATTAGCAATTAATAAAACTATAAGAGATTTAAAAAATCGAATCATTGAATTTGCAAGTTTTGGAATTCGAGAAGGAAAAAGAGAAGAAGTCTATCAAGAAATAAAAAAGTTATTAAAACAAGAAGAATTTGAACAAATGCGTCAGAAAATCGAATTAGGTGAATTATTAAAATTATCTAAGCGAGAAAATCATAAATATGTTATAAAAAACATTTATCAAGGGAATGTAGAAAAAATACTTAAATATATAAAAAGGATTTACCTACCAGGCAAAAAAATAAAGAAATTAATAAGGAGATAAAATGCGTTCAACCAATTCAATTAAAAATGTAATAGTAGCAATTATTATGAACTTAATTACTATTGTAATAGGATTTATAGCACAAAGAATATTCATACAAACTTTAGGAACGGAATATTTAGGAATTAATGGTTTATTTACGAATATTCTTTCTATGCTTGGCATTATAGAGTTAGGGTTAGGATCTGCCATTATTTACCATTTATACAAACCAATTGCAGAAGATGACAAAGACAAAATAAAATCTTTAATGCTATTTTACAAAGTTGGTTATAGAGTAATAGGGTTTATCATAGCTATCATTGGATTATTATTAATACCATTTTTACGTTTTATAGTAGGAGAAGTTAATATTACAGAAAGTATTAATTTTATCTATCTCTTATTTTTAATGGACATTGTAGCTTCTTATTTATTAACGTATAAACGTTCTATTTTATATGCCAATCAAAAAACTTATATTGTAAATATAGTACATATTGGTTATTTAATTGTAATGAATATGTTACAATTAACAATATTAATACAAAGCAAAAATTATATTTTCTATCTATGGATAAAAATAGTATGTCGTATATTAGAAAATATGGCAATTACTATAATTGCCAATTATAAGTACCCCTATATTAAAGATAAACAGGTAAAAGCCTTAGATAAAAAAGTAAGAAAAAGTATTTTCACAAAGGTGAAGCGGATTAGTATATCATAAAATTGGTAGCTTTATTGTTTTGGGAACTGATAATATTATTATTTCTACTTTTTTAGGAGTAGTAACAGTAGGATTATATTCTAATTATAATCTGATTATACAAGCTTTAAATAATTTATTTTCACAAGTGTTCAATTCGATTACAGCGAGTGTAGGGAATTTATTAGTAGAAAGTGATAAGAATAAGTCATATTCTGTTTATAAAAATATTTTATTTTTCAATTCTTGGATCTATGCGTTTGCATCTACAGGATTGTTATGTGTCATAGAACCATTTGTTAGGGTATGGATTGGTAGTGAATTTATACTGCCTTTAGGTGTTTTAATTGCATTAGTGATTAACTTTTATTTACAAGGTATGAGAAAAACATGTAATACCTTTAAAGAGGCAGCTGGCATATTTTATGAAGATAGATATGTACCATTATGGGAATCTTTAATTAATATTGTAGCATCTATTATTTTAGTAAAAATATTTGGATTAATGGGTGTGTTTATAGGAACCATTATTAGTACCTTTATTTTGTTTTTTTATAGTTATCCCAAATTTGTGTATGTACCACTATTTGATAGAAATTATGGGCAATATATAAAAGATTATATACCTTATTTAATGGGAACGTTTTTATCAGTTTCCATAACTTATTTTGTTATTAGTTGTGTACCAGTTAATGATAATATATTACAAATTGTGATCAATTTAATGCTAGTATGTGTTATTCCTAATATAGTGCATTTGTTATTATTTTGTAAAACAGAGGAGTTTAAGTATTATAAAGAATTATTAACGAAGATGATAAAAAGAAAATAAAAAATCATAAAATAGTTGAAAAACATAGATAAATATGTTAGAATACAAACATAATTTATCTATGTTTTTTGTTGTAACAAAAAAATAAAGATAAAGGTTTTTTAGTCTAATTGTAATTTTATTCAAGAAAAATTTATATCAAACTTATTTATTTCAAAAAATTAACAAAGAGAAGTATATAATAAATAGATATAAATAACTTAAAAAGAGAGGAGGAAAATGATGGCAATGGAAGAACTATTGAAAAATATACAAATTCAAATAGAAAAAAACAATCAAGAAGTGAATGGTAGACTAGACAGAATAGAAAAGAATAATAAAGAGATGAATGGTAGACTAGACAGAATAGAAAAAGACAATAAAGAGATGAATGGTAGACTAGACAGAATAGAAAAAGACAATAAAGAGATGAATCGTAGACTAGACAGAATAGAAAAAGACAATAAGGAGATGAATGGTAGACTAGACAGAATAGAAAAGGACAATAAGGAGATGAATGGTAGACTAGACAGAATAGAAAAGGACAATAAAGAAATGAAATCTGAAATCAAGAATATTCAAAAAGACAACCAAGAAATTAAAAGTGCTATCAATACAACAAATAAAGAAGTAAAAGATCAAATACATATGATAAAAGATGTCAACTTATCACACATTTTAGAGAATCAAATAGAAAGCAAGAATGAACTAAAAGAGATGATAAAAGACATAGGAGATAAAGTAGACAAAGGAACAAAGATATTAGAGGACTATATACAAAGACATGAAGTAGAACATAGCAAAATAAACTATGAGATAGCAGACTTACAATGGAAAACTAAAATTGCAAATTAGGGAGAAACACAAAAAACATAGATAAATTTTAATGAATAACAGTAATTTTTGTATTATAATATCATTTTAGATAAAATATTAAAAAATAAATAATAAAAATATTGCAAAAAAATCAAGTTAAGGGTATACTATATAATGAAATATAACGAATGAAAAAAGAGAAAGGAAAACAAGAGAAATGGAAGAAATCGACTTAAAAGAAATGTTTAACATGTTTTGGAGTAAAAAAATACAAATAATAATAATTATCTTGGTATTTATGATTGGAGGAATTATTTATACATCAGAATTTACAACCCCAATGTATAGTTCATCCACAACCTTAGTATTAGCATCATCAGAAGATACCGAAAATAACATCAATACCACGATAACGGCAACAGATATTACGATCAATTCAAAATTAGTTTCTACTTATAGTGAATTAGTAAAAAGTAAAAACATATTAAGAGAAGTTATTAACAACTTAAAAGTTTCGGTCGATGAAGACACATTAAGAAAGCATGTAAAAGTAAGTTCAGTAAAAAATACAGAATTAATAGAAATAACCGTAGAAGACGAAAATCCATCTAATGCTGCTAAAATTGCAAATGAAATTGCGAAGGTTTTTACAGAAAAAGTAAAAGAAATTTATAATATCAATAATGTTCAGATTGTAGATGAAGCGGAAATATCATCTGTACCATCCAATATCAATCATGTGAAAAATGCTATTATGTCGATAGGAATAGGATTAGTAATAGCCGTTATTTATGTAATCATATCAAGTATGTTAGACACTACGATAAAAACACCAGAAGACGTTGAAACTAATTTCAACATACCAGTTTTAGCATCTATACCAATGATAGAAAAATTAAATAATGAAAGGAAATACAAGAGATAATGAAAAGAGAAGTGGTAGCACATGGAGATCCAAAATCTCCTATATCGGAAATATTTAGAACCCTAAGAACCAATATACAATTTATCAACACAGATGAAAAAACAAAAACATTATTAGTAACATCTACTCTTCCAGGAGAAGGAAAGAGTTGGATAGCCTCTAATTTAGCAGTTACATTTGCACAAACCGGAAAAAAAGTAGTAATAGTAGATGCTGACATGAGAAAAGGAAGACAATACACCATATTTGACACACCTCCAACACCGGGACTATCTAACTATTTATCACAAGTTGGAATCAGTAAAAAAGAAAACATAACCGATGAAATTTTAGACTGTATACGAAAAACGGAAGTACCAAATTTATATTTAATGCCAGCAGGAAGTATCCCACCAAATCCTTCCGAATTATTGGTATCACCTAAAATGATAAAGTTATTAGACAAGTTAAAACAAGCCTTTGACATTGTTATTATTGATGGTACACCATGTGAATTGGTAACCGATGCGGTTATTTTATCAAGAATTGTAGATTCTACCATTATAGTAACAGCTCATAAATTAACCAAAAAAGACGCTTTAGAAAGAGCCATTAAGAGCATACAAAATGTAGGAGGAAAATTAACAGGAGTAGTAGTTAACAAAATGCCAATATCAGGGAAAAAATACGAAAAGAAATATTATTATTATGGAGAGCACTCTGATAGATTAGAAGATGATAATATACCACAAAGAGAAATACCAGTTAAAAGCATAAAAGAACAAGAAAAGAAAGTAGAAACAACAGAAGAAGTAGTTAAACCAGAGGCCACAAAAACGGAAACAAGTGCAAAGAAAACCACCCAAAAAACAGCAAGTACCAAGACAGGAAATACGAAAACCACCACCAAAAAGAAAACAACTAAGGCAAAAGAAACTAAGCCAGAAGCAATAGAACCAGCAAAAGAACTTACAGAACCAACAGAACAAGTAGATGTTAGGCAAAAAGAAATAGATCAAAAGCAAAAAGAACGCGAAGAGGAAGAAAAAAGGGCAAAAGAAAAGACTAATGACATACTAAAAAAGATGAATGAATATTTAGAAAAAGAAAATGCTAAAAAAGAGAAAGAAAAAGAGAAGGAAGAAGAAAAAGGAGAAGAAAATGATTGACTTTCATACACACATATTACCCAATATAGATGATGGAGCAAAAAGTATAGAAGAGACAATGGAATTAGTAGAAGAAGCTAAAAAAGTAGGGTTTGAAGCAATCATTTCTACCTCTCATTATATGGAGGGATATTACGAAACCAATACACCAGAACGAGAGGTATGGATTAATATAATTTATCAAAAATTGCAAGAAGAAAATAGAGAAATGAAATTATATTTAGGAAATGAAATATATTTGTCAGAAAATATCATGCGATTATTAGAAGAAGGAAAAGCTTCTACCATAAATGATACAAGTTATATACTTTTTGAAATGCCACTCAATATTGAACCATTAAATTTATATAATGTTGTGTATGAAATGCTACAAAACAAATTAGTGCCTGTATTAGCCCATCCAGAAAGATATACTTTTGTACAACAATCCCCAGAATTAATTAATGAATTAATTGAAAAAGGCGTATTAATGCAATGTAATTATGCTAGTATAGATGGCTATTATGGAAAAAGGGCAAAAGTAATTGTAAAAAAAATGTTAGAAAATGATATGGTACATTTTTTCGGAAGTGATGTACATAGAGCCAATACGATTTATCCTAGAATACCAGAAATACTAAAAAAATTAACCGAAATCATAGGAAAAGAAAAATTAGAAGAATTAACAACAAGAAATCCTAAATTAGCTTTGAAAAATAAAAGAATAGAAATAGAAGAGCCGAATAAAATAGAATTAACCATGAAAGAAAAACTAATTATGAAGATGAGCAAATAAGGAGAGTTTCTGGTTGAAAAAGAATACAATTTTGACAGTGCAAATTTTATTCTTTTTCAACCAGATTTAACCTTTAGGAAGGAAGTAAAAATATGAGAAAATATTTTGGAACAGATGGAATTAGAAGAATTGCCAATACAGAATTAACACCAAGTTTGGTATACAAAGTAGCAAAAGCGGGGGCCTATGTTTTATCCAAACATACCGATCATACACCAACGATTTTAATTGGAAGAGATACGCGTATATCAGGAACCTTAATAGAAAGTGCGATGGTAGCAGGTTTTCTAAGTTATGGAGCTAATGTAAAATTATTGGGAGTCATTCCAACACCAGCGGTTGCGTATTTAACAAGAAAATTGAAAGCAGATGCGAGTGTTGTTATTTCAGCATCTCATAATACCTATGAATTCAATGGAATTAAATATTTTAGTAATAAAGGTATGAAAATTCCAGATACCTTAGAAGAAGAAATTGAAGAAGTGATGGATTCAGGAAAATTAGATGATTTAACAGCTGTTAATGACAAAATTGGTGTTTCAGAATATGCTTTAGATTTAATGGAAGAATATGTATACTTTTTTAGAAAGCATTTTGATGAAGTAATCGACAAAAACATAACAGATGATTTTGTAGTTGGACTAGACACAGCCAATGGAGCAACATCTGTAGTAGCAGAAAAAGTTTTTAAAGCATTAGGAATACCTTATAAAATTATCAATAATAAGCCAGATGGAATCAATATTAATGAAAATTGTGGTTCTACTCATTTAGAAGCTCTTAAAAAATTTGTGATTGAGAACAAATTAAGTTTAGGCGTAGCTTATGATGGAGATGGCGATAGATGTTTAGCAGTGGACGAAAAAGGAAATGAAATAGATGGTGATAAATTATTAGCCATTATTTCTAATAATTTAAGAGAAAAAGGAAGATTAAACAAAGACACGATTGTGGCAACGGTTATGAGTAATTTAGGTCTCAATAAATATGCAAGAGACAATGGATTAGAGCTTTTACAAACCAAAGTAGGAGATCGTTATGTTTTAGAAGAAATGTTAAAAGAGGGATTCAATTTAGGTGGAGAACAATCAGGACATATAATTTTATTAGATTATAATCCAACAGGAGATGGAATTTTAACTTCTTTAATGCTAATTAAATCAATATTAGAAGCAAAAAAGAAAGCCTCTCAATTAGGTGATATGGTGAAACTATATCCACAAGTTTTGGTAAATGCTAAAGTAAATAGTAATAAAAAATATGATTATGATAAAGATGTTACGATAAAGGAAGCCATAGAAAAATTAGAAAAAGAATTTGCAGGAAATGGTAGAGTATTGATTCGACCTTCTGGAACAGAACCATTAGTAAGAGTTATGATAGAAGGAGAAGATCAAGAGTATATTAATCAAAAAGCAAAAGAAATAGCAGATTTATTAGAACAAAAATTAAAATAGAATTTTACTTTACAATTTCTCTCGTTAAAAAGCGGATTAACAAATAATGAAGAATAAATGTATTTAGGATTTGTAACATATGTAACATAAATGTAAAAAAAAAATAAGGCAAAAAGATTGATAAAAGAAGAAAATAATGTTAACATAGAAATAGATATACAAAAGAAAATGGAGGGTTAAAGATGTTTGTTTTTGATATATCAAATCCACTAACCTTAATATTAATGTTAGCAGCAACCGTATTATTAGTATTTTTAGCACAAGAAGTAAAAAAGAGTTATATAGGCGCTATTACATTATTTGCTTATTTAATTATTTTAATCATACATGTAGCACAAATTGCTACCTTGTCAGAAGAATTTAGATATATGCTAACAACTTTATCCAGATGCATAGCGATTGATTTTATATTTGTTTTAATTACTTTCTTTGCTTATTTATGGGTAGATGATATAGAGGCAAAAGCAGAAGGAAAGAAAAGTATTGATAATAGCTTGGATTGGTTTTGGAAAAAAGTATAAACTTTTATAAAAAGGAAGAGAAAATAGTACCTAAAAGTACTATTTTTTTGTTGTGTAAGGAAATCAAAGTCTATTAAAAAACATAAGATTTACTCTTCTTGTCATAAAAGAACAACTTTTGAATATACATATAGGTAGGAGAATTTTGAACAAGGACAAGGAGAAATGATATGTTTAATGTTACAGTACTAAAAATGAAAGATATTAGAAAGTACATGCTAGGAATGGTAATAACCATAATAGCAATCATAGCCATTAGCAAATATTTTCCCCAAAATGCGAAAGAAGAAAAAATGGTACAAAAATTAGTATCTGAAAATGCTATGATAAGTTGTTTAGATCAAACAATTCCAACCATGTCAAATATTAACGAAGAATATAAAAAAATAGCAGAAGAAGAGGACGAGATAACAGAGGATACGTTCTTACAAGAAATTTTAAAAACACAAATTAGTACTATAAAAGGAATGGAGAACATAGAAAAAAAAGAAAAATTAGCCAATCAAAAACAAGAGCAAGAATCAGAAACGGAGGAAAAAATAGAAGTAGCACAGACAGATTTAGCAACACAAGTAATTACCAATAATCCGATAAAAGAAAACTATAATACAGAATATGGTAAAGTTAAAATAAAAAATGAGACAGAATATGAATTAACCAATGAAATGTTACAGCCAGATATTACCATTGAAAATAAAAACATTGTATTATTTCATACTCATAGTTGCGAAAGCTATACTTCAAGTGAAGCCTATCCATATACACCAACAGGAAACTTTCGAACAACTGATTTAAATTATACGGTTACAAGAGTTGGCACCGAATTAGAAAACCAATTAAAGCAATATAATTATAAGGTAGTTCATGATACTTCTTATCATGATTATCCAGCTTATAATGGTTCCTATACACGTTCTTTAGCAACAGTAGAAAATATATTGCAAACAAATTCTTCTGATATCGTAATTGATGTACATAGAGATGCCATAGGTAGTAGAAGTGATTATGCACCTACTGTAAAAATAGGGGAAAACGATGTAGCAGCACAAATTATGTTTGTGGTAGGAACCAATAATGGAGGTTTATGGCATCCTAATTGGAATCAGAATTTAAAATTTGCCATTAAAATTCAAGAGAAAGCAGAAGAGATGTATCCAGGTTTGTTTAAACCTATAACATTAACAAAATCAAGATATAATCAACATACAGCAAAATATGCTAATATTATTGAAGTTGGTGCAACAGGAAATACATTAGAACAATGTTTAACCAGTATGAAATATTTAGCAAAGGTAATGGAGGAGGTTATTTCACATTAAATTAACATAAACTGTTGCAATAATTTGGAAAATAAGGTATAATATAGGATAGGGGGTAAGAAAATGGTAAAAAATGAAAATATTGAAATAACAAGAATATTAGATATGATAAAAAGTAAAAAGCTAGTAATCCTATTTATTTTAATAATTTTTACATTAATAGGATATATCTATTCCTATCACTATGTAGTACCAAAATATAAAGCGACCTCAACCTTATTATTAATACCAAACAGTACATCAGAAGGAAAAGTAATCATGACATCTGACATAGCAGTCAATGCAGATTTAACACTAAATTCAGGATTAATTGAAACTTATCGTAGTATTGGAGAAAACTCAAAAGTAATTAAGCAAATTATTAATAATTTGGGACTAGATATGACAGAAGAAGAATTATTAAAAGAGATGAAAATTACAGTAATGAAAGATACGTATGTAATACAAGTTGCTGTAACAGACATCGATCCGCAAAAAGCGATGGAGATAGCAAAAGAATTTGATGAAGTGTTTTTAAAAGAAATAAAAGAAATATATCACTTAGATAATATTGGAGTAGTAGATGAAGCCCAATTACCAGAGAAACCATATAATATTAATCATATAAAAGATATGATTCTATTTTTTGCTATGGGAATAGGGGTATCATTTGCGACTGTAATTATCTTTTATCTATTTGATAATACCATAAAAAAAGAAGAAGAAATAGAAAAATATATTCAATTAAAATCATTGGGAAGTATTCCCATGAATCAAGATAAAACTGGAGAAATTGTAAACAGAGAGAATGCGAAATCTTATGTTACAGAATGTATTAATACCATAAGAACGAATATTTTATATATGAACTCTGCGAAAAATGCTAAAACCATATTAATTACAAGTTGTACACCACGAGAAGGAAAAAGCTGGGTTTCTGCTAATATAGCAACCGCCTTTGCAGAAACCGACAAAAAGGTTTTATTAATGGATGCCGATATGAGAAAGGGAAGAGCACACAAAATATTCAAAGTAGCAAATACAGAAGGTCTTTCTAATTATTTATATGAAATGACAGGAGATAAAAAAGAAGACATTTTATTAGGGAAAAAATATATCAAAGAAACGCAAATGCCAAATTTACATATTTTAACCAATGGTAACATACCACCAAATCCATCCGAATTATTGGAATCAGAACATATGAAAGAATTATTAGAGATACTAAAAAATATTTATGATATTATTATTATTGATGCACCACCTTGTAAATTAGTAACCGATAGTATTATCTTATCAACGATTGTAGATTCAACCGTTTTGGTAGCCAATGCAGAAAGAACAAAAATGAATGATTTTAATGAAGTAAAAAAATCAATTCAGATGGTAGATGGAGAGATTATTGGAGCTATTTTAAACAAAAAAAGAGTAGCTGGAAAGTTATATAGTAAAGGCTATTATTATGGGCATACAGACGAAGTCAAGGTAGAAGAAGTTGAAACAAAACAAATGATTCCAGTAGATGAAATGATGAAACAAGCTATTTTAAGAGTGGAAGAAAAAGCGTTTGAAGAAGACATAGAAGATAGCAAAGAAAGTACCGAAACAAAAGTAAAAGAGGAAAAAAGTGAAAAAGAAGATAGTAATATAGAAGCTTTATTAAAAAGAATGGAAGATGAGAAATTAACAGAAGAACAAGTTGAAAATATTGTAAAACAGGAAATGGATAGTATTTATAGTGAGATAAAAGAAGTAAAAAATAATTACAATCAATTAGCAGATGACATCAAAGACACAAGTTATATAGAACTTTTAATAGAAAGAATACAAGAAGAAAAATTAACAAAACAACAAATAGAAAATGTTATAAAAGAAGAAATTTCTGATATTAAGCAAAAAGAATTAACAAAAGAACAAATGGAAGAAATTATTAAACAACAAATTTCTATTATAACGCAAGAACAATTTACCAAAGAGCAGGTAGGAGATATTATTAAGCAAGAAATTGCCAAAATGAATCATAAACAAGAAATAGAAAAGCTATACAATCAATTGGAACAAACAAAATTAAATACGAATGAAATGATAAAAGAAGTAATAAAAAACAATACAGAAAAGCTAATGAATACCATAAAAGACGAAAAAAATACAGAACAACAAATCCAATTATTAGTTAGCCAAAAGATAACAGAAATGCAAGAAGAAACCCAAAAATTATTAGAGCAAGAAATTACTAAAATTGATTATACAGAACAAATCGTTCAAATTAATGAAATGCTTACCAATCTAAAAGATAGTTATTTAGAATTGTCCAATAAAATGAAAACAAATGAAGTAGAAACACAATTAACAGTAATGGAAGAAGAAAAACAAGAAACGAAAAACAGAAATATTATTGATTTTAAAGCATTTAAGAAACAAAAAAATAAGAAAAAGGTATATTCAATTGAAGAAGATATTTCTTATGAAGATTTGGAACAAACAGCAGCTTATGTCATACCACTTCAAATGAAAAAAGCAAGTGGAGGAACTTCTCTAGAAAGTTATCAAAAAACAATGTAGTAAGAACAAAAGAGGCATGATTCCAATTTTAATCTTTGACAACTTTTCAGAATAGAAAGAAGAGATTAACAAATAATAAAAAAAGAAAAGCAAACTGATAAAAGTAAGTTTGCTTTTTCTTGTATAATACTTGAAAATTCTTTTCTATTTCTATATAATAAGCAAAGAGAAAGAAAGGAGAAATTTTTATATGGCGGAAATAAAATTAGATTTAAAAAACAGTGAAATCACACAAAAAAGTATTTTAGAATACCAAGAGCAAGTAGAAAAAATACATAAAGATTTGCATAAAAGAGCAAATGATGAAAAAGACTTTGTAGGATGGCTTGAATTACCAACAAACTATAGTAAAATGGAATTTGCAAGAATCAAAAAAGCAGCGGAAAAAATCAAAAAAGAATCTGACATTTTAGTTGTTATTGGAATAGGTGGATCCTATTTAGGAGCTAGAGCAGTGATAGAAAGTTTAACAAGTTCCTTTTATAATATGCTTTCTAGTAAACAAAGAAAATATCCTCAAATAGTATACGTAGGAAACAATTTAAGTCCTAATTATATCAATGAATTAATTGAATATATAGGAAACAAAGATTTTTCTGTCAATGTCATATCAAAATCAGGAACAACAACAGAACCAGCAGTAGCCTTTCGAATTTTTAGAGAAATATTAGAAAATAAATATGGAATTGATGAAGCAAGAAGTAGGATTTATGCAACAACGGATAAGGAAAAAGGAGCTTTAAAAACATTAGCTGAAAATGAAGGATATGAGCGATTCATAGTACCAGATAATATTGGTGGTAGATATTCTGTCTTAACAGCAGTAGGATTACTTCCTATTGCCGTAGCAGGAATTGATATTGACAAATTAATGGAAGGAGCTAGAATTGGTCAAGAAAGATACAACGATGCTAATGTAAAATACAATGAATGTTACCAATATGCAGTTGTTAGAAATATTCTATATAAAGAAAATAAGAATACGGAAATATTAGTCAATTATGAGCCTAAAATGCATTACTTCACGGAATGGTGGAAGCAATTATATGGAGAAAGTGAAGGAAAAGAAGGAAAAGGGATTTTTCCAGCAGGAGTTGACTTTACAACCGATTTACATTCTATGGGACAATATATTCAAGAAGGAGAAAGACGTCTATTTGAAACAGTAATAACAATTGAAAATTCAAATTCAGATATAACCATTCATCCAGACGATGACAACTTAGATGGCTTAAACTATCTAGCAGGAAAAGGATTAGACTATGTCAACAAAAAAGCTATGGAAGGAACCATAAAAGCACATGTAACAGGGAAGGTACCAAATCTACAAATTAGTATGACCAAATTAGATGAGATTAATTTAGGAGAATTAATTTACTTTTTCGAAAAAGCTTGTGCTGTGTCAGGAATGATATTAGGTGTTAACCCATTTAACCAACCAGGTGTAGAAGAATATAAAAAGAATATGTTTAAATTATTAGAAAAACCAGGATATTAATTTGACAAGACACGCTAAATGAAAAAAGAAAGGAAACAAAATGATTTATAAAGAAAAATTCAAAGTAGGACTAAAAGATGTATGGAAAGGAAAAGAAGTAAGTAATATAGCAATATTAGAGTATTTAGAAAATGTAGCGGCCTATCATTCAGATCGTGTAGGATATGGAATTGAAACTTCCGAAAAAACGCATCTATCTTGGATCTTATTAGATTGGAAAGTAAAAGTTATAAAAAGACCAGAATATGGACAAGTTTTAGATATTCATACTTGGTCAAGGTATATTGCAAAATGCTATGCTTACCGTGATTTTGAGGTTTACGATGAGAAAAACAAGCTATGTGTTATCGCTTCTTCAAAATGGTTATTAATTAACAATCAAACAGGAAAGATAGAAAAAGTACAGCAAGAAATGGCAGACAGATATGAGTCTGAAATAGAAAAATCAGTTTTTCAAGAAAAAGAAATTGAAAAAATAAAGGCACCAGAAAATTATAAAAGTAGTATAATATATGAAGTAAAAAGAAAAGATATAGATGTAATCGGTCATATGCATAATCTATATTATTTAGATATTGCTTATGAAACATTGCCAGAAGAAGTATACAACCAAAGACCTTTTGATGAAATACGAATTATGTATAAAAAAGAAATAAAATTAGGCGATACAGTGATTTGTAAATATACTTATGAATGTGGTAAACATATTGTAGTAATACAAAGTGAAGATGAGCAGATATTGCACGCTATGATTGAACTGAGATAGCTTGGAATGAAATATGATTTTTAAAGGTATTATTTATCGGTAAGCTCGCTTAATGCTCGCACTACTAAGGACATCCCAAAAATCATAAAAAAATCTATAAAAAATGTTGAAATTTGTAAACAACATATGATATAATGCAAATTGATTTTTATTAAGAGAGGGGTATTAAACCTCAAGAAAGGAATGAATTTAGAAATGAAAAAAGATTTAAAGAAAACAAAAATTGTTGGAACTATAGGTCCAGCTAGTGAACACAAATTGAAAGAATTATTTGAAGCAGGGTTAAATGTAGCAAGAATTAACTACTCACATGGTAGTTGGGAAGAACAATCAGAAAAAACATTAGATGTTATTCGATTAAGAGATGAAATGGATCTTCCAATTTCTTTGTTATTGGATATGCAAGGTCCAGAAATTAGAACAGGTATGCTAGTAACTGGGAAAAATGAAAAAATCAAATTAGAAGATGGACAAAAATTCACATTAGTAAATGAAGATATAGTAGGAGATAAAGACAAAGTATCTGTATCTTATAAAGAATTATATAAAGATGTAAAACCAGGAAGCAAAGTATTAATTGATGACGGAGCGATTGAATTAGTAATTGATGAAATTGTTGGTAAAGATATTGTATGTACCGTTGTACATGGAAATGGATTAGGAAGTAGAAAAACCATTAACTTACCAGGAACAGCTGTACGTTTACCAGCCTTAAAAGAAAAAGATATTAATGACTTAAAAACAGCTTGTGAACAAAACTATGACTATGTTGCTATGTCATTTGCAAGAAACAAAGATGATATTGACCAAGTAAGAAAAGTATTAGATGAAAATGGTGGAAAAGATATTAAAATTATTACAAAAGTAGAAAATGTCGAAGGGCTAGAAAACATGGAAGAAATCGTTGAGAATGCTGATGTTCAAATGATTGCTCGTGGTGATATGGCAACAGAAACAGATTTTACAGAACCACCAGTTATGCAAAAAAGATTTATTAAATTATCAAATAAAGCTAATAAACCAGCTATTACTGCTACACAAATGCTAGAAACTATGACCTATAATCCATTACCAACAAGAGCAGAAGCAAGTGACGTTGCCAATGCTATTTATGACAGAACAAGTGCTATCATGTTATCAGGAGAATGTGCCATGGGAAAATATCCTGTTGAGTGTGTTCAAACTATGGTAAAAATAGCTAACAGAGTAGAAAATGATATTGATTATTGGAAAAAATTTAGAGAAAACGAAAACATTGATATGAGTGATTTAGAAAGTAAAATTGCTTATTCAACAGCTGTTATGGCAATGAACTTAAATGCCGATGCGGTTGTATGTTATACAAATACAGGAGATACAGCCAGAAAATTTGCAGGAATGGGAGTAGGATGCCCAATCTTAGCTATTACGGATAATAAAAGAACCTACCATCAATTAGCAATTGTATGGAATGTAGTACCAGTTTATATAGAGAAGAAAGAAAACATTAATGATATAGTAGAAGCAGGAATTGAAAAGTTAAAACAAAAAGAAATTTTAGAAAAAGGTGACACAATTGTTGTTTCTGGAGGAGCTAGTTGGTTAGGAACAGCTGAAAATAGTAAAATCATTGGTGGAATTGCAAAAATTTAAGAAGAAAATAAAAGCAACCTTTTTGACTTAAAAAAGCGTTGCTTTTTTTTACTAGAATATGATATACTATACCTATCAAAAAGGAAAGGAGAATGGGAGCAAGGAAAACGGAAAATGGATACTTGTCCCCAAAGTACCAAATGAAACCAATTGTAGCCATCATACGGAAAACCAAATGTTGGAAAATCAACCTTTTTCAACTATTTGGTAGGAAGTAGAATATCCATTGTACAAGACACACCAGGAGTAACAAGAGATAGAATTTATGCTGAAACCAATTGGAGAGGAAGAAACTTTACATTGATTGATACAGGAGGAATTGAGCCGGAATCGGAAGACATTATATTATCCCAAATGAGAGAACAAGCCAATTTAGCAGTGGCAATGGCAGATGTCATTCTATTCTTAACCGATGTAAAACAAGGGGTAACAGCAGCAGACAGAGAAATTGCATTAATGTTAAAAAGATCCAAAAAACCAATTGTTTTAGTATGCAACAAAGCAGACAATTTTGAGCAAGATAAACAAGAAGCTTATGAATTTTACAATTTAGGAATTGGTGAGCCATATCCAATTTCAGCTTCTAATGCCATTGGAATAGGAGATGTTTTAGATAAAATATATGAAAGTTTTCCACCGAAAGAAGAAAACGAAGAAGAAAATAATATTATAAAAGTAGCCGTTATTGGAAAACCAAATGTAGGAAAATCATCATTAATTAATAAGATATTAGGACAAAATCGAGCGATTGTAAGTGATATAGCGGGAACCACAAGAGATGCTATCGATACTGAGTTTGAAAATGAAAAAGGAAAATATGTATTAATCGATACAGCAGGAATTCGAAGAAAAAGCAAAGTAAAAGAATCCATTGAAAAATTCAGTATCATGAGAACGCTATTAGCTGTTGAAAGAGCGGATGTATGCTTAATGATGATAGATAGCACAGAAGGCGTAACAGACCAAGATGCGAAAATTGCAGGAGAAGCACATGAAGCAGGAAAAGGCGTTATCATAGTAGTAAATAAATGGGATATGCTAGAAAAAGAAACAGGAACTTTAGAAAAATACAAAAAAGAAGTATATGATAAATTAAAATATTTATCTTATGCCCCTATAATATTTATCTCAGCAAAAACAGGGCAAAGAATTCATAAACTATTTGATTTAATCAATTATGTGGCAGAACAAAATGCAATGAGAATTTCCACTTCTGTTTTAAATCAAGTCATTAATGAAGCAATAGCAATTGTGCAACCACCAACAGATAAAGGAAAAAGACTAAAAATATATTATGGAACACAAGCTTCAACAAAACCACCAACATTTGTTATTTTTGTAAATAATAAAGAATTGTTCCATTTTTCTTATGAAAGATATTTGGTAAATCAAATTAGAAAAGAATTTGGCTTAGAGGGTACTCCAGTTAGAATCATAGTAAGAGAAAAAGGGGATTAAAAAGCTAGTAAGAGTTGCTATTTAAAATTTTAAGAAACCAATGGCAACTTACTTAAGAAGGAGGAAAGAAAATGGTAGAAGGTATCGTTATGGCAATCATTGCGTATTGCATAGGAAGTATCAATTTTTCTGTCATGATCAGTAAAAAAATGGCGGGATTTGATGTAAGAGAAAAAGGAAGTGGAAATGCAGGAACTACCAATATGTTACGTTCAGTAGGGAAAAAAGCAGCAGCTATTACGTTAGCATGTGATATTTTAAAAGGAGTAGTAGCCATTGGGATTTCTATTATTATTGGAAATATGGTAGAAGGAGCAAACAAGGAACTATTGCTACAAATTGCAGGTATTGCAGTTGTAATTGGACACACTTTTCCTGTCTTCTTTGGATTCAAAGGCGGAAAAGGAGTCGCTACCTCACTTCGGAATTTTATTAATGAGTAACTGGCAAATTGGGTTAATATGTTTGGTATTTGCATTGGCATTAATGATTTTAACACGAATGGTATCATTAGGTTCTTGTGGAGCTGCCATATTATTTCCAGTACTAACATTATTTATCAATGAAAATTATACCATATTAACAGAGGATAAAAAGGGAAGTACTTATTTTATTTATAGTGTCATTTTAGCAGTGATTGTGTTATATAATCATAGAAGTAATATAAAAAGATTATTAAATGGAACAGAAAATAAAATTAGTTTTAAAAAATAAAAAGGGACACCATAAAAACAAAGAGATAATTGAATAATAATTAAGTTGAAGGAGAGAATAAATATGAGTAAAATAGCGATTATTGGAAGTGGAAGCTGGGGAGTTGCTTTAGCTACCCATTTGGCAAGATGTGGAAATCAGATTAAAATATGGTCTTTTGATCAAGAGGAAAAGAGAATCATTAATGAAGAAAAAAAGTGTAAATTTTTACCAAATCTAACCATTCATGAAAACATAGTATGTTCCAATGATTTTCAAGAAGTTATAGAAGAAGCAGAATTTATTTTACATGTAACACCATCTAAATTCACAAGAGATACATTCAAACAATATAAACAATATGTGGGTAACAAACCAGTAATTATATGTTCAAAAGGATTTGAAAAAGAAAGTTTAAAAACTTTAGACGAAGTCATTTTGGAAGAATTACCAACCGCAAAAGTAGGAGTATTATCAGGGCCAAGTCATGCAGAGGAAGTATCAGTTGCCATTCCAACAGTTTTAGTAGTAGCTTCGAAACATGAGGATGTCCTAAAAATGGTACAAGACACTTTTATGTGTAATGAAATGAGAATTTATACTTCAAAAGATGTAAAAGGAGTAGAAATTGGAGGAGCTTTAAAAAATATCATTGCATTTTGTGCAGGAGTAGCAGCAGGCATTAATTTAGGAGATAATACATTTGCAGCCTTAATCACAAGAGGTTTAAATGAATTAGCAAGACTTGGCGTAGTATTAGGAGGAGAAAAAGAAACTTTTTATGGATTAAGTGGACTTGGTGATTTGATTGTAACCTGTTTAAGTGAACATAGTAGAAACAGAAGAGCAGGAAAACTGATAGGGCAAGGAAAAACGCTAGAAGAAGCACAAAAAGAAGTGGGAATGGTGATTGAAAGTATCGACAATATCGAGGTAGCTTATGAATTGTGCAAAATTCATAAAATTGATATGCCAATTGTAGAAACTGTTTATAAAGTAATTTACGAAAATTTAGAACCACAAGAAGCAGTTAAAAAATTAATGACAAGAGATAAAAAAAGTGAATAATTAGTACATAAAAATCAAATAATAAAAAAGAAAAAAAGTTGCCAATGTGCCATTGGGGACGGACCTTTTTGGCAATTTCGCATTTATTTTTATTAGATTGTATGGTATATAAAAAGACCAGTAAAGAGCAAAATTTTTATATACCATACAATCTAAATAGTAGTAATTATATTAATTGCCAAAAAGGTCCGTCCCCAGTGGCACATTGGCAAATAAAAAGGAGAGATAAGAATGGAGTTTTTTGATAAATTAGGAAAAAAAGCCTCAGAAGCATACAAAGTTACCGCAGACAAAACTGGGAAAATAGCCAAAGAAACTAAGCTTAAATTTAAAATAGGAGAATTAAAAACCCAAATTAATGATATTTACGAAGAAATTGGTAAAAAGGTATATGAGAAGCATATAAGAGAAGAAGACATATGTATTAAAAAGGATTTAGAAGAACAATGTACCAAGATAGATGTTTTAAGTGATGAAATTGATAGTTTACTAAAAGAATGTTTAACATTAAAGGATAAAAAACAATGCCCAAATTGTTATAAAGAAATTGAAAAAGAAGATAAGTTTTGTCCAAATTGTGGAGAAGAACAAACACAAGATTCAGCCAAAGAGGTAGAAGTTTTAGAGGAATTAGAAAATACAGAAGTGGAAGAAGATAATAGTGTAGAGAAGCAAATTGTTAAAGAAGAATTACAACAAGATATAGAAAATAAAAAAGATAAGCAAGAAAAAGATGATAAACAAGAAGAGGAAGAAGAGAAATCAAATTTAGAAAAAACAGTTGAAATAGAATCCAATGTAAAATTAGGAGAAGAGGAAGAAGATTAGAGGAGGGAACATTGATTATTATAAATCAATGGGAATCATGCCATGAAAATAGTAGTACAAAGAGTAAAAAATGCACAAGTGCAAGTAGAGGAGAAAATAGTAGGAAAAATTGAAAAAGGTTTTTTAGTATTATTAGGGGTTACACATACAGATACAAAAGAGCAAGTAGATTACCTAGTTAAAAAACTTTGTAAATTGCGAGTATTTTCAGATGAAAATGATAAAATGAATTTGTCCTTAAAAGAGGTAAAAGGAGAATTGTTAATTGTTTCCCAATTTACATTATATGCAAATTGTACCGATGGAAATAGACCATCTTTTACAGAAGCTGCTAGACCAAATCAAGCTAATGAATTATATGAATATTTTTGTTCTGAATGTGAAAAAAATGAAATTCATGTAGAAAAGGGGATATTTGGTGCAGATATGAAAGTTAGTCTTTTAAATGATGGACCAGTTACCATTATCCTAGAAAAATGATGTGACTTAAAAGTCGATTTGATTGCCAAATAAACTTAGGAAACCAATGGCAATCAAATCGACTTTTAAGCTACATCAATAAGGAAAGCGTTCATATAAATATTTGATAATATCATCTGCATTTTGTTCGGTAACATGAACAAAAACATTTTTATCTAAAGAAATCCACATATTCAAATCGAAATCTTCACAATTATCAATGAAGGTACCAACAATTTCTGCCAACTCAACTGGATTTGCATATTTTTTTTCCCAACTTAAATCATTTGGAATATCAACATTAGTATTATAAAAACGACTTAAAAAATCGTTGATTTCTCCTTTTTTTTCACTATATAAATTAACCGTTACTAACATAAAATCTCCTAAAAATAATCTTTCTATTAGTATAAAAAAATACAATAAAATTTATACATAGAATAAAGTAAATCAAAAATGCAAATACTAGAAAAAATAGAAAATTAGAGGAGGTTTTTAATTTGAAAAATATAAAAAGAATTGCTTATATTGTGTTAATTATAATAGTAGTGATATTGTCACTTACGATTTATACAAATGCTAGCAAAAATGACACAGAAAATCAAAAAGATAAAGCTTTATCACAAATTAAATATATGGAAAGCAAAATAGCTAATTTATTAAATTCTATGAATAACATAGAAGCTAGAAATTATAGTGTGGTAACCAGTGAAATGTCAAAGTCAACAACAGAAAAATCGAAAAGCCAAAATAGTTCATCTAGTAGTGAGCAAGGAGGTCAACAAAGCGGAGGACAAGGTGGTGACAGCAGTTTTTCTGGCGGTAGTAGTTCATCACAAGGACAAGAAAATAGCACAGATTCTAGTGAAAGTGGAACAAATGATGAATCACAAAAGAACAAGAAGTTTGAGTTAAAATCAAGTGGAGTTTTAACAAGAAAAGAAGATATTAATTGGGATTTAATCAAAAATGAAGTTGAAAATTTATATACTTCACTTCCTGCTATTACAATGGATTTGTACCAATTTAATATTAATCAAGAAGATATTTTAGGTTTTAATACCGAATATGATAAACTGACAACTCTTGTAAAAGACGAGAAAAAAGAGGAAACCTTAGCGGAATTAACAAAAGTATATGATTATTTTCCGAAATTTTTGAAAGGTTCTGGTCAAGAAGAATTATATACTATTTTAGTAGAGACAAAGTCACATGTTTTAAAAGCATATGCTAAATTGGATTCCGATAATTGGCAAGACATTTCTTCAGATATAAGGAACGCTATTGATACGTATTCAAAATTATTGACAATGACTAATATTGATGCTAGAAAACAATATAATGTGAGTAAGGTATATATTATGCTAAATGAATTACAAAATGCAGCTAATTTGAAAGATCCAGCCGTATTTTTGATAAAATATAAAAATTTGCTAGAAGAAATGAATAATATATGATATATCCATACAATTTTTTATTTTAAAAGTTAAAAACGGAAATTCATTCTGAAGAATATAAGTCAAAAATGGTTTATAAAATACCTTTTTGGCTTATTATTTTTTGACTATTTTCATATACATTTTTTTAGAATAATGTTATAATGATAGCGACAACTAGCAATTTGTAGGGGAGATGATAGTATGAATTTAATAGCAAAAACATTTGATGAATTAACTAATAAAGAATTATATGAAATTTTAAAAGCAAGATCTGAAATATTTGTTATGGAACAAAATATTCATTATCAAGATATGGATAATATTGATTATACTAGTTTGCATTGCTTTTTTATGGAAAATGGTAGAGTTATTTCCTATTTACGAGCATTTTATGAAAATAATACTAAAGATATTGTTAGAATAGGCAGAGTATTAACTCTAGTACATGGAAAAGGTATTGGAAAAGAATTGATGATGCAAAGTTTAGAAGCAATAAAATCAAAAATGGAATGCAAGAAAATAATTATGGACGCACAAAAACACGCAGTAGGTTTTTATGAAAAATTTGGATTTATTACAACTTCTGATGACTTTTTAGAAGAAGGAGTAGCTCATCAAGTTATGGAATTGGATTTATAACTCAAATTACAATTTTGGGGAGTGAAAAATTATGAGAGATGCAGAAAAAAACTATTGGAAATTTTAAATCAGAAGATATAGAAGTATAACAATAAATTACAGGAGTACGATTATGGATAATCTAAATATAAGAGAACTTAAAGAATTAGTAGACTTTTTAGGTCTTATATGGTATAATAATCAACAGAGTAAATTGAATAGTCGCTGGTAAATTTCCGAAAGGAATTACGAGAGGAAAGTCCGGGCTTCATAGAGCAAAGATGCTAGATAACGTCTAGTGAGGGTGACCTTAAGGAAAGTGCAACAGAAAATAACCGCCAATTTTGGTAAGGGTGAAAAGGTGAGGTAAGAGCTCACCGCCATTATGGTGACATAATGGGTCAGTGTAAACCCCATCTGAAGCAACACCTAAATAGAAGATTAAGCCTGCTCGGCGCCTTCTAACTTGCGTGGCTAGAGGTATATAGCAATATATATCCTAGATAAATGACTATTTTAAAAGACAGAACCCGGCTTACAGATTTACTCTTTTTTGTACATATAAAGGAAAAATAAGGAAGTGAAACCGATGAAAAAAATAGACTTTTTGGCAACCGATGGAATCCTATTAAATGGACTAATCTATGAAAGCAAAGAAAAAACGAAAGATGTCATTTTATCAGTACATGGAATGGTAAGTAATTGTTTAAAAGAAAGAGATCAAATCATTGCTAGCAAAGTTAATGAAGTAGGAATTGACTATTTTTGTTTTAACAATAGAGGAAGCGAAATTGTAAAATACATAGAAAGAAACATAGAAGGGCAAGAAGAGGAAAAATTAGGAGGGACGGCTTACGAAGATGTTTTAGAAGGATATGAAGACATCGTAGGAGCTATTTTAAAATTAAAAGAATTGGGTTATCAAAATATCTATTTACAAGGGCATAGCTTAGGATGTACCAAAATAGTGTATACCTACAACGAATTAAGGAAGGAAGAAAGTGAAAATATATTAGAAAACATAAAAGGAATTATTTTACTTTCTTTAGTAGACATTCCAAATACATTAAAAATTTATTTAGGAGATAAATTTAGTAAATATTTAACATTAGCAGAAGAAAAAGAAAGAGAAGGCAAACAGTTAGAATTAATGCCGAGCAAGGCCTTTCTACATCCAATTAGCATTAAAACTTTTTTACGATATGCTCGAGACAACCATGATATTAATTTTGCAAACTATAGTGAAGATACAGAGCTTCAAATCTTAAATCGTATAACTATTCCACTATGGATGAGATGGGGAAATGTCAAGGAAATGATTGTGCAAGAGGCAGAAGAATTAGTTACTTTAGTAAATGAAAAAATAAAAAATGCCAATAAAGATATTGCTTATATAGAAGGAGCCAATCACAGTTATGAAGGAAAAGAAGAAATGGTAGCAGAGCAAATAATACAATTTATTAAGAAAAAATAGTTGAACGATGCGAAGGAGAAGAATACGAATGAATGAAGAAATTACAAAAGCAAGAAAACAAAATATGAAAATCTATTCCATTTATCGAACTATTGGTCTAGATCTGATTTTTTATTATGCTATTGAATTTTTATTTTTAACACAAGTAAAGCATATTAGTAGTGCTGATATTGTTTTAGGTGCTAGTTTTTATGCTGTATTTATGATCATTTTTCAAATACCAGCTAGCGTGGTAGTAGATCGAATGGGAACAAGAAAATGTACCATTTTAGCTAATTTATTTAATATTATCTTTGTTATACTAATTATGTGCTGTAAAAATTTAGGGATGCTTATTTTTGCTCAATTTATTAGTGCAATTTGTTGTTCTCTAAAAGATATATCAGATACTACTCTAATTCGATATTCAATTCCAGAGACTAAGAAAAAAGGAGACATTTATTCAAAATTAGAAGGAAAGGGACGTAGAAATTATTTTTTATTAAATGCTTGTACGTCTTTTTGTGCAGGATTTTTATATATTATCAATCCCTATATTCCAATGATAGCAAGCTTATGTTTTACAATAGCAGCCACTATAATATCATTAGGTTTTAGAGATATAGAAGAAGAAAAAAAGCAATCCAAAGAAAGAAAAGAAAAATTAACGATTAAAAGCTATATGGAAGATTTAATGCAAAATATCAAATTTATTATAAAGTCTCAACGATTGAGGAGTTTGTTCCTATATGCTGGTATTACATGGGGGATTTTTAGCTTAATGGGAACCTATCGAAACAGTTTATTAGTTGATATTGGAACACCAGAACAAATTATAACAATGATAACTGCTTATGTAGGAATTTTTTCTTCAATGGGTGCTAAAAAACAGGTTCAATTTCATAATCATTTTCGTAACCATTCCTTGTCAACTATTTTGTTAATGATAACATGTTCTATATTAATCATGGGAACAATAGGAGCTATCAATATTTCTTATGAAGTAACGCTACTAGCAGTGGTTATTTGTTGTCCTTTTCTTCATATTTCAAAGGGAATGAGTGAGGTATTAACACCAAGATATTTAGGGAATTTTGCAGACGAAAGAATATTGACACAAATTTATGCAGTTAACGCCATTAGTAGAAATATAGCAAGAGCAATTATTAGTTTTTTAGGTTCTTATTTATTACGAATAACGAATACAGCTAATAGTATGACAATTGTTGGAATTATATTATTAATTACGGTTCTAGGCTTAGTTAGTTATATGAAAACTAGATTAGGATTAAAGCCAGAAGAATATAAAAAGGAAGAGATATTTGAGTAAGAAAAAATAAGCTAGCATAGCAAAAGGAGAAACATACAAATGAATCAAGAGATAACACAAGCAAGAAAACAAAATATGAAAATCTATTCATTATACAGAGCCATATCATGTGACATTATTTTTTATTATGCCATAGAATTTTTATTTTTAACCCAAGTAAAACACATTAGCGGTTCTGACATTGTGTTAAAAGGTGCTTTTTATTCCATATTCATGATGCTACTTCAAATACCAGCCAGTATTGTAATAGACAAAATTGGAACTAGAAAAGCTACTATTTTAGCTAATATATTCAATGGATTATATATTCTATTAATTATGTGTTGTAAAAATTTACCCATGTTAATTTTTGCAGAATTTATTAGTAGTTTATGTTTTTCATTAAAAGATATATCAGACACAGCTTTAATTCAATATTCGATTCCAGAAACAGATAAGCAAGGAGAAATATTTTCGAAGTTAGAAGCAAAAGGGAGTAAGGACTATTATGTAATCAATGCTATTACATTTATCAGCTCTGGCTTTTTGTATGTTATTAATCCCTATATTCCTATGATAGGAAGTTTATGTTTTACCATACTAGCTACCTTTATGTCATTAGGATTCAGAGATATCAAAGAAGAGAAAAAAGAAACACAAGAAACACAACACTACATAAAAAATTTATGGGAAGGGATAAAATTTATAGCCAAATCACAACGATTAAGAAGTTTATTCTTATATTCAGGAATTGTTTGGGGCATTTTTTGTTTAATGGGAACGTATCGTTCTAGTATATTAGTAGATATTGGAACTTCTGAACAAATGATTACAATCATAGCAGCTATTGTATCCATAGCATCTGCATTAGGAGCTAAAGGACAATTACAATTCCATAATTATTTCCGAAATAAATCATTATCAACTATTTTGTGGATTCTTACCTTATCTATTTTAATGGTAGGAATAACAGGAATTTTTAATATTTCGTATGGCATTACATTAAGTATTATAGTAATTGGCTTTATTTTAATAGAGTTTATAAAAGGAATCAGCCTAGTTTTAGCTACAAGATATTTAGGGAATTTTGCAGATGAAAGAATATTGACACAAATTTATGCGGTAAATGCTATCAGCAAAAATCTATTTAGGGCAATTATTAGTTTTTTAGGTTCTTATTTATTAGGAATAACCAATACAGCCAATAGCATGACAATTGTTGGAATTATATTATTAATTACGGTTCTAGGCTTAGTTAGTTATATGAAAACTAGATTAGGATTAAAGCCAGAAGAATATAAAAAGGATGAGATATTTGAGTAGGAAAAAGTAAAAAGCAATTAATTCAATAGTAGCTGAAAATGAAAGGAGAAATTTTATGATTAGTCTTGAAAAAATACAGGATTTTAATTATGAAGGACAACGATTGCTATTTGAAAAATCAAAAAGATTGGAATATGAAAGATTTACCATCATGTTTATCGAAGAATTTGAGGATGATTATTTGAATTTAGCAATTAATATAAAATCTAAAAATGTAAAAGAATTTGAAGAAGATTTTATAAAGATAAAAGAAATAATGAATAAAAATAAAAGAAAAGCATCCATATTTATTAATAATAGGGAATTATTAAATACAGTAGATTTTAAAGCAAAAGGACTTGAAATCTCAGATAATACGATATGGCTTATAAAAGAAGATGTAAAAGAATTTATAAAAATTAAGAGTATTTTTCCAATCGATATTGTAAAAATTGAAAATAAGCAAGAAAAACAGATTTATCCATATTATGTGGAAAAAGGATTTACAAAAAAAGATGAAAAAGATCCTTATGACGGATTATCTAAAAGTGTGTTAGAAGCAATAAAAAGAAGTTGTTATAACCTAGCCAATAATAAATTTATTACGGAACATTATATAGCTAAATATAGGGAAGAGGTAGTAGGAACTATCACCATTATGTATGAAAAAGAAATTGCTTACATATATAATATTACTACTAATATCAAGTATAGGAGAAGGGGAATTTGTAACCAATTAATGGCAACAGTATTAGAAAGATTAGCGAATCTAAATATAAATCAAGCAGTTTTACAAACGGAAAAAGGATTTTATCCAGAAAAGATCTATAAAAATATGGGATTTAAGGAATTATTTCAAGGCATAAAATATACAGAAATATAAGAAAATATTAAAAAATTTAAAGGCACAATCTTAAATAGAAAAGATCAAGTGTCTTTTTATAGTCTTTTATCTTTAAGGTTGCCAATGGTTGTTTGTTTAGCAATCAATTTTCTATTAATGCCAAACAAACCTGGAAGCATTGGTAACCTTAAAAATAAAATTTTCAAAAAACCGTAACTTAAATTCTCAAAACTATAGACTTTTTCGTTTTTTTTCGATATAATAAGATAGGAAAAAATAGACTCATAAAAAGAAGAGGTAGAAAAATGGAAAAAGAGAACACCTTAAATAAAACAATATATAATTTTTCAGAAAAAGCAGATACGATACAAACCATTATAATAGGGCTCATAGCTTTTTTAGTTCCCACCTTTTTAGCACAACTTATCCATATGGTATTTGGAGTACAAAGTATAATCGCAAGCCATTCACAACTAATCGTTGGAAGCCTTGTTAATACAGCACTAATACTAGCAGCTATTAACGTAAAAGGTTGGAAAAAAATAATAGGAATAATAACCATGCCCAGCATATCAACCATATTAAGTGGATATGTATTTGGAACGGCATCAATCTATATGTGTTATATGATACCAGCTATTTGGCTAGGAAATTTTGTTTTAATTTATGCTTATAAATTTATGATGTTAGGGAAAAAGCAAAACTATTTTTTAGCTGGAATCATAGGAAGTATAGTAAAAGTTTTAGTAATTTTTGGAAGTTTTGAGATACTAAATGTATTTAAAATTTTTCCATCAAAATTAGTAAATAACTTACAAACGGCAATGGGAATGACACAATTCATAACAGCAGGAATAGGAATGATAATAGCTTTTGCAATATATCAAATAGAAAAAAGAAAACTAACAGAAGAATAGAGAAAAAAGATAAATGTAGAATATTTTGGAGGTTGCATCAAAATGTATGAAAGAAGTGCGATTGTTTTAGAAAGATATATGGAAAAAATCTTAAAACTAAACAAAGACAATAATCTAAAGAAAAACAATGAAAATTACAACGAATTAATCGATGAAATAGAGAACTATCAAAATGTGACAGAAAAAGAACTAGAAGTCATACAAGAATTCGATGATATAGCAAAAGAAATAGAAAATTTACAAGATGAACAAGCAAAATTATACAAAGCCAATAAAAGGTTAGAAGAAGAAAGAGCGCAATTATTTACAGAATTAGGAGAAGAAGCCGAAGTATTAGAAATTAAATTAAAGAGAATTGAACAAAACTTAGAAAAAAACAATGAAAAATTAAGAGACATCCGAATAGAATTCATCAAATTTCTAACAGACTTTTCACAAAAACAAATTAATCGAAACAAATGTGAAAAAGCTAGAAGAATAGGAGAAGCCAATCATATTAGTTACATTGAAAAAATGAAAGCAGAATTTCAAGAAATCGATGTAAAAGATGTAGTAAGTTTAAAAGATTTTGTTAATTTTGAAAAAGAACAAGTAAGACAAGAAGCCTTAAACATCATGATTAAAAATGGAAAAAGTGAAAAAATAACCTTTAATGAAGAAGTATTAAAAAGAGCGATAAAGACTAGAATTGACATTGCAGAAAAAGAAGCAGAATGTTATGTATTAGTTTATGATAAAATGAAAAAGCTATTAGCAGAGCCAGACAGTGAAGCGATTCGTTTAAATAAATACAAAAAAGCACTAAGAGATACCAGTGTAAAACTTGCTTTTTTAAAGGCAGAAAAAGAGTACATTGTAGGATTTTTAGACTATGAGAGAATGACAGCAATTAGTGGACCACGTGTCCATAAAAGAATGATGATGGATGCTTGTAACAATTTTGAGTTAGACATTATGCAAATTGACAAATTATATGAATTAATAATGAGAGAAATCAATAATAGGTCTACTAAAAAAGGATATAATCAATTATATAATAAAACCTATTTGATGCACATAGAGGACAAAGAAAAGAACTTTGAGCAAGAAGTAAACAATGTTAATATCAGCACAGGAACGGTTATTAATTCAAACTATTGGAGAATAGAAGGAATCAAGAATATTTATAATGTATTCCAAGAAGAAGTATCTAAAAAATTCAATAAAGACTTATCAGAATACAGAATTGATGATTTAGATGAATTGGAAGACATAAAAGAGATAAAACCAGTTGAAGAATACAAAAATCGTAGTAACCAGAAAAATGAAGATCATTATAAACAATTTAAGTATGATGAAAATGGTGATTATGATGAATATGACTACGAAGAAGAGAAAACCGTAGTAGAAGAAGTAACATATGATAATAACTATGAGAAAGAAGACAACGAAGAACCAGAAACCTATGGAGCTTATCAATATAAAATAGATGATTATAATTTTAAAAACAAATATGAGGAAGAGGAAGAAGAATACGAACCAGAAGAGGAAGAAAGCAATTATAATTATGAAGAGGATGACGAAGGGGAAGAAGAGAATTATCCATCTTATTCCAATCCATCTTATCAATATAATAGAAATGCTTACTCAGAAAATGAAGAACAGGAAGAAGAGGAAGAAGAAGAGTACCAAGAAAGTAATATTCAAGCAACCTACCAAGAAGACGATTACGAAGAAGACGATGAAGAATATGATGAATACTATGATGAGGAAGAAGACGACGAAGACGATGATTACAATACTTATGGTAATAGAAGAGATTATAACTATAACTCTAATACCTATTTAGAGGATGACGATGAAGATGACGAATATGAGAATATTTATGAGTATAATTATGATGATGACGAAGAAAAATATAGAAAACAACAATTAAAAAATAAAACGGTTATTTCTTTTGATGATGAAGAAAGTATTGATATGATTATAGCTAATAGTAGAAAGAAATCTAGCAATAGAAGAAATAATAAAGGGTTATTCAATAAACTGTTTAAAAAATAAGAAATAAAAGTATAAAAATTAGAAAAAGCGAATGGAAAGTAATTTTTATACTTTTATTTTTTTATAGTAGATATTAAGTAAAAAATTTAGTATCTCAAAAAAATTTACGTAAAAAACACAAACAAAAAGAATATATATGATATAATATAAAAAAATAAAAAAGTGGGGGAAAAAAGAATGCTAAAATTAGAAAAAATAACCAAAGAATATCTTTCAGGAGATACCGCAGTAAAAGCATTAAAAGGAATCGATATAGAATTTAGAAAAAATGAATTTGTATCAATATTGGGGCAAAGTGGATGTGGAAAAACCACACTATTAAATATTATAGGAGGATTAGATCGCTACACTTCAGGAGATTTAATTATCAATGGAAAATCTACTAAAAAATTTAAAGACAAAGAATGGGATGCCTACCGTAATTATTCCATAGGATTTGTATTCCAAAGTTATAATTTAATACCCCATCAAACCATTTTATCCAATGTAGAATTAGCCTTAACCATTTCTGGTGTATCCAAAAAGGAAAGAAAAGAAAGAGCGATTCAGGCCTTAAAAGATGTTGGATTAGAAGAGCAAATTCATAAGAAACCAAATCAACTATCTGGTGGGCAAATGCAAAGAGTAGCCATTGCTAGAGCCTTAGTCAATAATCCAGACATTATATTAGCAGATGAGCCAACAGGAGCCTTAGATACCAAAACCAGTGTACAAATTATGGAAATCCTAAAAGAAATTGCAAAAGAAAAACTAATTATTATGGTTACCCACAATCCAGAATTAGCAGAAAAATATTCAACTAGAATTGTAAAAATATTAGACGGTGTCATTACCGATGACTCCAAGCCATTTACCAAAGAAGATGGTAAAAAAGAAGAAATGAAAGCGAAAACGGGAAGAACTTCGATGAAATTCTTTACGGCTTTACGACTAAGTTTAAACAATTTAATGACCAAAAAAGGAAGAACCATACTAACTTCTTTTGCAGGAAGTATTGGGATTATAGGAATTGCGTTAATTTTGGCAATTTCCACAGGGGTACAAAATTACATCAGCAAAGTAGAAGAAGACACACTTTCTTCTTATCCCATTACCATAGAAGAATCCACAATTGATATGTCAAGTATGATGCAATCTATGATGGGAACAGGGGAAGAACAACAAAACCAAGACGATGGAAAAGTACATTCAGCAGACGTTATGAATGAAATGATTACCACACTTTCTAATAAGAAAGAAAACAATAATTTGGCAGAACTAAAAAAATACTTAGATGAAGGAGACAATGGAATAACCAATAACAGTAATAGTATAGAGTATGGATATGGTTTAAAAATCAATTTATACAAAGAAAACACAGGAGATGGCATTATTAAGGTAAACCCAAGTACTGTTATGAATGCTTTTGGCATGGGAGAAATGATAGAAGCCCAAAATAATTCATCTATGGCATCGATGTTTGGTAGTACCATGATGACCAATACGGATGTATGGATCGAAATGTTAGACAATCAAAAATTACTAGAATCTCAATTTGATTTAATAAAAGGTAATTGGCCAAAGGCATACAATGAAGTCGTTTTAATTTTAAAAGAAGATGGTAGAATTGATGATTACACTTTATATTCTCTTGGATTAAAGAATCAAGACGAATTAAAAGAAAAATGGAAAGCTGTAGAAAATGGAGAAAAAATTGAAGAAACAGAAGAAAGTACTTCCTATACTTATGATGAATTACTAAATTTATCTTTTAAATTGTTGTTAAATTCAGATTACTATAAAAAAGAAAATGGATTATGGTTAAATCAAGAAGATAATGAAGACTATATGAAAGAAAAAATAGCAGAAGCAGAAAACATAAAAATTGTAGGAATTATCAAACAAAATGAAGAAAGTGTTGCTTCAACAGCAGTAACGAGTGGAATTGGTTATACCAAACAATTAAAAGAATATGTTATCAAACAATCCAATGAAGCGGAGATTGTCAAAGAACAAAAAGAAGATAAAGAAACGAATGTATTTTCTGGATTAAAATTTCCAACAGAGGAAGAAAAAGAAAGCTATACGATGTCTAATCTAACCAATGAGCAAAAAATGGCAATGAGTCGATTAAGTAGTGAAGAAATCGCTAAAATGATGGAAACCTATACTGCCAATAAAGATGCTAGTTATGAAAAGAATTTAGATAAATTAGCGGCAATTGATGTAGAAGAACCAACCTCAATTAATATCTATCCAAAGAACTTTGAAGCAAAAGACAAAATAGCAGATGCGATTGAAAGCTACAACCAAAAGCAAAAAGACGAAGGAAAGGAAGAAAATGTAATCAATTATACTGATATGGTAGGTCTTATGATGAAATCTGTTAGTCAAATTATTGATACCATAAGCTATGTATTAATTGCTTTTGTAGCCATTTCATTAATTGTATCTTCTATCATGATAGGAATTATTACTTATATTTCTGTACTAGAAAGAACCAAAGAAATTGGAATATTAAGAGCAATAGGAGCTTCTAAAAAAGACATATCAAGAGTGTTTAATGCAGAAACTTTTATTGTAGGTTTGATATCAGGATTATTGGGAATTGGCATTACCGTATTATTGACAATACCAATTAATGGCATGATTTATGCGTTAGCAGGTGTATCGGTAAATTGTATGGTACCACCAATAGCAGGTGTTGTATTAGTCGTAATTAGTATGTTACTAACCATTATTGCAGGTTTAATACCAGCTAAAATGGCAAGTAAAAGAGATCCAGTGGAAGCATTAAGAACAGAATAATGTATATATTGACAATTTTTGCAAACAATGGCATAATAATAGGTATCGAAAGTTTGCCAAAGGGGACGGACCTTTTTGGCAACTTTCATAACGGATAAAAAAAGGAGAAAAAAATGAAGAAATATTATTTTACATCAGAAAGTGTAACAGAAGGACACCCAGATAAATTATGTGATACCATATCAGATAGTATACTAGACGAATGCATTAAGCAAGATCCAAATGCAAGAGTAGCAGTAGAAACCTTTGCTTCTAGTAATAGAATAACATTAGCAGGGCAAATCACCTTTAGCGGAGAAATTGATTACGAAAAAATAGTAAGAGAAACCATAAAAAACATTGGTTACGAAAATGCAGAAATAGACATTGATTATAAAACCTGTGAAATTGACATCAACATAACCAAACAAAGTCCAGACATAGCAATGGGAGTAAATGTAGGAGGAGCAGGCGATCAAGGAATTATGTTTGGGTTTGCTTCAGACGAAACCGAAAACTATATGCCATATGCCATCAGTATGGCACATAAATTGGCTAAAAAATTAACACAAGTAAGAAAAGAAAAAATTATTCCTTACTTAAGACCAGATGGAAAAACACAAGTAACAGTAGAATATGAAGATAATAAACCAAAAAGAATTGAAACCATACTAATCTCAACGCAACATGAAGAATCCATAGAGCAAGAACAACTAAAAAAAGATGTAATTGAAAAAGTAATCAAACAAACTGTTCCAGAAAATATGATAGATGAAAATACCAATATCTATATTAATCCAACGGGTAGATTTGTAATAGGAGGACCATTAGGAGACACGGGATTAACAGGAAGAAAAATCATTGTAGATACCTATGGAGGCTATGCACGTCATGGAGGGGGAGCCTTTTCTGGTAAAGATCCTAGCAAGGTAGATCGTAGCAGTGCTTATATGATGAGACATATTGCAAAAAATATTGTGGCGAATGGATATGCTAAAAAATGTGAAATCCAAGTATCTTATGCCATTGGCATGGAAGAACCATTGTCGATCTGTGTAGATACTTTTGGAACAGGTACCAAAACAGAAGAAGAGTTGGTTCAATTGATTCAAGAAAAATTTGATTTAACACCAGATGGTATTATTAAATATTTAGATTTAAAGAGACCAATTTATTCACAAACAACCAATTATGGTCATTTTGGAAAAGAAAATTTATCATGGGAAAAAATTATAAAGATGTAAAAGGAAAGATTTTTAAGATACTATAAATTATCTTAAAAGTCTTTCTTTTTTTGTATAATATTGCTATAATGATATAGTGAGGTAATCAGAATGAATTTAGAAGATTTAAAAAGAAAAATACAAAATTACAAACCATACAATGAGCAAGAAGAGAAGGACAAGCAAATGATGCTAAAATATATGGATACATTTGATAATATCTTGGTTAGAGATAATGAATTTGTCCACTTTACGGCTTCTAGTTGGGCAGTAAATCCAGAAAAAACCAAAGTTCTGATGATTTATCATAATATTTATCAATCTTGGACTTGGACTGGTGGACATAGTGATGGAGAAGCTGACTTGTTAAAAGTGGCAATCAAAGAATTAAAAGAAGAAACAGGAGTAGAAAAGGTGAAAATTTTGCAAGATGATATTTTTTCATTGGAAGCATTAACAGTGGATGGACATTGGAAAAAGGGAAAATATGTATCTTCTCACATACATTTAAACCTTACTTTTCTTTTAGAAGTAGATGAAAGAGAAATATTACATAAAAAAGAGGATGAAAATAGTGACGTTAAATGGATTCCAATACAAGAAGTAGATAAGGTTTCAAAAGAAGAGTGGATTAAGAAAAATATATATACTAAATTGGAGAACAAAAGCGGCATGATTAAAATTTTCTGACCTTTTATAGGTAAAATATAGAAAGGCAACAACAAAAAATGAAGGAGACAAAATGTACAAAATTGATAAAATTCAAAAAGAAAACCAAAGAATACATATAATAGGAAGGGTAATAAGTGCCATTCTTTATATAGTATTAATACCCATGATTATCTTTAATTTTACACTCATTATAAAATCGTTTATCAATCCCAATAAAACACCAGATTTCTTTGGTTATAAAAGCTTTGTTATTGTATCAGGAAGTATGGAGCCAACCATTAAAAAAGGGGATGCCATATTTATAAAAGAAGTACCAGAAGAAGAAATTAAAACAAATGATATTATATCTTTTACACAAGGAGAAACCAATGTAACCCATAGAATAGTAGAAATTACCCAAGAAAATGGCATTAAAAAGTATACCACAAAGGGAGATAATAATAACACAGAAGACAAAGAAAAAATAAGTTATCAGAACATAGAAGGAAAATATCAGTTTAAAATTAATCAATTTGGAATTGTGATAGGAATTTTAAAAAGTAAAATTACATTAATCCTATTGATTGCCATGATTATTTTTATCAATTATTATAAAACCAGAATGGAAAATAAAAAACAAAAAAGAAGAGAAAAACGCAAAGAATATGAAAAAAATAAGTAAAGGAAGATAAAATGGATTTATTAAATTTAAAACAAGATCAATGTATCATAATTGAAAAAGAAAAATATAAAATTTTGAATCAAGTAAAATTTATAGAAAAATCTTCCTATTGGATAGAATACAAAATGCAAAACATAGAAAGTAAACAGATGTACTATTTAAATGTAGAAAGAAACTCTAAAGTAATATTATATGAAATCTTAAAAGATAAAAAAGTATCGATAAAAATGAATATGCAAATAGAAGGAGAAGAATATGAATTACAGGAAAAAGGAGTAGGAAAAGTAGAAACTTATTATGGTATGACAGATGTAGGACTAAGAGAAGAAGTTAACTATTATGAATATAGCAATAAAAGTAATAAGGAAAAAGTAGTATCCATTGAAAAGTGGAAAGATGAGATAGAAGTTAGTATAGGAAGAATCATTAGTTTAACAAAAATTAAACTAGAACATTAAAAATAGGATGATTAAAACTTTTTTAACCAGTTTGTGCCTTGAGAAAGGAATGAGATAAAATATGAGATTAAAAAAAGGACAAATACTCTATATTGATAATCAAAAATATACGGTTCTTAACATGATAGAATTTCAAGAAACTACATGGATTTGGCAAGAATATGAAATTTTAAATGAAAAGAATGAGCATAAATGGTTAGTAATGGAAGAGGAAGAAAATAAGAAAGTACAATATACAATATTTGAAAAATATAGGGGAAATATTGATACAAACGATATTGAATTTACAATAGAAGATAAAAGTTATGAATTGTATGAAAAAGGCACCGCTTCTGTTAAAGACTATTTCGGAAATGCAGATGTTGATAAATTTGAAACTTGTGTATATTATGAGTATAGAACAAAAGACAAAACAGAAATCATAGCAATAGAAAAGTGGCAAGATGAAACAGAAAAAAGTATTGGATATAATATCCCACATGAAAAAATACAAATAACAGAAGAATATGACAAAATAAAAATCAATAACAGTATTAAAAAAAATAAAATGGGGAATATTTTTTGCTTTATCTTTGTATTATTATTTTTTATATTACCAATTATGCTATCACTTTTTTCGGGACTATTTGTTAATAAATCCATACAAAAGTATTTAGAAAAAGCAACAACGAAATACACCTATATAACATCTGTTACAAATAATACCAACAAAAAGAAAGCAAAAGTATATGAATCATCTTTTTCGGACATAGACGGAACAGTAAAAGATATCATTGATGGAGTGCCAGAAGGAATTACAGATACAATAGATGCTAACCCAGATACCGAAGCAGATGGAATAGGATTACAAACCAATAACGAATATGCTTATATTTATCAAGAAAACGGAAAAATTTATGTACAGGTATCCAGTAAAGATTATGTAAAAAGTTCAGGTACTATGTATCATTCCAGACATCATCATTATTATCACAATACCTACAACAGTATACGAAGAAGTACAAAATATAGCAATTATGCTACTTCAGCAAGACAAAGAAGTGTTAATAGTCGAACTTCCTCAGGAGGAGGGACCAGTTCAGGAAAATAAAAAGAAGAAAGGAAAGGGATAGAAGATGAATATTAATTGGGCAGAAATAGTAAATACCGTAATATATGCAGGAATAGGTGTCATTTTAATGTTAGTCAGTATGTATATATTTGATTTAACAGTACCATATGATTTTAATAAAGAATTAAAAGAAAAAAATGTAGCTGCTGGATTTGTCATAGCAGGAATTTTTATTGCGATTGCTATTATTATTAGAACCGTTATTATATAAGAAAAGAGTTAAAAAATAATGCTAGGAATTTAGTTAAATTGATAGAGAAAGGATGGAAATTAGAGATGGAAATTTTATCAAAATTAATAGAAATCATCATTTATGTTGTAATTGGAATTCTATTTTGTTGGATAGGATATAAAGCAACTGAAAAAATTTTTAAGAAAACTTTTTCTTTAACAGAAGAAATAGACAATAACAATAAAGCAGCTGGAATTATGGTGGGAGGAATGTTTATTGCAATAGGAATTATTATGAGTGGTGTATTGTAAAATGGAAGAAGAGAAAGAAAAAAGAGAAAGCAAATTAGATGGAAAATTACTACTTTTTACAACCTTATTAATATCTATATGTTCTATTATTTATGAATTAATGATTAGTAGTATTAGTTCCTATTTGCAAGGAGATAGCATTACGCAATTTTCCATTACTATAGGATTATATATGAGTGCAATGGGAATTGGCTCTTATTTATCTAAGTTTATGAAAAAAAAATTATTTGATAAGTTTGTTTTCATTGAAATGAGTGTTGGCATATTAGGTGGCTTTTCTAGCTTGATTTTATTTTTAGCTAACATTTATACCAATATATATGACTTAATTATGTATATACTAATTTTATTAATCGGTATATTAGTCGGACTGGAAATACCAATTTTAACAAGGATTATAGAAAGTAATCAAAGTAATGTACGAAAAAATTTAGCTAATATTTTTACCTTTGACTACATAGGAGGATTAATAGGTTCTATTATTTTTCCTATCTTATTGTTTCCAAAGCTAGGTTTTATAACCACTACACTTTTAGTAGGAAGTATGAATTTAGTAGCAGCTTTCTTAATCTTATTTAAATATAAAAAACATATAGAAAAATATAATACGATAAAGTGGATAGCAATACTATTTTTTATATTGTTATTTGTGTTTTTATTAACAGGAGGGATGGTAGCAGAAAAGATAGAAGAAGGACTGTATCGTGATGATATCATTTTATCAGAGCAAACAAATTATCAAAAAATAGTTATGACAAAACATAAAGATGATATTCGTTTATTTTTAGATGGAAATTTGCAATTCAGTACCAGTGACGAATATAGATATCATGAGGCATTAGTACATATACCAATGATGTATGCACCTTCCCATCAAAAAGTTTTAATACTAGGGGGAGGAGATGGATTAGCAGCAAGAGAGTTATTAAAATATAAGGAAATAGAGAAAATAGTATTAGTGGATATTGACAAAGAAATGACAGATTTATGTACCAATGATATTCAAATAGCCAAATTAAATGAAAATTCATTAAAAAATGAAAAAGTAACTATTATTAATAAAGATGCTTATTTGTTTGTTCAAGAGAATCCAGAAAAATTTGATGTTATCATCATAGATTTTCCAGATCCCAATAATGAATCATTGAATAAATTATATACCAACGTATTTTATAATTATATTAAGGCAAATATGAAAGAAAATGGTGTTATGGTTTGCCAATCAACCAGTCCTTATTATGCTAAAAAATCATTTTGGTGTATCAATAAAACCATCCAAACGCAATTTCAATCTGTCATTCCCTATCATTTACAAGTACCAACCTTTGGAGAATGGGGATTTAATTTGGCATTTAATGGAGAGCAAAAAAGAAAAGAATTATCAATTGAAACAAAATATTTGACGAACGAAAATATCGACTCTTTATTTCATTTTGGAAAAGATGAAATAGTAGATAAAGAAACAATAGATGCGAATGATATGTTTAAACCAACGCTAATAACTTATTATAATGAGGAAGTACAAAATTGGTAAAGGAGACGAAGAAAGTGGATGCAGTAATGTATAATTTTCATACTTGGATTGCTTATGAAAAGGAAGAAATATTGATAAAAGATTTAGAAAAAATGCTATTACAAAGTGGCTTTACTATTATTAATAAAGTGGAACATTTTTTTGAAGGTCAAGGTTATACAGGTTTATGGCTTTTAGCAGAAAGTCATTTTGCTATACATACTTTTCCAGAGAATAACAAAGTATATATAGAAATTTCAAGTTGTGTGAAACAATATTATGACACATTCTTAGAAATATTTAATAAATTTTCTTTTTATGGTTAGAATAAAAAAAGAAAATTGATAGAAAAGAACTTAAACTGTGTTAACATAACACGAAAAAGAACATACTATATAATATAGGAGGAAAACAAAGTGGAAAACTTATTATATAGTATAGCAGGAATTTTAATACCATTTGTGGGAACCAGTTTGGGAAGTAGTCTAGTATTTTTCATGAAGAAAAATATAAATGAGAAGTTCCAAAAAATGATAGTAGGATTTGCAGCAGGTGTTATGATAGCAGCTAGTGTATGGTCTCTTATATTGCCATCTGTTGAAATGGCAGAAAATCAAGGAATTATGGCTTGGATACCAGCAAGCATAGGAGTAGCAGCAGGCGTTATATTTTTAATTGCTATTAATAAAATAGCACAAAAGTGTGAAAAAGAAGGAAACGAAAAAAAGTTAGATATGCTAATATTTTCCGTTACACTACATAATATTCCAGAAGGAATGGCAGTAGGCGTATGTTTTGCAGGATTTTTGGCAGGAAATGCGGGAATTGCTTTATGGGAAGCACTGATTTTGGCAATTGGGATAGCCATTCAAAATATTCCAGAAGGTACCATTATTTCAATGCCATTAAAAATGAAGGGAACCAGTAAAAAGAAAGCCTTTTTATATGGTGTATTATCTGGAATTGTTGAACCAATTGCAGCATTTATAACAGTAGCCTTAATTAATATAGTAGTACCGATTTTGCCATACCTATTATCATTTGCGGCAGGTGCTATGATATATGTAGTAGCAGAAGAGTTGATTCCAGAAATGCATAGCGGAAAAAAATCAGCACTAGGAGTTATTGGAGTAACCATAGGATTTGTTATTATGATGGTATTAGATATTGCTTTAGGCTAACAAAATTAAAAATGAAAAGGAGTAATTATACTTAATAATTGCTCTTTTTTATTGTATAGACATCCATTGTTTTTAGTGGAAGTTCAAGGCAAAAACTACAAACCGTTGTATTTTTCTTAAATTTAAGGTATAATAGATACAGTAAATATATTATGTTAGGAGAAAACATATGGGAACTAGGAAAATAGAAAAGATATTTAGCATTAAACCAATTGAAAAAATATGGAACTATATCAAAGAACATACAAAGCAAGGAAAACAACCAAAAAATAAGAGTGGAAATAATAAAAATACAATTAGTTTTGAAGAGAGAAAAAGAAGAATACTAGAAAAAGAAAGTGCATTAAAACGTCAAAATAGAGAAATACAAAATACCAGATATTGTTTAAGTCCAGAGGAAATATATCGTATGGAACGTGCTAGGGTAAAACGTTCAGAAAGATTTAATCAGTTAAATCGAGAAAAAAATGAAGTGAAATTTGCTACCCAAATAACTTCAATTGAAGACAAAAGAAGAGAAATGAATCAAAGTAGACAACAACAAGTCAATAATACAATACCGTATAATAAGGATTTTTGTAGAATGCAAGAAGCTTATCATAAAACATCTAGTAGAAAACCAAGAAATGAATCCGTCATTAATTACGAAAATAGAAAATCAGAAATAACAAATACCAAAAAATCTACCATTGTAGAATTTAAACGAAGATATGCAGTGGGGTCTAATGAATATTATCAATATCTTGTAAATAGAAAAAGTGATACAAAAGTTAGAAGTAACTCAAAAGGATGGAATAGATGATAAAAATCATCTATTCTGGCAAATTCTTTAAAATACCATTAGAGATGGCCTCTGCATAATCTTCTATATGGTCATCTAATAAGGCATTATCTTTCTCGTTGGAGATAAAACCTAATTCAATTAAACAGCTAGGCATATTCGTATTATTTAGCACGTAATAATCGGTTGTTTCTCCATTAATGGTACCATATTTAATGCCTCTATTATTTTGTATTTCAGTTTTTTCTAAATTTGTTAAGATGGAATCGGCAAGTTGTGTGTCGGTTTCTCTTTTTTTACTGTTACACCATATTTCAATTCCATTTCCTGTTTCAGCACTATTTCTGTGAAGGGAAATAAATAGTGTAGCTTTCTTTTTATTAGCAATTTTACATCTTTCTTCTAAGCTAACAGAAGTATCTTTATTTCTAGTCATAACAACTTTTATACCTTGCTTTTGTAGATGCTTTTTTATAAGTTTAGAGACTTTTAGCGTATCATCTTTTTCATATCTTTTTCCTAATAGGGCTCCCACGTCATCTCCACCATGTCCAGCATCAATACATACTACTGTTTTATGGTTGTGAGTACTCCAGATAAGTATGATTGTAAGTAATACAATTATTATAGATAAAATTATAATTTTTTTCTTTTTCTTCATTTGAAAACCTCCTAAAACATGATCTATTATACAACAAAAATGTGAAAACATGTTGTAGAAAAAGGAAAAAAATTCTTAAAATTTTATGAATGTTTTTTAAAATAGGAAGACAAGCCCCCAACTCTTTGGAGAAGGGGGCTAATAGACGTGCCGATAAAATAGATTATCGGGGATTAGGAGATTTTTGGAAAAAAGTTTTTAGATTCGTGTTTTAAGTATACTCATTGCTAATGCTATATTGACTAAATGTACAGTAGTTGAGAAATTAAAATCACTTTCAATTCTTATATTGTCAGGATTGTTCATGTCAGGGAAAATACAAACTTCCAATTTTTCTTTGAGAAAAGAATTTTGGTCATTTGATTCTATGACATTTTTAGGATTTTTTAATTCCTGTAACGCCTGGCAAATGAATTTTGAAATCTGCTCTGAGCTGAAACTCTCATCATACTCTACTTGAACAGCAGAACAATTCCCATTACTAACATGGGGAATGATAGAAATTCTTTCTTTTTCCATAAAAGTGTTCTCCTCCTTTGCCGTTTAATACTTCAATTATAGTATAAATCGACATAAAAATCAAATAGAAAACATGGCGAAGCGGTAATTCGTTATATATCAGATTGACAATAAAATCCGCAAAAATGTAGACAGAGAGAGAAAAAAACATTATAATAATAAAAGTTAGGTAATAAAGCAGTGTATAAAAAGATAAGTTGTAAGGAGGAAAACAAAGTGAATCATATCATTGAAATTAAAAATTTAATCAAACAATACAAAGAAGTAAAAGCCATTGATAATCTATCAATGGAGGTAGAAGAAGGAGAAATCTTAGGTTTATTACGGACCAAATGGAAGTGGAAAATCAACCACCATTAATTGTATTTTATCACTATTAAAATTCAATCAAGGAGAAATTAAAATATTTGGAAAAGAAATGAAGCCAGATGCCTATGATATCAAGGCAAAACTAGGAGTCGTGTTTCAAGATGTAGCTGTATTGGAAGAACTAACAGTAGAAGAAAACATCGACTATTTTTGTGGATTATATATTAAAGATAAAAAGAAAAGAAAGCAATATAGTGAGGAAGCAATTGAATTAGTTGCTTTACAAGAATTTAAGAAATTTTATCCAAAGCAATTATCAGGAGGACTTCTTAGAAGATTAAATATAGCCTGTGGAATTGCCCATAAACCGAAACTAATCTTTTTAGACGAACCAACTGTTGCTGTCGACCCACAAAGTAGAAATAACATATTAGATGGGATTAAAAAATTAAGAGATGGAGGGGCAACCATTGTTTATACAACACACTACATGGAAGAAGTAGAAATTATTTGTGATCGAGTTATCATTTTAGACAAAGGAAAGGTATTAGCAAGTGGAACCACAGATGAATTAAAAGAATTAGCTAAAATAGAAGAAAAAGTAACAGTAGAAGTCAAGAACTTAGAAGAAAAGTATATAAAAACCATTCAAACGATGGAATCTGTACATGAAGTAAGTTATGATGGAAACTTATTAATTGTTACTTATAAAAAAGGAAAAAGCAATCTAATTGATTTAATGGACTACTTAAAAAAAGAAAATATAAAATATAGTAAAATTTATCTAGATCGACCAACACTAAATGATGTATTCTTAGAATTAACAGGAAAGGAGCTTCGAGATTAAATGTTTATTCATAATTTTAAATATGCCTTAAAAACACTATTTCGAAACAAAATGTTAATCTTTTGGACGTATGCTTTTCCTATTATACTAGGAACATTCTTTAATATGGCTTTTTCTAATATCGAAAATAGTGAAAAACTAGAAATCATTGATATAGCAATTGTTGAAAATGAACAATTTAAAAACAAAAAGATATTAAAAGAAGTTTTTGCTACTTTAAGTGATGAACAAAACGAAGATAGGTTATTTGATACGCAATATGTAACAGAAGAAAAAGCAAAAGAATTACTGCAAAACAAAGAAGTAATAGGCTATCTAATCATGGAAGAAGAAAAGCCAAAATTAATTTTTCAAGCAAATGGAATTGACCAAACTGTTTTTAAATATGTAACAGAAGAAATAACACAAAATGAGGAAATGGTGAACAACCTTGCAGAAAATGAAATAAAAAGCGAAATAGGGCAAGGAAATTATAACTTAGATTATGAAAAAATCTATCAAAATGCATTAGAAAAAATAGAAAACGAAGAATCAAAAGTTAAAAATATAGCCAACCATAATTTAAGTTATACCATGATAGAATTTTATACTTTAATAGCGATGGCGTGCCTATATGGAGGAATGTTAGGGATGGTTGCTATTAATCAAAATTTAGCTAACATGAGTAGTAATGGAAAAAGAGTATCCATTGCACCAATCAGCAAAGGAAAAGTAGTTCTTAGTACTTGTCTTGCAGGTTATGTAGCACAAATAATAGGCTTAGTATTATTATTTGCTTACACCATATTTGTTTTAAAAGTAGATTATGGAGACAATATACCATTTATCATTTTATTAGGAGCCGTTGGAAGTTTAGCGGGATTATCTATGGGACTAGCAATTGGTACCCTAATAAAATCAAATGAAAATAAAAAAACAGGAGTTCTGATAGCAGTTACTATGTTAGGGTGCTTTTTATCTGGTATGATGGGAATTACCATGAAATATATGGTAGATAAAAATTTTCCAATCATCAATAAAATAAATCCTGCCAGTATGATAACAGACGGATTTTATTCTCTATATTATTACGATACACTAGATAGGTATTATTTTAATATAGCAAGTTTATTGATTTTTGTTGTGTTAGCCATATTCATTTCTTACATCAGTTTAAGGAGGCAAAAATATGACAGTATTTAAAGCTTTTTTGAAAGTATTAAATAAAAGTAAAACAATTATTATATTGTATACAGTAATTTTAATTTTATTTGCTGGCTTTAATATGCAGACTAGCGAAAATAGCATAAACTTTGAGGCGAGTAAGCCAGATATTCTAATTATAAATCAGGATAAAGAAGAAGGATTAACTAAAAATCTAATAGACTATATAAAAGAAAATAGTCAAATAATAGAGATAAAAGATGATGAACAAGCAATCGATGATGCTTTATTTTATCGAGATGTAAATTATATTATTTATATACCTGAAAATTATCGAGAAGATTTTTTGGCGGGAAAAAATCCTGAGATTCCAATAAAAAGCACAGGAGATTATCAAGCATCTTTAGCAGAAATAATGTTAGAAAGATACATAAAAGTAGCGAATTTATATCAAAAGAGTATAACCGATGAAAAGGAACTAATGGAAAAAATAAATCAAACATTAGCTAAACAGACAGAAGTAGAAATTATTTCTCAATTAGATTCGGATCATTTAAGTAAAGCCACTTTATATTATAATTTTGCTAACTATAGTATATTGGCAGGTTGTGTTTATGTGATTTGTTTGATTTTAGCTAGCTTCAAAGAGAAGAAAATAGCCAAAAGAACAATTATTAGTAGTATGAATTACAAAGAGCATAATAGAAAATTACTTTTATCCAATAGTTTTTTTGCTATGGCATTATGGTTGTTTTATGTATTGGTAAGCTTCGTACTAATTGGAGAAATCATGTTTACTATACATGGATTAATCTATATTGTAAATTCGTTTGTATTTACCATATGTGCTATAACCATAGCCTTCTTACTTGGAAATATAGTAGATAATAAGAATGCCATTAATGGTATTGTAAATGTAATAGCGCTTGGTTCTTCTTTTTTATGTGGTGCTTTTGTACCAATGGAATGGTTACCAGATTTTGTATTAAAAATTGCTCATATCTTACCTTCTTATTATTATATAAAAAGTAATGAATTGTTAAAGGAATTGGAAATTGTGAATTTTGAGACATTGCAACCAATCCTTACAAATATGGCAGTTATCTTAGTGTTTGCCATTGCATTTGTAGTGCTTACCAATGTAGTTACTAAAAACAAGAATAGGGATTAAGAAAGTTTTGCTCTGAATAAAATTTATGAAAATTCCATTATCATATTTTCTTTTAAAATTTAGAACTATATGATATAGTTAAGGAGGAAATTTGGAGGAAACAATGGAACGAATAAAACCTTTTGTGAAATGAGCGGGTGGAAAAAATAGTTTAATTCCGCAAATAACTAAATATTATCCTCTTGCCCTAAAGAATGGTAGCATCGAAAAATACATAGAACCATTCGTTGGTGCTGGAGCAGTTTTAATAGATATTTTACAAAATTATAAAGTAAAAGAAGCTTATGCTTTTGATATAAACAAAGATTTAATTAATTGCTACCAAGTAATAAAATATAAGGTGGAAGATTTAATACAAGAACTAGGTAAGAAAGAAAAGGATTTTTTAGTATTAGATACAGAAGAAAGACAAGAATATTTTTATAATATTAGAGCAGAATATAATTCTTATCTGATAGAAAATGAAATAAATATAAAACGTGCTTCTGAATTTATATTTTTAAATAGAACATGCTTTAATGGATTATATAGAGTTAATAAAGAAGGGAAATTTAATGTACCTTGTGGTAAATATAAAAATCCTACCATATGTGATTCTAATAATTTAAGAAAGGTAGCAAAACTAATAAAAAATGTTACTTTTGAATATGGAGATTATAAAAAAAGTGAGCGTTTTGTAAATGAAAATACTTTTGTTTACATGGATCCACCTTATAGACCACTTTCTGCTACTTCTGACTTTACATCTTATACAAAAGAAAGTTTTGATGACGAAAAACAAAAAGAATTAGCTCAATATTATCGTAAATTGAGTTTAAAAAAGGCAAAATTAGCACTAAGTAATTCAAACCCAAAGAATGTTAATATGGAAGATGATTTTTTTGAAGATATTTATAAGGGATTTATTATACATGAGATTTTTGCTAAAAGAAGGATTAATTCAAATGCAAAAGGTCGTGGAGAAATTTCTGAATTATTAATCACTAATTATGAGGAGTAATCAAAAAACTATTTTAGATATGAAAAATGGAATTATGAAGAAAATTTTTAAATAAATTAAAAAGGAGGAATAGAAAATGGCAACCACCAATGAATACATAGAATATGTATGTGAACAAATAAAAGGAGTAGGAGAAATCCGATACAAGAAAATGTTTGGAGAATATATGGTATATGTAAATGATAAGCCAGTCATTATCGTTTGTGACAATATACCATTTGTAAAAAAATTAGAATGTATAGAAGAAAAAATGCAAAATGCAGAAACAGGATATCCTTATAAAGGAGCCAAAGAGCATTATATATTAGATATTGATGATATTACATTTTGTAAAGCAATGATAACAGAAGTGGAAAAAGTAACACCTATTCCAAAGCCAAGAAAAAAGAAAGAAAAATAAAATATTAAGGTATTTTTAAAATTTGTCAGTATGGATTAGAAGATAAAAAATGGTGGCATAAATTATTACAAGGTGATTAAAGAAAAGGAGAAAAGCTTAAATGAAAGATTTAAAAGAGATAACAAAATTATTAGTAAATGTAGACATGGTAAATGGTTTTGTAAAAAAAGGAGCCATGTCAGATCCTTATATACAACATATCATTCCAGAACATATACGATTAATGGAAAAGATAAAAGCAGAACAAGAGGGAATAGCAATTGTCAAAGATACTCATAAAGAACTATCTAGAGAATTTAATCGATTTCCAGCACATTGTATAGAAGGAACAGAAGAAGCGGAATTGATAGAAGAATTAAAGGTATTTGAAAAAGATGCATTGATTTATCAAAAAAATTCAACCAGTACCATATATGCTCCTAAATTTATAAAAGATATAGAGGAGATGGAAAATCTAAAAGAAGTTATTATTATTGGATGTTGTACCGATATTTGTATTTTAAATTTAGCTATTCCACTACAAAATTACTTTGACGAAAAAGATAGAGAAGTAAAGATTACGATACCGAAAAATGCAGTAGAAACTTATGATGGATTGAATCATAATAGGGAAGAATATAATGCGATTGCTTTTAAACTAATGCAACAAGCAGGAATTAATTTAATAGAAACTATGTAAAAAAGCTAAGAACTTTCACGTTCTTAGCTTTTATGTGATTTATTATATAAATCTTGAATAGGTGGAGGCATATCTTCATATTTCATGTTTTTTACAAATTGATCGGTTTTATCTTTAACAGCAGTTTCATAATACCATTGTTTGAATTTAATCAGATGAAGAGTTGCTTCAAGAGCTTCTATTTGTGCTAAAACATTTTCTTCTTGTTTTTTAAACATATTGAGTCTGTCTTGTAAAGTAGAGTCACCTTCTAAACACCAATCCATAAATTGTTTGATTTCTTTTAATTGCATACCAGAATTTTTTAAACATTCAATCATACGCAGTGCTTCTAGTGAGTTTTCATCAAATTTTCATATGCCAGAAGAGTTTCTTTTTAAAAAAGGTATTAATCCATGTTCGTCGTAATATCTTAGTTTAGATATACTTAAATTGGTTAATTTGGATGCTTCTCCAATACTTATTTCCATAATAATACCTCCTTTATTAGTACTATTTAGCTTATTTACTTTTTTGTAAAAGTTTATTTATAATTGTTTTTTTGAAAGAAAATAAAAATTTTTTTCAAAATCCTCTTGACCTCTACTAAGGTTGAGGTGATATATAAATACTATAATACGAAAAAAATAATTTGTCAAGGAGGAAAGTAAATGATATATAAAGAATTTCAAGATTTAAAGTTATCCAATTTAGGATTAGGAACCATGAGATTACCAAACAAAGGAAATAATGGTGATACACCAATTGATGAAGAAGAAACGGCCAAGATGGTAGAATATGCTATTAAGAAAGGAATCAATTACTTTGATACAGCTTGGGGATATCACAATGGAGAGTCCGAATTAGTAATAGGAAAAGTGCTAAAAAAATATTCAAGAGAAAGCTTTTATTTAGCTACTAAATTTCCTGGTTATGATGTATCTAATATGGATAAGGTGGAAGAAATATTTGAAAAGCAGTTGGAAAAATGCCAAGTTGATTATTTTGATTTCTACTTATTTCATAATGTTTATGAAAGAAATGTAAATCCTTATTTAGATGAAAAATATGGAATTTTAGATTATTTGTTAAAACAAAAAGAAATTGGAAGAATTAAACATTTAGGTTTTTCCGTTCATGGTAGTTTGGAGGTTATGAAAAAGTTTTTAGAAGCGTATGGAAAATATATGGAATTTGGTCAAATTCAACTTAACTATTTAGACTATGAATTTCAAGATGCCAAAGCTAAAATTGAATTATTAAATGAATATAATATTCCTATTTGGGTAATGGAACCATTAAGAGGTGGAAAACTTGCTAAACTTTCAGAAGAACAAGAAGGAACTTTGAAAGCATTAAGACCAGAGGAAAAAATTCCAGCGTGGGCATTTCGATTTTTACAATCAATACCAGGTGTTATAATGGTACTTTCAGGTATGTCAAATAAAGAGCAATTAGAAGAAAATATAAAAACTTATGAAGAAGAGAAACCATTGAACGAAGAGGAAATGAAAATATTATTAGAAATGGCACATAACATGGTAAAAGGAAATACACTTCCATGTACTTCTTGTCGCTATTGTACAGCACATTGTCCAAAAGGAATTGATATTCCGAAAATATTAGCTCTTTATAATGAGCATGTATTTACAGGAGGCGGATTTATTGCACCAATGGCAATTAGTGCTTTGCCTGATGATAAAAAACCAAGTGCTTGTATTGGTTGTAAAAGTTGCGAAGCTGTTTGTCCACAGCAATTAAAAATAGCAGAAGCAATGTCCAATTTTGTAGATTTATTAAAATAATAATTAAAATTTAGGAGGAATAAATAAAATGATAGAAAAAGTAGAAAGTATCAAAAATAAAAAAAGTTTATTAGAAATCATGACAACTAGGAAAGCAAAATATGTGATAGGAACCTTTTTATTAAGTGGAATAGGAATTGCCTTACCTAGAATATTCCATGTATTAGCAGGAACGACAACAGGAGCCACCTTTTTACCAATGCATTTAGCGGTATTAATTGCTGCTTTAACATTTGGTAGCTTAAGTAGTAGCATAGTAGCAGGAAGCTCAATTATAGTTAGTTACTTATTAACAGGTATGCCAACTTTGGCAAGATTGCCATATATGTTAATTGAACTTTTATTGTATGCCATATTACTAAGTGTATTTCATAAAAAATTTAATTCTTATGTGTCATTAATAGCAACTATTATTTTAGGAAGAATTTTATATGCTGGTATATTATTTGTAGCTATTTATAGCTTTGGATTACAGACTTATGGTATTTCTGTGATAGAGAGTATAAAAGTTGGTATGCCAGGAATTATCATTCAATTCATATGTGTACCATTTATCGCTAAAATAATGAAAGAAAGGTTAAAGTTAAAAAATGACTGATTTAGAAATGGTAAAGGAAAAATTATATGCAACGAATGCTAGTTTAGTTGTTTTGTATGCGAATGGAGAATGTAAGGCATATTATCAAAATCGAATCCAAGATATTAAAGAAATATTACAAGGAAACCAATTGGCATTAAAAGATGCTGTTATTGCCGATAAAGTCATTGGAAAGGTTGCTGGCTCTATTTTAACGGTGGCAGGAGTAAAGGAAATTTATGCAGATGTGATAAGTCGCTATGCGATTCCTGTACTAGAACAAAATCATGTAAAATACGAATATAAAAATTTGGCAGAGTATGTTCAAAATAACGATAAAACAGGAATGTGTCCAATGGAAAATAAGTATAAAGAAGAAAAAGATGTAAATAAGATTTACACAGAAATGATTAATTAGGTAAATTATAATTTATAAGGAGAGTGTGTTTATGGAAAAGAAATTAAAAATAATAGTGGAGAATTGTCCTCAAAATCATAAATGTCCTGCTGTAAGTGTTTGTCCAGTGGGAGCGTTAACTCAAAAAGATTTTGAAGCACCTGAAATTGATTATGATAAGTGTATAAAATGTGGCAAGTGTTCGAACTTTTGCCCTAAAAAAGCATTAGTATTATAACAAACATTAAGCAGAGGATTAAATTTTTAACTTCTGTTTTTTTTTGTAATTGATCAGTCTCTATCTCTATTGTCCTTGTTCAAGAAAAGACAACTCAAAACCATTGAAAATACGGCAATGTTAATTTGAGTTGCTAAATTTCCAACTCAAATTGATAGCATGCAACTGAAAAAAGAGGTATAATTTTAAACATAGAAAGGGAGGAAAAAATAAAATGAATTTAGGAGAAAAGTTATTTAAACTAAGAAAATCAAAAAATCTGACCCAAGACGAAGCCGCTGAAAAATTAGAAGTAACAAGGCAGACCATCTCTAAATGGGAAACCAATCAAAGTACGCCAGATTTTGATAAAATAGTTCCACTATGTCATTTATATGGAATTACGCCAAATGAATTACTAACAGGAGAGGAACAAGTAGAAAAAGAAAATAACGAAAACAAAAAGGAAATGGATAGCAATCAGGTAAAAAAACATTTATTTGCAAGAGGAAAAGACGATGATTACGAAAATATGACAAAAACACAAATAAAACAAAAATCAGCTAAAATTGTAAGTACATCTATATTTATTTATATTGTAGCAGTAGCATTTTTAATGATAGCCATTCCCATACAACGTACTAATCCAATCGTAGCAACAGCCATATTTTTGGTATTAATCGGTTGGGCTACAACAAGAATAATTAGACATTATATGTCAATTCCAAAATTTGAAAAGACAAAAGAAGAAAAAAAGGAAGATAGAGTAATCAAACAAATAAGTGGGATAATTACTTTATTTTGTGTTGTTATTTATTTTATAGTAAGCTTTATTACTTTTGCATGGCACATAACTTGGATTATATTTATCATTTCAGCTCTACTATGCCAAGCAGTTAAACTAATATTTATGTTAAAAGGAGATGAAAACAATGAAGAATAAAATGCCAATCATTTTTTTATTAATTTTAATTTCAGTTATTATATTTTGCCTAGTGATGTTTTTAGTAATCTATTTAAGCAAAGGAGAAGATGAGATGTTAAGTATAGGAAGCGTAAGTGAAAATGTGATTTTGGAAAAAACATTTGAAATAGCCAATATAGAGAATATAGAAGTAACACAAGAATATGGAGATATAACCTTTGAGGAAAACTCAGAAGATAATATAAAAGTAATAATATATGGAAAAAATACAGGAAATGCAAATGCCAATTTAAATCATAATAAGCTAGAAATAGATTATAAAAATAGAAATAACTTTATGTTTTTTAATTTTGGATTAAGAAAAAGCGAAATAAAAGTGTATATTCCATCTACTTATGCTAAGGAAATCAACACAAAGGTAGATTGTGGAAATACCAAAATAAATAGCTTAGAAAATGCTATACTAAATGCTAAATGTAATGCAGGAAATGTAGAATTAGAAAAAATAAAAAGTGCTAATATAAAATGCGATGTAGGAGATGTAAGAGCAGAAGAAATAGGACATAAATGTAATATAGAATTAGATACAGGAAATGTAAAAATAGAAAAACTAGCGCTAAAGGAAGATTCGAAAATAAAGATAGATTTGGGAGATGTAAAAATAGCAGAAACAAATGATATTTATGTAGAAGCCAATACAGATTTAGGAGATACGAAAATAAATAAAAATAACAGAACTTCAAATGTAGCACTAAAAATAAATGTAGATTGTGGTAATATAAAAGTAGAAAATTAATATCAAAATTTTTAAGGACTACACCTTACAATTATAGGACAGATAATTCAGTTGAAAATTATCTGTCCTTTGTGATATAATTGAGACATAATACATATTTAGGAACATATCATAGTACGCTGCGCATTTAGAACAATATTGGTTGATAGTTTATATGTGTTTTTTGTGATGTAGTAGATTATACACCATAAGTGTGGAGGAAATTATGGAAAATAATAAATTATTTGAGAAAAATGTATTATTAATTCATGGATTTAATGGAATCCCCAAAATATTCGATTATTTTAAGCAAGAATTAGAAAAACAAAGCTATAATGTAATCTTACCAGATTTCCCTATAAGAGATGAGATTACTGTTGAAAAATATTTTAATATTTTTGATAAATACAAATCCTATCTCAATGACAATTTGATTGTAGTAGCACATTCAATCGGAAATCCGATGTTTATAAAGTATATTTCTAAAAACAATTTAAATATTGGGCAGTATATTAGTTTGGCAGGTTTTTCAAGAGATTACTATAATGAAGGAAAAGATATATTAAATGAAAAAGTAAAATTAACAATATTAACGAAAAAGGAAAAAGATGATGCTAAAAGACTAATATTGAAAAGAGATTCAATATATAGTGATAATGACCATATTGTACCTTTTGATTTATTAAAAGAATTTTGTCAAGACATTGCTTCAGAAGCAATGCTAATAAAAAATATTGGTCATATGGGTAAGAAAAGTGGCTTAGAAGAATTACCAGAAGTGATAAAAATCATATATAATCAAGTGTAACAAAAAATTAAAAAATACAAGTTTTATTTATGGAAAATACTACACAAATTTAGAATAATATGATACAATACTTTACAGAACTACGAAACCCTATAAAAATCAACAAAGTTGGGAAAGAATTTTTAGGATTAAAAATACAAGCAAAAACCTTAAAAAAGGTTTAAATACAAGAAAAATTAAAGGAGGAATTAACCATGTCAGGACACAGTAAGTGGCACAACATACAAGCGAAAAAAGGAAAAGCAGATGCAGCGAGAGGAAAAATCTTCACAAAATTAGGAAGAGAATTATTAATAGCAGTAAAAGAAGGGGGACCAGACCCAGCAGGGAACTCAAAATTAAAAAATGTCATAGCAAAATGTAAAGCAGCCAACATGCCAAACGATACAATTAACAATGCCATCAAAAAAGCATCTACAAGTAACGAAAATTACGAAGAAATTGTATACGAAGGATATGGACCAAATGGAGTAGCAGTTATTGTAGAGGCATCAACCGATAATAAAAATAGAACAGCAGCAGACGTAAGACATGCTTTTGACAAATCAGGAGGAAACTTGGGAACAAGTGGTTGTGTAGCCTATATGTTTGACAAAAAAGGAATCATAGTAATAGAAAAAGCTACTGCTTCTATGGAAGAAGAGGAATTAATGATGCTTGCCATTGAAGCTGGAGCAGAAGACTTTGAAGCTTCTGAAGAAATTTATGAAATCACAACAGAACCAGCTGTTTTTTCAGCAGTTCGTGAAAAATTAGAAGAAGCAGGATTAGAATTCTTAGAAGCAGAAGTACAAATGGTTCCAACTACAACCGTTGCCCTTGATGAAAAAGGAATAGAAAAAATGGAAAGACTAATAGAAAGACTAGAAGACTTAGATGATGTAGCCAATATTTATCACAATTGGGAAGAATAAGATTGAAAAAAGAATTAAATTTTAGTTGTACCAAAATTTAATTCTTTTTAAGAAGATGTGTTTTAGGAAGGAATGAGATTTAAGATGGGACCAAAGAAAAAAAGTAAAGTAATTTTTATTCTAATTATAGTATTAGTAGTTTTGATTTTATTAACAGGGATTATTTATGCTTATTTTGCGACAGATACCTTTAAAAGTAATAAAGAATTATTTTTTAAATACATGACACAAATGGGAGATAAAAGTGATGGTTTTATTGACACACAATTAGAACAATATTTTGAAAAGCAAAAAAATGTATCATATGCAAATGAAGGAACATTGGCACTTAACATAGCATCCGAAAATGGAAATTTGAAAGAATATGATACAATCAATAATTTTAATATTAGTTTTTCAGGTCAAACGGACAAGAGAAATAGATTATCGGAACAGAATATTAGTTTAAATTATTCAGATGAAGTAACCTTTCCAATTAATTACCGAAAAATTGAAGATAACATAGGCTTACAAACCAAATATGTTAGTAGTAAGTATATTACAGTAGACACACAAGAATTAGAAAATCAAACCCATGAAGGATTAACAACAGCGAGTGAATTTTTGGAACAATCTGAAAAATTAGGAAATTTAACGCAATTGCCATTCAAGGAAGAAGATTGGAAACGCATACAAGAAACTTATATAAATGTATTAAATACGCAATTACAAGATACACAATTTTCAAAAATAGAAGAGGGTAATGCCAAAGGTTATAAACTTACTTTAAATGGTGAAGAGACCAAAAATCTAATGATTCAATTATTAGATACACTAAAAAATGACCAAGCTACGATAGATAAAATAAACGAAAAGAATCCGTCAGGAAAACTTACTACAAGTGAGATTGATAATGCTATCAAAAATATAGAAAAAAGTACAAGCAATGATGCTAGTTATGAAATTAGTGTTTATCAAGAAAAAGGAAAAACAAATAAAGTAGTATTAGCAACACAAGAAGCGAAAATACAACTAGAAAAGCAAAAAGAACAAAATATGCTTCAATATATTATTTCATACACAGAAAATGAAAGTAATGCAGGAATTACTCTTCGTGCCAACTATACAGGATTGGAAACCATGCAAAATATTCAGGAAAATTATGAGTTAGAAATACAAATTAATATAGATACAAAAGATCAATTTGAAATTAATGAAAAAGGGGAATTCATAAAAGAACCAGAACAAACTTCAAATACAGCTGATTCAAATAATACAAATATCATTACTTATCAGTATCAATATAATAATCAGATTAATTTTACAGATAGTGTTGAAATAGAAGAATTTTCAGACGAAAATGCAATGATATTGAATGACTATGAAGAAGAGCAAGTAAATAACTTTTTAAAACAAGTAGAGGAAAGAATTAAAAAAGTAAATAAACAACAAATGGAAGAATTAGGATTAAAAGAAAATGAAAATCCATTAATTCAAATGTTTATGATGCCATTTTGGCAAAGTTTAGCCTATAGTCAAGCAGCTGGAGCAATAAGTAACAGTGGCAACATGTCAGAATTAGAAGTAACTACCTTTAATCAAAAATTTGAAAATTATGAAGGTACAAACTTGCAAGGAGTAACAGTAAAGGGATTATTATCGACCATTCAATTGAACAATGAATCACAAGAAGATGAAAACAAAAAAATTAAAGAAATTCATTTTGATGGAGAAGAATATGAAGTAACAGACCCAAATATAGTTTTTTTGAAAAGTAGTGTAGAGACAGAAACAGCGTATCGAGTAGAGTTTGAAAGAGATGAGAATACAGGAATGATATATAGAGCAGTAATTAATAAGAAATAATAGTTCTATTCATAAAAAAAGAGCATATATTATATATAGTATATAATATATGTTCTTTTTTCATTGTATAGGAAAGTTCTAGGAACTTCCTATTATAAAAATGATGGAGGTTAAATGTGAAAGAAATAGAAGAAATATTAAGATATTTTCCAAATCCAGTATATAGTTTATTAAAAAATACATTGATACAAAATAAAAATTTACAAAAAGACTTACAAGAAATAAGAATAAGAGTAGAAAGACCCATTCTCTTAAAAACAAGACAAGCTGATATTGTAATTGATTATCAAATAAGCAGTAGTGAAATTCTACAAACCTTAGAAAAACTTTGTGAAAATTCTGTCTATGCTTATAAAAATCAAATATGTGAAGGATTTTTAACTATTCGAGGAGGACATCGAATTGGAATAACAGGAACAGCAGTAATAGAAGGAGAAAAAATTTTAAACCTAAAATACATAACAAGCTTAAACTTTCGAATTGCACGAGAAGTCATCAATTGTAGTAACTATCTATTAAAAGAAATCATAGATAGAGAAAATAATAGTATATACAATACGTTAATTGTATCACCACCAGGAAAAGGCAAAACCACTATATTAAGAGATATCATTCGAAATATAAGTAATGGAATAAGCGAAATTAATTTTAAAGGAATGACATGTGGATTAGTAGATGAAAGAGGAGAAATTGCAGCCATGTACAAAGGAGCGCCACAAAATGACATAGGAATGAGAACAGATGTCATAGAAAACATCAGCAAATCGAAAGGAATGAAAATGTTAATTCGTTCTATGGCACCAGAAGTAATTGCTTGTGATGAGATCGGTTCAAAAGAAGATGTAAAAGCTATTGGAGAAGCAATCCTATCAGGTGTTAAAGGGATATTTACCATGCATGGAAAAACAATGGAAGACATCAAAAATAATCCACAAATTAACTATTTAATAGAAACCAAACAAATACAAAAAGTTCTTTTTTTATAAATTAGTTCTAAAATGATAAGGTCAAGAATATAATATAAAAAATGCAGAATGCAGAATAATTTTGCTTGGTCAAGTTTATATTAAGCTCATCTTGTAGATTAATAGTCGTAAAGATAAACATAGTTTTTGCTACACAGAAACTTCAAAAATACATAAAAAGAGAGGTAAAATAATGCAGACGATAAAATATTTCATGTTATTTATTATTTTAGTAGCATGTAGTTTAATAGGAAAATATTTATCTAAAAAATATGTCATAAGAGTAAATGAATTAGAAGAAATGAAAAATGCTTTAAACATGTTCCAATCAAAAATCAAATTCACCTATGAGCCAATACCAGAAATATTTGGAGAAATTGCCCAAAATACTAGCAGAAGTGTAGGACAAGTATTTTGTTTAGCCAAAGAAAAAATGAAAACGAATACAGCAAACATAGCATGGGAAGAAGCCATCGAACAAAGTGAAAACAATCTAACCAAAGAAGACAAATACGTATTAAAAACACTATCTAAATTACTAGGACAAACTGATATAGAAGGACAAACCAGTCAAATAGAAATCACGCAAAAATTTTTAGAAACCCAATTAAAAGAAGCACAAGAGCAAAAAGAAAAAAACGAAAAACTATACAGTAAATTAGGAACAACCATAGGACTAGCCATTGTTATTATTCTATGTTAAAAACCAATTAAGCATACAAATGAAAGGAATGAAAAAACAACATGGACATTAATTTATTATTCAAAATAGCAGCAATTGGAATATTAGTTGCTGTATTGCATCAAGTATTAGTAAGAGCAGGAAGAGAAGACCAAGCCATGATGACTACATTAGCAGGTTTAGTCATTGTCTTAACTATGGTAATCAAAGAAATAAGTGGACTATTTAGTACAGTAAGAACCATTTTTAACCTATAATTTTGGGTATGTTTTGGTATGTTTTGGGACAGGCACAACTTATCCATTTTGGTGTGTTTTGGGACAGGTACAACTTATCCATTTTGGTATATTTTGGGACAGGTTTCAACTTATAAGAAACATGATAATCCTCTCAATTATCCTACATTTACTTAAGATAAACACAAGGAGGTCGAATTAAAGATTGTGGAAATTATTAAAATAATAGGAATAGCTTTAATAGCTTTAATTATCATTATTTTATTAAAGCAATACAGACCAGAATTTGCAATCTATATTAGTTTACTAACAGGAGTTCTGATATTGTTATTAGTAGTGGATAAATTACAAGGAATTATTACACTGTTACAATCATTGGCTAATAAGGCTTCTATTAATGGAACCTTTTTGACTTTATTAATCAAAATAACAGGAATTGCTTTTTTATCAGAATTTACTGTCAGTATTTGTAAAGATTCAGGAGAAGGGGCTATTGCTAGTAAGATTGAAATTGGAAGCAAAATAATTATAATATCTATGTCGATACCAATCATTTCAAGCTTATTAGAAATTATATTAAAAATATTACCAACATAAAAAAGAAACAGACGTGTTCCAAAACATACCAAAATGGATAAGCTGTGCCTGTCCCAAAACATACCAAAATGGATAAGCTGTGCCTGTCCCAAAACACACCAAAATGGATAAGTTGTGCCTGTCCCAAAATACACCAAAACACATGAATCAAAAGGAGTACAAAAGATAAATGGAAAGATGGATAAAGTTTTTGATAATTGCATTATTTTTTATGATGTTTTTACTAATTTCATATACGAATACATTGGTTTATGCTAGTAAGGAAGAGACCATTCAAGATCAGCAAGAAGAGTTTGGCATACAGGATTTCTTGAAGAATTCAAAGGAATATACGGGTGAGTTTTTTGAAGATATGGATATGGGCGAGGTATTGAGTGATGCTATTAAAGGAGAAGTTGATAATGCCACCATTGGAAAAAGGATTTTGAATTTTTTGGGTTCGGAAGTTATTACAAGTATAAAAGCAATTGGAAGTATTTTGGTTATTATTGTGATACATAGTATTTTAAAATCGGTGAGTGAGAGCTTAGAGAATGAAGGAATTGCTAAATTGATTTATTATGTACAGTATATATTAATTATTACGATTATTTTAGCAAATTTTTCGGATATTGTGAAAATGGTTCAAGATACGACAACAAATTTGGTAGCTTTTATGAACATGCTAGTGCCTCTGTTGGTTACTTTGATGATATCAACGGGAAGTATTGCAACAAGTGGTATGATAGAACCTATTATTTTGTTTATGATAAATTTTATAGGAAATATGATTCAGGATATAATTCTTCCATTTTTAATGTTTTTTACAGCATTGGTGATTTTATCTAAGCTATCAGATCAAATAAAAATAGATAAGTTGGCTAAATTCTTTAAATCTGGTATTGTCTGGTTTCTGGGAGTTGTTTTGACAGTGTTTGTAGGAGTCGTTTCCTTAGAAGGAACTATGTCAAGCAGTGTAGATGGAATTACGGCAAAGACAACTAAGGCCGTTGTTAGTTCTGCTATTCCAGTAGTAGGAAAAATATTGGGTGATGCAGTTGATAGTGTTCTTGGCTGTGGAGTCATTTTAAAAAATGCTGTAGGATTGGTTGGCGTTATTGCTATTTTAGGAATTTGTATTGTTCCTATTATAAAATTGGCGACTCTCACTTTTGCTTATAAATTGTTGGCAGGTGTGATACAACCAATTGCAGATAGCAAAGTAACAAATTTGTTAGAACAAATAGGGGATATTTTTAAAATCTTTTTAGCAATATTAACCAGTATTTCTTTTATGATTATTATTGGGACAACTCTTGTTTTAAAAATATCAAATAGCGGAATGATGTATAGATAAGGGGATAGAAAATGGTAGAGTTTATGAGTTCATGGGTAAAGGGACTAGGACTGGCTATTGTGATCATATCAATTTTAGAAATGCTGTTACCCAATAATAAAACCAAAAAATATATTAGAATGGTAATGGGAATCTATCTATTGTTTACGATGATTTCTCCGTTTATGAATAACAAGGACATATGGAATCCAAAAGAACTGAATTTAGAAAGTTATGTAACAACTGAAACGAGTACAACTTTAGATCAAAGTTCTATGGATGAAAGAATACAAGAATTATACATACAAGAATTAGAAAAAGATATTACAAAGAAATTAAAGGAAAAGGGATATGAAGTCACTACCTGTAAGGTAAAAGCACAAATATCAGATAAAGAAGAGGAAACAAAGATAACCAAAATTAAAGTAAAAGTTCAGAAGTCACAAGAAGATACCATACAGAAAAAAGAAGAAGATTTGGAAAATCAAATTGTTACACAAATTCAGAAAATAAAGCCAATTGAGACGACAATACAGCAAGAGGAAAAGGAAAAAACAGAAGAAAGTTCGCAAGAAAATAAAAGTACAAAAGTAAATAAATCAGATATTCAGAACATCAAAAAGTTTTTAATTGAAGAATATGGGGTGAATGAAAAATGTTTAGAGATAAATTAAAACAATTAGTCAAAAGTAATTCAGAGGAAGGAGAAGGAAATAATAAAAAGAAGATTGAAAATTTAGTTTTCTTTGTTGTGTTACTAATTGTAACAATTGTTATTATTAATCTTATTTGGAATGGAAATAAGCAGGCTAGCAAACAAGAAAACAATACAACATCTAAACAATTGGCAAATAGTAATTATACAGCTAGTAAGGTTAGTCATGAAAATAATTCCGTAACTACCGATGATTTGTCAGAAAAGTTAGAATTGATTCTTTCTAAAATACAGGGTGTAGGTGAAGTGAAAGTATTTGTCAATTATTCAGAATCAAGTGAAGTAGTGGCAATGTATAATGAAAATACAAAGACCAGCAATACAGAAGAAAATGATACTTCAGGAGGGGTTAGAAAAATACAGGAAACCGATTCGCAAAAAGATATTATTTATCAGGAAGAGAATGGAGAAAAGACACCCATCACACAAAAGATTATTCAACCTAAAGTGGAAGGTGCCATTATAACAGCTAAAGGTGCTAATAATGCTGAAGTAAAAACAAAGATTGTACAAGCTGTGGAAGCTGTAACAGGTCTTGCTACTCACAAAATACAAGTATTTGAAATGAATTAAATTACAAAGGTTGCCACTGGTTTTGGGTTTAAATGGCAACTTTAAAGAAGTTAAAAGTTGCCATTTAAACCCAAAACCAGTGGCAATACTAGGAGGAATTAAAAATGAAATTGTTTAAAAAAAATCAGATTATTATTTATGTTATTGTATTAATGTTAATGACAGCAGGATATTTGAATTATACAACTAATACCGAAAAGCAAAATACAGTAGAAACAAGTATGCAAATGGAAGCAAGTGACGATATGCAGTTAGCTGATATTGGAGATGCGACTTTAGTCAATAGCAATGATGTAACAACAGAAAGTGAAAATAACACAATGAATTCTACAGATAATACAACAAATACTTCTACCAACAATAGTATGACAAATGAAACGACAAATACTACGAATAATGAAATAGCAATGCAGAATGAAACAGCAGAAACAAGTAGTAGTAATTATAATGACTATTTTGTAAAGTCAAAATTAGAAAGAGATACCATGTATTCTCAAATGATTGAAACTTATGAAAAGGTATTGAATAGTACAAATTCATTGGAAACCCAAAGACAATCAGCAACGCAAGAAATTCAGAAAATAAATGATACCAAAAATAGCATTATGATATGTGAGAATCTAATTCGAACCAAAGGCTTTGAAAATAATATTATTTTCGTAAATGGAGATAGTGTGAGCATTATTATAGGTGTGGCAGAAATCAAGCCAGAAGAGATTGCTCAAATACAAAATATTATTTCAAGAGAAATGAAAGCAGAAATAGAAAATATACATATAGCTACCAAATAACTTGTAACTTACCAAAAAACGCCAAAGGTTCTGGGCTTAAATGGTAACTTTGAATAAATTTTAATAAAAAAGTTTAACATTTTTAAAGTTTCCATTTAAGCCCAGAATCTTTGGCGTTCTTTGGTAAGCAATGGCAAAAAAATAAGCCCTTATTCTAGGCAATATTCTTAGTTATTTTTCTAATATATTCTCCAATTTCTTCATTAGTCAAATCTAATGCTATGATTAAATTCCTAAGAACATCTCTTCTTGGTAAATCTTCCTCATTATCAATCCTTACATATTGTCTTAAACTAATTCCAAGAAGTTTAGACATTTCTTCTTGTGTATATTTCTTAGACTTTCTTTTTTCTTTAATCATAAAATCACCTTATAGTTACAGTTAACAGTATAATTTTACTTTAACTGTATTAATTTTATTCTAAATGTTACTATGTATTTTCCTTATTTTAATATTATGTCATAAATTTAAAAATAATTGTATTGACATTTTGTGACATGTTATATAAGCTAATTATATATTTCGACAAACATATAATACTTAAAATGTTTGAAATTTTTGTTGAGAAAACAAAAAGAATATGATAAAATATCAAAAAATATAATTTTAATTAGAATAAAAGGAGATAAACTATGAAAGAAGAAGATTTAAAAGGATTAGAAAGTAAATTATGGGAAGCAGCAGACA
>CAOJRU010000004.1 GCA_948442365.1 uncultured Clostridium sp.
TCATAAGTCTTATATAGTAGACTTTAAATACTATAAATATATAATACGAGGAGAGGGGAAAAGTCCTGCACTTTTCCCCCTCTTTTCCTATATAATTAGAGGAATTCAATAAAATTTGTATATTTTTTCTAAAAACAAAAAACCACCTATTTTCATAGATAGTTCTCTTTTGTATTATATTTAAACATCTTCTTTATTCACATCTTTTAACAACTCTAGTTGAGAAATTAACAAAGATTCCATTTTTGCTTTATAGATATCAAATTGTTTTTTTACATCTTCTAATTCTTTTTTCTTAGCTATAATTTCATTATCTAGATCACTCACTTGTTTTTGAGCAGTACTCTTTGCTTCATTAATAATTTGATCTGCTTGTTGCTGTGCTACTTTTTTCACATCATCTGCCGTTGTTTGTGCCATGATTAAAGTATTTTGCAAAGTTTCTTCAATTGTTTTATAATGTTCTAAACTTTTGGTTAATTCTTCTACTTTTGTTTTTAATTCGGTTGCTTCTTTATAATTTTTGGAATAATCTGCTGTCAAATCATCCAAAAAATCATCCACTTCTTCTACACTATATCCATTCATCATTTGTTTTGAAAATTTTTTGTTCTCAATATCTAATGGTGTTATCATATTTTCCTCCTTGAATAAACGGATTAGTTAACTCCGTTGTTTTTTAACCATGAAACAGAAAGTTTGCTTTTCATTTCTTCTCTTGCCATTTCATTGGTTATTTCATAGTTTGATGGTGCTACTAAAAAGATGGAATTAGATACTTTTTGAATGTATCCATCTAACGCATAAACTCCACCACTAATAAAGTCTACTATTCTTCTAGCAACATCTTTATTGACATATTCTAAATTAACAATAACAGATTTCTTTTCTTTTAAAAAGCTACAAATTTCATCTGATTGTTCAAATGTTGTAGGTTGTGATATTACCATTTGAATTGCATTCGCATTTGCTTGTGGCATAGCTACTACTTTATCTTTATTATTTCTTCTTCCAAATAATTTTCTATCCTCTACTTCTTCTACTTCATCTTCTTCATCATAATCATATACATTTTCTTCGTCATATTCGCCTTCCTCTACTGCATCCATTCCAAATAATCCCCATACTTTGTCCATCAATGCTCCTGCCATAAAAAAACCTCCTAATTACTTTCCTTTGTTTTATTTTTATTTAGTATCTACTTTTTTTACAAAATTGTCAATATTTTTTATGAATGTTATTATTTTTTAATGTTTTTGTAATATTTCTGTAATATTTATTCTATATTTTCTAAATTTGGATTCAATAATATTTCATCATAAAGTGATATTTTTTTATATTTTGCTATCTCCTCATTGGTAAATCCTAATTCTTTCAGTTCTTCTGTAGAGTAAGTCTCTACAATAGAATATTTTTCTCCTTGTTTCTTTATTTTTATCAACATTTTACTTAAATATCCTGCTCGATTTCTAACGACATAGTTCAAATCGTTTTCTGTCACAATGGCTTGATTTGGCACTTTTAATCCTGTGTCATCCCACCAAATTAAATCAAAAGTAATTTTTCGATAATTAATTAATTCCTCTATTTCTTTTTCTATTTTTAATATAATGACTACTTCTTGTTCATTTTCTTTAATCAAATTTGTTATTTCTGCCAATACTTCTGTATTATTGGATAACCTGATTTTTATTTTTTTCCCTATTTCTGCAGTTTTTGCTTCTTCTGAAGAAGATACTGTTACAATATAGCAATAGAAATTGTCGATTACTTTTCCACTTTCTTCATTGGTTGCTACTAACTTTCCAGTTTTTAAATCTAAACTTTCTAAATATTCTTTGCTTAATGAACTAAAATTATCTGGTGTTAAAACTTCCTCTAAACCATCTACTTTATAAGATACAATTCCACTTACTGGTGCTGTTACATATTCTGCTCCTGAATTTAATTGACTTTCGTATCCTTTTCTTTCTTCTATTAATTGATTTAAGTAAGAACCTTTTGGACTTAAATCTCCAGCAATTTGTGCTTTCTTGGTGACTAAATCACTAATATTTTTCTTGTATTCTGCTAATTTGCTACTATCTTCTATTTGGTTGATATCAGCAACTTTTTCATCAATTTGATTTTCTAATAGCTTCATATCCGAGCTAAATAAGCTTGTATCATTTAGCATAACTTCTTGTATTTTATGATCCAAATCTTCTATTTTCTTTTTTAGTGTTTCTTCATTTGAGCTATAATATCGAAAAATATTTTCATCTTTGGCTGCTCTCTCTCCTTCTGATTTTATCTGCATCATTCCATTTTTATAGTTTTCGCCTTTTACAACCGTTTCCTTTCTAATTACATAACCTATATCTGTTTCTTCCTGATATAACTTACCTTCTTCTATGGTAAAAATATTGGTTGGTTGCTTAACCAGTAAATAAATGGCATAGGCAACATAGAATAAAATGGCCACTAATGTAATGGATACCATTACTTTTTTCTTTTGTAAAGATGATTTCTTTTTCACCTTTTTACTTTTTTCTTTCAAGGCTTCTCATCCTTTCTAAAAAATTAAAACATTTTTTCTTCCATCTTAATATATTAACATTTATAGTAATTAAGTATAATGCTAATATTATCTTCTATACTAGCTTGTCCTTCTAACCATATGGTTTGTTTATTTTTTCGAAACCAAGTCATCTGCCTTTTCGCATATCTTCTTGTCTCCATTTTTATTTTTTCTATCATTTCTTCCTCTGTGGTATCTCCCTTTAAAAATTGTACCACTTCTTTATAGCCTAACCCCTGCATTGCTGTTGGAAATTTATCATGTTTCTTCAAAATCCCTTTTACTTCCTCTATTAATCCTTGTTGTAACATTTGGTCAACTCTTTTATTAATTCTTTGGTATAATAATTCTCTATCCCATTTTAACCCATATACTTGATAATCATATTCTAATGGCTTTTTTCTGGATTCTATTTCTTGTTCTGTTTTCGTTTTTCCTGTCGCATGATAAATTTCTAATATTCTAAGGATTCTTTTCTCATCCTTTTGGCTTATTTTTTGTATGGCTAATGGATCTGTTTCTTTTGCTTCCTTATATAATGTTTCTAATCCTTCTTTTTTCACTCTTTCTTCTAGGTTTCTTCGGTAATTTTCGTCAAATTCTATGCTAGGATATTCTATCTCATAAATCAAGCTATCAATATAAAGTCCTGTTCCTCCTACTACAATTGGTATTTTCCCTTTTGCTATAATTTCTTTGATTGCTTTTTTGGCTTCTTTCTTATAATCTGCAACACTATATCTTTCTTCTGGAGAGACAAGATCCATTACATAATGCGTTATTCCTTGTTTTTCTTCTTGCGTTGGTTTGGCTGTTCCTATATCCATCTCTTGGTAAATTTGCATAGAATCTGCCGAAACAATTTCACCCTTTATTTTTTTGGCTAGTTCTATCGATAAACCTGTTTTGCCAGAAGCTGTTGGGCCACATATTACAATTACTTTTTCCATTTTGCTACTCCTTCGTTATTAGAAATTGTAAGTTGCCAAAGGTTTCCTAAGTTTAAATGGCAACTACAATCAGGTAATGTTCCTTAATTCCTGATACATTCTTAAAATGCTTTCTTGTGTATCTTTCATGTAATTACTTTCGAAAATAAGACAAACTATAAACACTATTATTAATATAATGATTCTTTTTCCTAGTACTTCTTTATTCCTTTCTTCTTCCTGCATTTTGTCCCAAATTCTTGCTATTTGTGGCATTATGATGATTCCATTGATTCCTGTAAAAACGGCTACTAAAATGTTTTGTATTCCTTTTTGCATTTCTGGATTTTCATAGGTAATTCCTCCTTTTGTCATTTGAAAAACAAATAAGGTTGTTACATACATAAAGATTATACCAATTACGATAAAGATTACTTTTTTTATTTTATCCATAAAAGCTAAACTTTGCCAAGTCCAAGCAATTAAAACTAAATAGATAATAATTGCTGTTATAACAATCAATGCCATTTTTCATATTCCTTTCTATTTTCTAGCAAATTTTCTCTCAATATCATATTTCGTCATTTTAATAACTGTTGGTCTTCCATGTGGACAAGTGAATGGGTTTGGCAATTCTAATAACTTGTCCATTAAAGCTTCTACCTCTTTTTCATCTAATGCCATATTGGCTTTTACTGCTGCTTTACAGGCTACTGTTGCAATGAATTTTTCTTCTTTTTCTTGTTTGGCTGTTCTTGCTACTGTATTGATTTCATCTAATGTTTCTAAAAATAATTCTTTGGTATTTAAATCAATACAAACGGTTGGTACTCCATTTAATTTTATGGTATTGTCTCCAAATTCTTCCAAACTAAATCCTGCTTGTTCAAACATTTCCATATTTTCTCTTGCTATATCCATTTCTTTATGGGATAATGTCATAACATCTGGCAATAATAACATTTGAGAGTCTTTGTTTTTCTCACTGTAATAATTTTTCTTTACTTTTTCGTACATAATTCTTTCATGGGCAGCATGTTGATCTAATATGTACATTTCTTTGTCTATTTCTAATATAATGTAAGTTTTAAATACAATTCCAACAAATTTATAAGTTGGTTTTTGGAATTCTTCCGTTTCTTCAAATACTGATATATTATCTTTTATAATATCTACTGCACTGGTCCTTTTCTGTTCTTCTCTCTCTTTTTCTTCTATTTCTCTTTCTTTCTCAATTGGCAATCTTCCAAACATTTTAGCATACATTTCATTGAAGTCTTTGGAAACTACTTCTGGATTATCATTTAAGTCTTGCATCTTTTGTTTGATTTCTTCAAATTCTTTTTGAATTTCTGGATCTTCTATATTTTCTATGATTTCTTCTGCTTTTTCTTCCGTTGGTTCTTTCGTATTTTCCTGTTTGCACACTTCTTCATTTTCTGGCTGTTTTTCTTGTTTGTCTGTAACTTTTTCCTCTTCATTTCCGTTCTCTACTTGTTCTTCCTGTTCTTTTTCTTCTGTTACTTGTTCTGCTACTACAACCTCATAATTTTTTTCATTTATGGTTTCTTCTGGTTGATTTTCGTTTTCTTGCTCTTCTTGTTTTTCTTCTGCTATTTCTTTTATTATCTCTTCTTCCTTTTGTTTTTCATCTATGCTGTGATTTGCTATTTTTGCTTCTTCTTTTTCTTCTAACTTATATTCTGTTTTTGTATCTTCCAAACTGACTACTGGCGTTATATTTTTCTTTTCTAAATCTTTTACAATTTTTTCTTTCATTTCTCTTAATTGTTTTAAAACATCGGATGTATCAATTGGTGCTCCAATCTCTTTTAGTTTTGGTGTTTCTGTTTCTTCTTTTTGACTTTGAAAAATTTCCTCCACATGATTGGTTTTTAAGCTACTTTCTTCTTCTGTATACTTTTCAATCTTCTTTTCATTTTGCTTTCTAAATCCAAATAAACCACTACTATTATTTGAGTTTTCTTTTTTGGCTTCTCTAATACTTTTTAATCTTTCTTCGAAACTTACTTCTCTAGGCGTTGTTGCCGTATTTACTACCAATTCACTTTTTAGCAAAGTATCTTTTATGGCATGATAAATAGATTGGAATATTTTGTTTTCTTCTTCAAAACGTACCTCCAATTTTGCTGGATGAACATTAACATCTACTTTGGCTGGATTCATTTCGATGTTTAAAATAACAAATCCAAATTTTCCAATTGGTATCAACCCTTTATAAGCTTGCTCTGTGGCAGCTGTTAAAGTTTTGTCTTTGATGTATCTTTTATTCACAAAAAATAATTGATTGGAACGATTGGATCTGGCTATTTCTGGCTTTCCAATAACGCCTGAAATCGTAATATCTTCATATTGATAATTTAGTTCCATAATACCATTGGCTACATCTTTTCCGTAAATACTGTAGATAACACTTTTTAAGTCTCCATTCCCATTGGTTTGAATGACTGTTTTTCCTGTATTAATTAGCTTTATACTAATTGCTGGATTCACTAACGCTATTCTTGTGATGACATCTTCTATATATCCTGATTCTGTATAATCTTTTTTTAAGAATTTATATCTAACTGGTGTATTGAAAAATAAATTTCTAACGGTAATAGAAGTTCCTGTCTGACATCCTACTTCTTCTTGCTCTAATATGTCTCCCCCTTCTACTACAATTCGATAACCTGTTTCTTGTTCTTGTGTTTTGGATATCATTTCTACATTACTAATGGCTGCAATACTTGCTAAGGCTTCTCCTCGAAATCCCATAGTGGTTACTAAGTCCAAGTCATCAGCTGTTCTAATTTTACTGGTAGCATGTCTTTCAAAGGCAATTTCTAGGTCATCTTGCGCGATTCCTTTTCCATTGTCTATTACTTTTATGTAAGATATTCCTCCATTTTTGATCTCTACTGTTATATTGGTTGCTCCTGCATCAATTGAGTTTTCTACCATTTCTTTTATGACAGATGCTGGTCGTTCTATTACTTCTCCTGCTGCTATCTTGTTAATTGTTAATTCGTCTAATAATACTATGTTTCCCATTTTTTCTTTTCATTCCTTCCTATACATGCTAGGTTTCTTTTTTCTTTCTTTGGTTTTTATTATATCATTACTCTTTTTATTTTGTATAGGCTTTTATGAAATTTTTTTGTTTATTAACTTACTATTTCATTACTATTCACAGTTAAAATAAATACTAACAAAAATTATGATAAGACAGACAGGACCTTTCAGCCCTGCCTGTCTTTGATACATTCATATCTTCGTTGTTTCTCTGCCTTTTCTAGTTACAATTGCTTATTTATCTTTTACCTTAAACTCAAACAATGGTTCATCCCATTCATAGTCGTCCTTTAACACTTCATATGCTATGAAAAAAGCAATGATTGCTATAATGGACCAAGCTCCCCACCAAAAGAATGGTTTATTATAGGGATAAATACTTATTCCCTCTGGGTGCTGAACGGAATCATGTCCTCCTGTTAAGCCTTTTCTTTGCCTTTCCAAGCCAAACAGCTGATTAGTAAGGTTCTCTTTTGAGAGGGTTTGTAATTCCTCTCTACTTCTCAATAAATTTTTGTACCAGATTCCGATATCGTTACTAGGATCCTTCCAAAAAATAGAGATTTGTCCTTCTGTTAATTGCTTCTTTTCCAGTACTATAATTGCAGCAGTTAATTCTTCTTCTGCTGTTTCAATCGTGCCTGCCTCGACATAGTTCTGAAGATGTCCTTTTACTTTTACAGTAAAGTCATTTGCAGCTACCAACCGGATAAGTGCCCAAACACAAAATGATGCAACTGAAAAAATTAATAACGTGGTGATAAGTTTTCCTTTTGTTATTTTTGTAATCATAAAATACCTCCTATTTTAAGACATTCGGCAGAGAGATACTCGATACATACTCTTATTATATCATACATTCACATAATTTTCAATTTTTCCTTCTATCTATAAAATCTTTTTTACATAATATCTTAACACTCAACATTTTATTATTAAGTATCTCAATATAAAACTAAATACTATTATCCCAAAAGAAGGACACATCTTTTACAACGTGTCCTTCTTCCCCCTCCCTAAAAAAGCAGAGGGGAAAAACGCATCATTCTACTTTTATCTCAACAATTACCTTGTATTCCCTATGGACTGTTCACTATTTGTTCCATAAAATATTTTTATGTTGGGACAGACCTCTTTGGGACAGACCTCTTTTAGTACGCAAGGCTTTTTTTCTCTTGCCTCTTTTATAGCTGCTACTCCGTTTTTCAATGTTTCTCCTGTGTAAATGCGTTCTTGTTTCATATTTATTCCTCCTTGAAACTTCTTTACTGACTATTTAGTATCTATATTCATTGTACCAAATTCCTACTAAAAAATCAACTTATGTAGATTGTTTGCTATTTTTTACTAAGCAAAAAATATTTGAAGTAATTCCAAAATAAATATACTTTTTCCAAAACATAAACGGAACCAACTTTAAGTTTGATTCCGTTGTTCTTTATCTTAAAACTTACGTTTTTATTCCTCTTCTTTTTTCTTCTCTGCTAACTTTTTCTCAAAACAAGAAGTAATTGCAATTAGGGACAATACGTACACTGCCAATACCAATGGAATCGTTATTCTTCCAATTGGTATTCTTGCAATTGCCATAATACTTAATAAAGTAGCTTGTGCTGCTATTAGTAAAGCAACTGTTTCTAACAAAGTTTTCATCATACCTAATTTATAATAGCGAATTGTCATATATACTAATATAATAATCGTTGCGATAGCAAAAGGCATAATATAGGGTCTTACAATATCTCTTCCTCTTGTATGAGGAATATTGGTTATTTGTATACTATCTGTTGTTAGTTCTAATCCATATTTTTCATTCACTTTATGAATCAAATTACCTTTTTGTTCTTCTGTCATTTCTTTTGCCAAAATACTAACGGTATCTTCAAACACTTCTACTTTTTGAATCACCACCGCTTGGTTTGGTAACACTTCATCTGTTATTTGTTTGATATCTGCTATTTGAAAATCTTTTTCTAAATATAATTGTATACTTTTTGCTTCTTGATATCTTAAATCAAAATTCAAACCGATTGTAAAGGTAACAATCATTCCTGCTATAATTATCATTACTATCAAAATTGCTAATATTTTTGTTTTTTTGTTTATTTCTTTCATCTTTACTTTTCCTTTCTTGTTTCTATTTTTAATAAACTATTGGTTACGGCTATGTTATAAAAAACCATTAAAACAATTCCCCAGAACATTGCCATACCAAAGCTACTAATTGGTGTCCATCTAATAAAGCAGAAAGTAATTACCATGATGACGATTGGTATTATTTTGATAAAAAAATTTTTATACACTTCTTTTCTATCTTCCTTTTGTGCTAATAATTTATTTACTAAAATATAATTTAATACGAAAACCACTACCATTCCGAAGAAACCTTCTAGTGCTATCACAACATTTGTATAACGAACTATTATCATATATAGAGACACGAAACCGATATAACCAATAGCACCTAATGCACCGAATGCTTTATATCTTACTATCCATACCATTAATCCTATCACTACAACCGCTAATACAATATAAATAGCTAATTCCATTTCATTTTCTGTTATATCAGATAATATATATTGATTACTATTGACATCATATTTTACAGGTATGTTTCCTGTACCTAAAACAGTTGCCATACTAGAAGCTTGGTCAATATAGCCTTGCAAAGTATCTTTATCGTTTGAAGCAGAACCAATGGATAATTGTAATTTTCCTGTTCTTACTGGTTCTTCAAAGCTTGTTGACATGATTTCTTCATCATCAATATTCATGGTTACCTTTTTTTCATTTGTTGCTTCTGTATTGCTTTCAGTGGTATTTTCTTCTGAACTTGTATTTTCTGTTTTTCTATATTGATTACTAATTTCTTCTAATTTTTTACTACCATCTTTATTAAATTCGATATCTAAATATACCGTCGTTCCGTTATTGGCACTTGTACTATTATTTCCTGAACCATACATAACTTTTGCTTGTTTAATATCTTGATTATTTAATAAAATCTCTTTTGTTTCACTATCAATAATTTCAAATTTACCTACTGTACTTAAATTACTAACTACATGGTCTGTTTCTTCATTTTCTGGCAATTCTATTACGATATCGCCTGTTTCTTCTTCTAATTTTATAATGTAGTTACTAACACCCAATTTTTGTAATCTTTTCTCAATTACTCTTTGAGAAGCTTTATAATTTTCAATATTTTTCACTTCTTCGCTATTTTTTGCTTTTTCTTCTTTTATATATCCTTTTTCAGCAATCTCTTCATCTGTTAAGTTAGCACTATCTTCTACCTTATTTCCTTCTGCATCCTTTATGGTTGTTTCTGTTTCTGTATTTACTTTTAATCGAATATTTCTACTTCCTTTTAAATCCATAGCCAAATCATATTGTTTTACTTGGTTTTCCATTCTATTTTGTACTGGTATATAAACCCCCAAAAATGCAATCATGGTAACTGCTATGATAGCTAATGTAATAGTTAATATTTTAATTTTTTTCATTTTTTCCTACTCCTCCATTTATAATAATTTGGTATCATTGATTACTAATTCAAACCATATTTTTAAATACTTTGCTGCATATTTACTCATCATCGTTCGATCCATAAAAATCTCAAAATAGTCTAATACAGGACATATTTGGGTATCAATAGTTAAATTTAGTATTACTTTTCTGTCTTTACTATCAATTTTCAATTCCGCATTAGATACGGCATAATTTACTCTATCATGAATATCAAAAGTAGATAAATTCATATTGGAAACTCTGTTTCTATGCACATCTGATTTATCGGCTAAAATGAGAGCTGCTGAAATATCACTTACTGCTGTTCCTGTCTGTTCATCATGATTTCCAATCGCCATCATAATTTCTGTTCTTTCTTCTACTGGCATACCCATATCTTTTAAAATATGATAGGCTAGTATGGCTCCACTATGGGCATGGTCTGTACGATTGACACAATTCCCAATGTCATGTAAATACCCTGCAATTCTAGCAAGTTCAATGGTTCTTTCTGGATAGCCTAATGTGTCTAAAATTTCTCCTGCCCTTTGTGAAACAATAGAAATATGTCTATGACTATGTTCTGTGTAGCCGAAGACCATCTAATTGTTTTTGTGCTCCTTGAATTAAGGCTTCTACCTCTTTATTTTCTATTACGTCTTGTAAGGTTATCATTTTATTTTGCCTCCTATTTTTTGTCTTTCTCAATTTTATCTTAAAATATAAAAAATATCAACTATTTTTATAATAAATTTGTGTAAATTAATACTATTTTTATTAATTTGCACAAATTTATTCGTATTCATACATAAGAACAAAAAGGGCATCCTAAATTTTTTGACTTTTTAGCTAACTTACATGCCCCATTTTTGTTCGCTCGCGAAAATTTTTTAAATTTCTTCTGTTCCATGTATCTTTTTGTATTTTAATTTATTCTCCTATTGCAGAAATGGTAAAATTGTATTGTTTGATTTTTTGTCCATCTTTCGTATCTTGTATATCTTCTATTTTGTTTGTTTGGTATTCCCACCTCCAATGTATGATAATTCTTTTATTGTTGGTCATTTCTCCTTTTAATTCTTCTTCCATATCTTCCAACTTAGTATATTTTCTATCTTTTCCTTCTATTTGAAAGTTTAAATTTTGTGGTTTGTCATTTTGACTTTTAAATTTGATTTGATAATTAATTTTCTGATTCGTTTGTAAAACTATTTCAAAGGTTCCTTCTGTTCCTGGTGCTATTTTCTCGCGAACCTGTGTATTTTGATTAATCGTATCGACTAAATAAATATCTTTAAAGTCAATATTTTTATACGATACCTCAAATCGATAGGATGGATACGGTTGATGGTTTTGATTTTTTTGATTTTTTGATAGAAGTGTATTTTTCTTTTCTCTTCTTCCAGAAGAAAACCATTTGAAAAAAATAAGTTCTTCTTGAAATTTATCATTTGGATATTTTTGGTTTAGAAATAAAAAAATGACTATCATTATGATTAGAATCACTAATAAAAATGTTTTTCTTTTTCGTTTTTTCATATTGCTTGTGCCTCCTTACCTTTTTAATTGTTCAGAATGCACTTTTATTTGAACTTCTTGTAAAATGTCTTTTGTTGGTATACCTTTGGTTTTATCATAAATAATTTGTAATTGATAGCAGTCCTCTTGTATCTTTTCTTTCTCTAATTTCATATTACCTGTTTGGTTATTTTCTATCGGAATTTCTTGATTGTCTTTATATAATTTAAAAGAAATGGCTTCTTCCGTTTGTGCTATAATTTCAATATTGTATTGTAAATCAATTTGGGTGACTTCTCCATTTTCTCTATAATTTTTTACTTTAAAATCATAATATTCCTTCTGTTTCTTGCCATTTATTTCAACTACTGGATTGTTTTCTACGGTTAATATAGGTTCTGCTATTTTACTACTTGCTTCTATATTGGTATTACTGTATTCTTTTCCCATACTGTATCCCGAAAAGAATAATACTAATACCATGATACTTACTAAAATAAGTGTTATTTCTCTTCTTTTTATTTTTAGTGGGATTTTTACTTTTCTCATTTATGCCTCCCTTTTGCTATTATTGTTACGTTTTAATTTACATGGCAAGGACAAGTAATTTTCAAGTTTCGACTTTTGCAAGTAAAGATTATAAAATAGAAAAATTATATATTATAACCTCCACTTGCAAAAGCCGAAACCTGAATGTCCTTACTTTTCATTGACAAATAAAATAAAAATATAATATAGAATAAAGGTGTACTTTTACCATATAAATCAATACTATTTCTTTACATTTTCAATCTTCTATTCTTCCTAATGATTTTCCTATGTTTGTGGTACTACTTGTGTACCTGAAACAATTACCTTGAAAGTATAAGTAGCAATATCTTTTGCATTTTGTGTATCAATTTTGTCATTTTCTGCTATTTCTGTTTCATTGTTTCCTGTTTCGTAATCCCATTTCCAATGAATTGTTAAAGTTTTGATTTTGTTTTCATCATTGGCATGAATCGTTCCTGATAAATTATTTTGTAACTCATTTACCGAACTGTATTCTTGCCCGTCATAGACAAATTTTAAGTTGGTTGGTTTGGTACTTTCTTCTGTAAATTCAATACAATAATTAATCCCTACATCCGATCCTGTTCCGTCTACCATAATGTTAAAACTTCCCCTTGTGCCTGGTGCTATTTTATTATTTACTAATGTTTCATTATTACAAGTAGAAGCTAATTGAATGGTTTGCACTTGTTCTTGTTGTCCATTAACTTTAAAACTCCATGTTGCTACTTCCGCTATTCCATCTCCTCTTACTTCTGATACATATTTAGAATAACTTTGACCTCCTATAAAGGATACAATAACACAAGATAAAATAGCTATTATGGCTATTATTTTTTTCTTTTTGCTCAATAAGCATGCCTCCTTTCTTTTTAAATTTTTCGTTTGGATTTTTTTCGATAAAATTTTCGAATTAAAATTTCTTTGAATGAATATAGAAATTTGAAAATGTATCCACATTATAATCCCATTTTTTGGAATTGTCAATTATTTTTCATCGCAAGTTTCGACATTTTTTGAGATTTGTAAAAATAAAAATTTAACTCTTGACTTTTCCAATTTTTTACAATATAATGTTTAATATTTTCTATCTTTTATTTCTTATATTTCCCCTTAAAATTATATATAAACTGAAAGGAGGCATGTTTATTGCACAAAAAAACAAAAATTTTTATCGCTTTATTTTTTATCTTTATTTTTAGTATCTTTTCTCAAACTGCTTCAGCTAAATATGTAATAGAAGATATCCAACTGGTAGCCAAAATAGATATTGACCGCTGCCAACCTAATATTCAACTTATGGATATTACTTCTTCGAATACTAATTATTCAACCTATGCCAATCAAAATCATTTAATCACTGGACATCTCAAAATAATAGAAAAAAATATTACTCGAAATGATTTATCCATAGATAATATAAAAGTTATCGTTAATAATGATTTGGTTACTCCTGAATTTAAAAGCTTTTTTCTAGTTTCTGAAAATGCTATTGAAAAATTATACGAATTTTCTTTTACACATACAACCAGTAATGGTTCTTTAACTCTGATGATTCCTGAAGGGGTTGTAGAGGATAAATCACGGTTTAATCAATGAGAAAAAAACTTTTACAACCAATCTAATCATTGATAATATTCCTCCAAATGGCTCATGGAAAGAAACTTCTATTGCTGATGGTAAATCCAAAGCAGAAATAACTTGTAACGAAGCTATACGACCTATTGTTGGTTGGAATATCTCTAACAATCATCAATTGCTATCAAAAGAATTTCCTAATTCCGTATCTTATCCTTTACCAATTATGGATTTTGCTGAAAATTCTTCAGAAGTCATGGTTAACATTCAAAATGCAACTTATGTTTCTCTTTACTATGGTGCTTATGACGAATACACCAATAAAACAACCATTGTTTCTGGCGGGAAAATATCAGATTTTAATACTGTTTCCTCTAATACCATTTGCAAAACAGAAGCTATTTACATCAGAACCGTTGGTCTTTCTTTAGCCAATTGTCTACAAGCAAGAGCTTATCTTCATACTTATTGGGGAGAAGGCGCTCGTTCTTTTTGTCTATATTCAGAACTTCCCTATTATCATGGTTACAATCCTACTAATACTTCTAATTGGTGGAATGTTAATTATGAAAATGGTCTTAACTATTTAAAGAATTTTTATACACAATTAGGAGGAATTGGCGTAAATAGACCAAATAAGACTTCTTCTATTTATAAACCTATTCCCCCTGATATTGCCAAACAATACTTGTATGGCATCTCTGGTATTCAATTTAAATTAAAAAATTCTCCTGATTTATCTGTTGTTTATCAATCTTATGTAAAAGATGTTGGTTGGTTACCTGTTTCTTCTGACGGGGAAGAAAACTTGTATCAACATGATAAGCCTATTTCTTCCCTTCGTATTAATTTTGTTCCTAAGACAGAAAAACAATATTTAATAGATTTCTGGAATCGTGATATTGGAACCAATCATCTTGATTAATCTATTTTTTGTTTACACCAATAATTCCACCCAAAATTCCAAATATCATTCCAACAACTATCATAACGATACTTTGTATTTCTAATCCAAATTCCCAATTTAAAATACTAGAAATTAGATAGATTGTAAAAATATATAGTCCCCCTATTAATGCTCCATTTACTAAACCATTCTTTTTAATTTTTAGGTTTCCAATAGAACTTCCTATTAGGATACTAATAGCGGTTATGACTATAATGACAGGATTTATGATGGTTTCACTTATTTCTGTGTAAGTAAGCATAGTTGCAAATATTAGTAATAAGATAAAGGTTGTAAGTAAAGATATTCCTACTCCTTTGGCAATATTGTTGATGGTTTTTTCCATTTTTTCTCTCCTTTTTGCTTTTTGTTTAATTTATATGTGATATAAAAAAAAATAGAACTTTTCGATTAAGTTCTATTTTTAGTTTTTCCTAAATTATTAATATTTTTCTAATCCTTATTCTATGTTGTTTTATCATTTCTTCCAAAAATAAAAACGATAGCTCCGCTATCGTCCTTATTTTTGGCTGGGCTGGCTAGATTCGAACTAGCGCATGGTAGAGTCAAAGTCTACTGCCTTACCGCTTGGCTACAGCCCAATATTAGCTTATATAAAATGGGGTGGAAGATGGGACTCGAACCCACGATCTCCAGTGCCACAAACTGGCGCGTTAACCAGCTACGCCACATCCACCATTAATGTGTCTTTTCTTATTCATAATAAACACATTAATTATTTTACCCTATCTCTACCCCATTTGTCAACTACTTTCTAAAAATATTTACTTCTTTTTAAATTATTTCTCCTTATTATTCATCCTACGTTTTTTCTTAACTAATAATTTAAAACCATAAACTTTAACTCTATGTTCAAAAAGAACTGTCCATCATGTACAATCAAAATAGCTCTTATTGTCCCATTGTACTTGGATCTATTCCATATTGTTTATACATCCAGGTCATATAATCAAAAGGTTCTAATGTTTCTGGTAATCCACAATCTGCTCCAAATGTTTCTACTTTAAGAGATGTGATTTTAGGAGGATTAACTGGTGTACTAACTTCTGTATTTCCACTTTCTTCTGCATTATCTGCTGCTTTTACTTCTACTTCTTCTATTTTATGCACAATGTCTAAACCTTCAATTACTTTACCAAATGCTGTATAATATCCATTTAATGACGTATTCGCTTTTGTCATAATAAAGAATTGTGAGCTTCCAGAATTATATGATTCTTTTGCCAATGTTGGAGAATATGAGGTATAATCACTTCTTGCCATTCCTAAAATTCCTTCTTCGAATTTTAATTTGTTCTTCGTTACACCATTCGCTATAAATTCACCTTTTATGGTATATTCTGTTTCGTCTCCATCGTCTTTTAAATCTGCTGTTGTAGCTGAACCTTGTCCTGTTCCCTCTTTATCTCCACCTTGAATCATAAAGTCTTTTACAATTCTATGGAAAGTTAGTCCATCATAAAATCCTCTGTTAGCAAGTGTAGTAAAGTTTGCTACTGTTTGTGGTGCTAATTCTGGATATAACTCTATTTTTATGGTTCCAAAATTTTCTACCTCCATTGTGGCTACTGGATTTTTTACCTCCATCGTCTCTTTTTTATAATATCCATATCCTAATCCTGCTATTAATACTATTACCAAAATTAACGCAATTATCCATATTATATTTTTTGTTTTCATTTTCTCATTTCTCCTTTTCTTTTTATGGTATCTACAACTTTTGGTTGGCTACCTATATTATCTAATTTAGAATACAAATTGGTCTTGCATTCTTTTTAACGATTGTTTAATGGTTCTTGCCCTTACTTCTCCAATTCCGTCTACATCATCTAGACTTTCTATATCAGCATCCAATATGTGCTGGAAAGATTTAAAGGAATCAATTAAATTTTCTACAATGTTAGATGGCATTCTTGGTATCTTATTTAAAATACGATACCCCTTTGTATAAACCCCCACTTCATCATAATTATCAAAATTTTCATAACCTAGTAATTTTGCAATTATATTTTCATTGGATAACTCTTCATATTCTAATACTCTTAATTTTTCTAGTATCTTTTCTGGCATTTGCTTTCTTCTCGTTGCTACTATATAATCTTTTATGATGTATAATTCCTCTTTTTCCAGTCCTCCAATTAATTCTTCTAATTGCATTTCTACCAATCTTCCATCACTACCTAATTCATAGATTTGTCGCTGGATTTCTTCTACAATTCGCATTACCATTTCTGCTCTTTGAATGGCTACTAACACATTTTCCAATGTTACAATATCATTAAATTCGTATTCATTTAGTAAGCTTAGTTTATTATCAAATACTTTTTTATATTTTTCTAATGTTTGTATCGCTTGATTTGCCTTATTCAATACAACATCGGTATCTTCTAATATATATCTATCATTCCCTTTAAATACCGTTATGATACTTCTTCTTTGTGAAATACTAATAACTAATTCTCCTGTTTGTTTGGCTGTCCTTTCTGCTGTTCTATGTCTTGTCCCTGTTTCTAAGGTTAGTATTTCTCTTGCTGGAATTAATTGTGCATTGGCATATAAAATTTTCTTTAAGTCTCCACTTAGTACAATCGCTCCATCCATTTTGGCTAATTCATATAACTTAGCTGATGTATAATCTTCATTTATCGTAAATCCGCCATCTACAATCTCTTTTAATATTTGACTATTGTCTGTTATTAATAACAAAGCACCTGTCTTTGCTCTTAATATGTTTTCTAGCCCATCTCTAATTGGTGTTCCTGGAGCAATTAATTTTAGAATTTCTGTAATATTGTCTTCTTTTCCTTTTATCAAAATTACTCTCTCCTTCTTTTTCCCTCTCTTCTAAATTATTACCTTATTTATTTTCAAGTTTCGACTTTTTGTAAGTGTAAAAAAATTATATATTACAACCTACACTTACAAAAAGCCGAAATTTGAATTTTTTTATCCTATTGCTTTTTTGATTGCTTCCTTTACATTTCCAACGCCTATTATATCTAATTTATATTTATCTTTCAAGTCTTTTTTGTTACTTTCTGGAATAATACAAGATTTAAAGCCTAAACGTTCCGCTTCTTTTAGTCTTTTTTCGATTAAATTAATTCTTCTAACTTCCCCTGTCAAGCCAACTTCTCCCATAATTACCATATCTTTTGGAATAGGACTATTTTTAAAGCTAGAAGTTGTTGCCATAATAATTCCTAAATCAATAGAAGGCTCATTAATTTTTAATCCACCAGCTACATTTAAGTAAACATCTTGTGTTCCTAACATAAGTCCTGCCTTTTTTTCCAAGACAGCAATTAGTAAAGATAATCTATTAAAATCAATTCCATTGGCTGTTCTTTTCGCATAACCAAAAGCAGTTTGTGCCGTCAAAGCCTGCAATTCCACTAAAATTGGTCTTGTCCCTTCCATACTAGAAACAATGCAAGAACCGGATGGATTATCTTCTCGTTCTGAAATCAAAACATCAGATGGATTTGTAATTTCGCACATTCCCTCTTCTCTCATCTCAAACATGCCAATTTCATTTGTAGAACCAAATCTATTTTTTACACCTCTTAAAATTCGATAAGAAAAATATCTTTCTCCTTCTAGATACAGAACCGTATCTACCATATGTTCTAACACTCGTGGACCTGCAATATTGCCTTCTTTGGTAACATGTCCAATAATAATGGTAGTAATGGCCCTAGATTTGCAAACTCTCATAACTTGAGAAGTAATTTCTCTTACTTGACTCACACTTCCAGCTGCTGCTGATAATTCTTCTGAATACATTGTTTGAATGGAATCAATAATAACTAATTTAGGGTTATTATCTATAATTGCTTGATTTACAATATCAATATCGGTTTCCCCTAAAAATAAAATATCCTCATTATTGATATGCAATCGATCTGCTCTCATTTTTATCTGTTCGGCTGATTCTTCTCCTGAAACATATAAGACTTTTCCTTCTCCTTTTACTTTATCACAAATTTGAAGAATTAAGGTAGACTTTCCAATTCCTGGTTCTCCTCCGCAACAAAACAAGTGAACCTTTTACTAATCCGCCACCTAACACATTATCCAATTCTCCAAATCCAGTGGAAGTTCTTATGGTTTCCTTTGCCTCATAAGAATTTAACTTTTGTGGTATATTGCTTCTAACATCTTTTGACTTTAAACTGCTATTTTTGCTTTCTACTATTTTTTGTTCAAAAAAACTGTTCCAATTATTACAAGCTGGACACTTACCTAGCCATTTACTTGACTCATTTCCACATTCATTACATACAAAAATTGTTTTACTTTTTGCCATGTCCATTGGGGATGGTTCTTTATGGACATTGTATTCCTTGTTAGAACCACGTTCGTTACAGGTGTTACCTGTAATGCAATATGTTTTTCCTTTTCAATCCCATATTTTGGAACGTTTCCCCTCCTCCTTTCGTTACTTTTTTGTTTAATTACTCTTTCTACTTAAACCTATCTTTCTTGGTTATTCTATTTACCTCTACTCTATTAAAACAAAAAAAGTATAGCATAATTTGGTTTAATTTGCTATACTTTTTAATTAATTCACTGAAAAATTACAATCTCTTGATTTTTTTATCCTATTTTTTCGTGTTATCTATTTAAAATGCTACAGCTAGCAATCCCAGCTGGACATCAAACAGATATTATTTGCTTCTAAAAGAAACTTCTTGGAATAAGAAATCATGTACTTTTTCCCAAGTAATTTCTTGGTGTAAAAATTCGTTGATTTCATCTTCTACTTTTTGTTGATATGGCGTTAATTCAACTTTTATTTCTCTGTTCCAATCTATATCTTGTAACCAAAATGCTTTGAATTTGTTCCATAATCCTACTTTAGCTGGCAAGTTTCCTCCTGCTTGTCTAATGGTTCCTGCATTTTCTTGTACTGGCTCAGCATTTCCTTCTAATCCGTTTAATTCTACTCCTCCAAATACTCCTGATACTTTGTTTACTTCTCCTAAATCTGCCATTTTCTATTTCCTCCTTCGTGATTTATACCTATTATTGTTTTAGTTATACTATATATCTTTAGAATTAGCAAGTGATTTAGCAGATTTTAATATTAAATGTTTGTTACACATTTATTACACTTTTATTACATTTTTATATTTAATCTCATTCCTTCTAAATGAAATCTGATATTACCAAAATTCTAATTATATTTTTTTCAATCTTCTACTACTATATGTTCTACATCATAGCTAATACATTTGCTGCTTATGATTTGATTTTCTAAGTTCTCCTTACTTTTTACACATGCCAAAATATAATTTTTTGTGTGTCCTTGATAAAATCCATTTTTTTCTTCTTCCCACAATATTTCAACTTCTTTTCCTACATATTTTTTATGATAGACTTCTTGATTGTTGTTCGATAATTCAATAAGTCTTTGACTTCTTTCTTCTTTTACTTTTCCGTCGATTTGTCCTTTCATTTGTGCTGCTTTGGTTCCTTTTCTTGGAGAATATTTAAATACATGCATTTTATAAAATTTGATTTCTTCCAAAAATTTATAAGTTTTTTCAAATTCTTCCTTACTTTCTTGCGGAAATCCAACAATGATGTCAGTTGTTAATATAACGTCTTTATAGACCTGTCTTAGTCTTTCTACTATTTCTTTAAACTCTTTTATGGTATATCTTCGGTTCATTCTTCTTAAGGTTTCATCACATCCACTTTGTAGGGATAAATGAAAATGATGGCATATTTTTTCTAACTTTGATAATCTTTCTACAAATTCTTTTGTTATCAATAATGGCTCAATGGAACCTAATCGAATTCTTTGTATTCCCTCTACTTGGTTGATTTCTTCTAATAAATCGATTAATTGATATTCTTCTTTGAAATCTTTTCCATAGGAAGCAATATGAATTCCTGTAATGACTACTTCTTTGATTCCTTTTTGTGCTATTTTTTCGATTTCTCCTATTATTTTCTCTGGTTCTCTACTTCTTACCCTCCCTCTCGCATAGGGAATGATACAATAAGAACAAAATCGATCACAACCATCTTGTACCTTGATAACCGCTCTTGTTTTTTCTGTATAAGTAGTTTCTCCTAATTCTACATATTCTTTTTGCATCATAACATCTTCTATTTCGTGACATTTTTTCTTTTCTTTTAAGTATCTTTCTACTACTTCTACTATTTCTTTTTTTTCATTATTTCCTAATATTAGATCCAGTTCTTTTACCTTTTGTATTTCCTCTTTGGCTACTTGTACATAACATCCACATGCTACTACAATAGCTTCCTGATTTTGCTCTTTGACTCTTCTTAACATTTGCCTGGATTTTCGATCTGACATATTGGTTACTGTACAAGTATTTACAATATAAATATCAGCTTTTTGGGTAGATTCTACTATTTCATATTCCTTTTGTATAAATTGCTGTATCATGGCATTTGTCTCATATTGGTTCACTTTACAACCTAGTGTAATAAATGCTACTTTTTTCACTTTATTATCCTTCCTTTCTTAAGATACAAATCTGGTTGAAAAAGAGCATCTTGAAAGATGCCCCTTTACTATCTTCATTCTATTGGTTATTACTAATTTAAGATGTATTTATTTTCCTTTTCCTTCTAGTGCATCTAAGTTGTCTAATGCTTTTCCAGTTCCTAATGCTACACAAGATACGGTATCTTGTGCGATCATGACATTAATTCCCATTCTTTCTTGTAATAGCTTGTCTAATCCATCTACTAAACAACCTCCACCTGTCATATAAATTCCTTTGTCACTGATATCTGCTGCTAATTCTGGTGGCGTTTTTTCTAGTACAGAATGGACGGCATCTACTATCATCATGGCTGGCTCCATTAAAGCTTCTAACATCTCGCTTGAACGAATATTGATTGTCTTTGGAAGTCCTGTTATTAAATCTCTTCCTCTAATATCCATGTCGATGTCTTGTATTTTAGGGAATACACATCCTATATTTACTTTCAAGTCTTCTGCTGTTCTTTCTCCTATCATAATATTGTGCTTTCTTTTGATATATTTTACAATCGCTTCATCAAATTTATCTCCTGCTACTTTAAGAGAAGTGTTGACAACAGATCCTCCCAAAGATATTACCGCAATGTCTGTTGTTCCCCCTCCAATATCAACTACCATATTTCCACATGGTTTTGAAATATCGATTCCAGCTCCAATGGCTGCTGCAATTGGTTCTTCAATTAAATATACTTTTCTAGCACCTGCTTGAGAAGCCGCATCAATAACTGCTTTTTTCTCTACTTCTGTTACTTGTGAAGGAATACATATCATAATTCTAGGAGCAAAAAGAAATTTTCCGCAAACTTTATTAATAAAATGTTTTAACATTTTTTCTGTTACGGTATAGTCAGATATTACACCATCTCTCAATGGTCTGGTTGCTACAATATTTCCGGGTGTTCTTCCAAGCATTCTTCTTGCTTCTTGTCCTACAGCTAATACTTCTCCTGTATTATTATCAACTGCTACAACAGATGGCTCTCTTAATACAATTCCTTTTCCTTTTACATAAGCAATTACTGTTGCTGTTCCTAAATCGATTCCTATATCTTGTCCAAACCCCAATTTAAACATTGCTTCTCTTCCCTTCTTGTTTACATTTCTTTTTTATTACAAATTTGTTACAATTATATTACAAGCTTTTTAATTTATCAAGACTTTTCATTGAATTTTTTTATTTTTTATATTATAATATTTAAAAATAGTACGTTTTGGTTGTTTCAAAGTTCACTTTCACCTCTTGGGATAGGACAATTTGCCTTTTCTTATGACTTCTTGATTGGAACGAGAAAGAGAAATGGTTAGTAAGAAAATGAAGAATGTTCAAGGCAAAAGCAATGTTTTATCTATGAAAGAATCAAAACTTAATTTAAACGTATGGACAGGAGGTAATTATGAGTCATTTTCAAATCATTTCTAAAAACGAAAGTGATACCAAAAATTTTGCAAAATCGCTAGCTTCGCATTTAACAAAACAAGATATTCTTGTTCTTACTGGTGATTTAGGTTCTGGAAAAACAAAATTCACAGAAGGTATTTTAAGTTATTTTGGTTTAGAAAATGAAATTTCCAGCCCAACATTTACCATCGTAAATGAATATAAAAAAGATGCTATTACAATTTATCATTTTGATGTATACCGTCTAGAAGATTCTTCTGAATTCTATGAAATTGGTGGAGAAGAATATTTGGGAAATGGCATTTGCTTAATTGAATGGGGAGAATTAATTGAAGATGCGCTACCAAAACAATATGTTCATATTACTTTTGAAAAAGATGATTTCGATGAAAATGTTAGAATTCTAAACATAGATACTACTATACAAAAATGGGAGGATTATTTTGAAAATATTAAGTATTGATACAGCAAGTCAAATTTGTGGCGTTTCCCTTCTAGAAAATTCCAATTTAATTGGTAATTTCGATCAAGATACAGGAAGAACACACTCTGAGAACTTAATGCCTATGATTGAACAAGCTCTTAAACAATGTGATTTAACTTTAAAAGATATAGATTTATTAGTTTGTGACAAGGGACCTGGATCTTTTACTGGTATTCGTATTGGAATAGCAACTGTAAAAGCTTTTCATGATAGCTTATCCATTCCTTGTGTTGGTGTTAGTTCTTTAGAAGCCTTAGCCTATGCTATTAAAAAAGAAGGATTTATTGTAACTCTTTTAGATTGTAAAAATAATAATTGTTATTTTGCCTTATATGAATTTAAAAATTCTCAGTACACTGAAATTATTATGCCTTCTACTGATACCATTGAAAATTCTCTAAAAATCTGTCTACAAAATATATCCCATGATTCTTCTATTACCTTTGTTGGCGATGGTTCTATCATTTACAAAGAATTTATTGCTAGTCAATGTAAAAACTGCTATTTTGCTACTTCTGAAAATAATGTATTGAATTCTTATTATTTGGGATTAGCTGGTTTGGATAAATTTAGAAAAAAGGAAGGCAAAGAGGTCTTGCCTTTATATTTAAAAAAACCGCAGGCCCAGAGGCAATTGGAAGAAAAATTTAAAAATATTACGATTGCTACCATGACACAAGAAGACTTAAATCAAATCTCTAATACTTTACTTTCTCATTTCGATGAATTTTGGAGCTACGATCTACTAAAAGAGGAATTAAATGCTAAGAATTCTAATTATCTAGTTGCTAAATTCAATAACGAAGTGGTTGGATTTGCTGGTATTAAAATCATGGTTGAGGAAGCTGATATTATGAATATTGTCGTTCGAAAAGATTTTAGAAATCAGGGAATTGGTGGCTTATTACTAAAAAACTTGATTGACTTATCAAAAAAACAAAATTTAACTTCTGTTACTTTAGAAGTTATGGAAGAAAATTATCCTGCTATTCATTTATATAAAAACTTCGGTTTTGAACAAATTGGGCTTCGAAAAAACTATTATAAAGATAAAAATGGACTTATTATGAAAAAAGTTATCTAACATTTAAACTTGGACCCATTGGCAACCATTAAGGAGGATTCAATGAAAAAATTGGTAAGATATGATAATTACTCAAGAAAAGAAATCCATGATATTTTCTCTCCAGATACCACCTTTACACCTGGTTCTGGATACTGGGGGATTTCTGGGATTATAAAGGTTCCTAATATGTTCCATGACTATATATTTTTAGTAACTTATATCTGAAAATGAAATATAAAATAAAAAAGTTTTGCTGGAGCAAAAACTTTTTTATTTTTACTATTTTATTACGAATCACAAGGAATTGTCAAAAGCTCCATTTGCAATGGTAGACGCTTGACAACTGCTAGCAATGTCCAAAAAGAACCATCCTCAATGGACACGTTATTCATACCATTCTAATTCCCAATCAGCAAGAATGACAGTATCTCCTTCACATACACCCATTTGTTTTAGTTTTTCTTCTATTCCCATATTTTTTAAACTCTTTTGTAAATAGTACATAGACTCATTATCTTCAATATTAACTCTTCCCATTAATCTTTCTACTGCTCTACCTGATACAATGTATACACCATCTTCTTCTTTGATCGTCCATTGGTCTTGTTTTTCTTCTAAGGTATAGACTACTTTATCTTCTACCTCTACTAATTCTTCTTTTGGTAAAGTTTTTAACGTATTAGCTACATAGTCTATTAACGCTTGTACTCCTTGTGCTGTTGCTGCTGATATTTGAAAAATTGGTAAGTTTTCTTTTTGAGCTAATTTTTCTACTTCTTTTAGCAATGTTTCATCTTGTAAAATATCAATCTTATTAGCCACAATCATTTGCTTTCTTGTGGACAATTTTTCACTGTACTTTTTTAATTCTTCATTAATCGCATAAAAATCCTCTACTGGATTTCTTCCTTCTTGGCCTGATACATCTAGGAAGTGCAATAATAATCGTGTTCTTTCTACATGTCTTAAAAATTGAATTCCTAGCCCTACTCCTTCACTAGCTCCTTCTATAATTCCTGGTATGTCAGCAATGACAAAACCATCTCCATTTTTGGTTTTTACGACTCCCAAATTTGGCTCTAATGTTGTAAAATGATAATTAGCAATTTTAGGTTTCGCATCGGTTACCGCTTTTAGAAATGTAGATTTTCCTACATTTGGAAATCCTAATAATCCCACATCTGCTAACAATTTTAGTTCTAATATAATTTCCTTTTCTTCTCCCTTTTCTCCATCTTCCGCAAATCTTGGCGCCTGTCTGGTAGAAGTTTTAAAGTGTGAGTTTCCTCTTCCTCCACGTCCTCCTTTTAAGATAAGTTCTGTTTGATTTGGTTCTGATAAATCAGCTACTACTTTTCCTGTCTCAACATCTTTGATTACTGTTCCAATGGGTACTTTCACATATAAATCTTCTCCATATTTTCCATTACAATGACTTCCACTTCCATTTTCTCCATTGCTCGCTTTAAATTTTTTGTTGTATCGAAAATCAATTAAAGTATTTTTGTCTTTATCTACTTGGAAATAGATGTTTCCTCCATTTCCGCCATCTCCTCCATCAGGTCCGACCAGCTGCTACATATTTTTCTCTACGGAAGGTTACTGCTCCATTCCCTCCATCTCCTGATTTTATTATTATTTTTGTATAATCTGTAAACATTTCTACTCCTTTTTACCAAATATCATTTTCTTTTCCTTCGTACCTAAAGGTATTATTTATCTGTAAGCTCGCTAATGCTCTTACCGCTGACGGCATCTCCAAAATCATTATTCAAAATAATCTAATTTCATAGCTTGTTTTACTTTTTTCATGGTTTGTTTGGCTATTTCTTGTGCTTTTTGGGTTCCTTCTATTAAAATTCTATCTACTTCTTCTGGATGTGCTTCATAGTAGGCCCTTTTTTCTCTGATTGGTCGTAATTCTTCTATTATATTGTGTGCTAATTGCTTCTTGCATGCTACACATCCACGCTTCCCTGCCTTACATTCTTCACATACTGTTTTTATTTCTTCTTGATTACTAAATAAATTGTGATAATACGCTACCATACATATATCAGGATTTCCTAAATCATCTTTTTTTATACGGTTTGGATCGGTTACTGCACTCATTACTTTTTTTGTAATTTCTTCTTCCGTATCTGATAAATATATAGCATTTCCCAAAGATTTCCCCATTTTTTCGTTTCCATCTAATCCCTTTATTCTTTTTCCATCTGATAATACTGCTTCTGGCTCAATTAGTACTTCTCCATAAATACTATTAAATTTTCTTACAATTTCTCTACATTGCTCAATTAATGGTAATTGATCCTCTCCTACTGGTATTAATTTTCCTTCAAATGCTGTTATGTCTGCTGCTTGACTTACTGGATATCCTAAAAATCCATAGGTTACACTTTCTCCAAATATTTCTCTTTTTTGTGCTATTTCTGTTTTTACCGTTGGATTTCTTTCTAATCGTGCTATTGTTACCAAATTAGAATAAAATACTGTTAATTCCGCTACTTCTGGTATCATGGATTGTATATAAATGGTCGTTTTTTTAGGATCAATTCCTACTGATAGATAATCCATTGCTACTTCTTTTACATTTTTTCTTACTTTTTCTGGATTGTTAAAGTTGTCTGTTAGTGCTTGCACGTCTGCAATTAATATATATGGATCATATTCTCCACTTTCTTGTAATTCTAATCTCTTTTTTAAAGAACCAAAATAGTGACCTATATGTAATCTTCCTGTTGGTCTATCGCCTGTCAATATTCTCTTTTTCTCCATGCTTGTTTTCTCTCCTTTATTTAGAAGTTTTCTATGTTTCTTATTTTACCATATTTTTTTAGTTTTGTATACTATTATAAATTTTAAGCTTCACTTAATTGCAAAGCCATTTTCTGTGGAACGCTTCCTATTATAGAAAGTTCTGAGAACTTTCCTATAATAGAATAAAAGCTGATATACAAAAGTATATCAACTAATTTTCAATAATTTTTCTTCCATATATTGTTGCCCTAATTCAAGTCTATGTATTCTGGCATTAAATATTTTATGTTCTTCTCTATTTATTTCTAACTCTTTTAATATTTCCTTTTGAATTTTTATGCTTTGATCCAATGTTGCTTGTATTTTGTTATCTCTTTTCTCCAAAAATATAACAATTTCATTTAATTCTTGTGCTATTTCTTTACTTTGTTTTCCTATCTTATTATCTACTTCTACTAATATTTTCTTGCTTTGTTGTTCCATCTTCTGATCTACTTCTTCTAATATCTTTTTACTTTGTTGTTCCATCTTCTGATCTACTTCTTCTAATATCTTTTTACTTTGTTGTTCCATCTTTTGGTCTATTTCTACTCTTATCTCTCGTACTTCTTCTTTTACACCTTTAACTTCTGTAAGAATTGTTTCTAATATTTTTTCCATTCTCTCACCTCCATTGAAAGAATTATATAACAACAAATTTAGCTTGTCAACCCTATAAGTAAAATTTTATTATAAAATCAATTTATTATCGTATTCTATTCTACATTTATTTTTTTATCAATAATATATTGTGGTCGATTTCTCGTTTCATCATAAATTCTTGCTATATATTCTGAAATAATCCAGATAGACAACAATTGTACTCCACTAAATAAGGTTATGGCAACCATAATAGAAGTCCAACCTGCGGTCAAATTATTTAAGTCGAAAGCATAGGAAACCAGCGAATAAATTAAAATTAAAATGGACAAAATAATGGTCAAAATCCCTAATCCTCCCACAATTTTTAATGGTTTTGTGGAAAAACTGATAATACCATCTGATGCTAATTTCCACATCTTTCGAAAAGGATATTTGGTTTTTCCTGCTTGTCTTTCTTGCCTTTCATATAAATAGGCTTTTTGCTTAAAACCAACCCAACTAAATAACCCTCTTAAAAATTTATTGTGTTCTGGTAAACTATTAATCACATCAACTACTTTTCGATCGACTAATCTAAAATCACCTGTATCTTTAGGTATTTCTACATCTGATAAAGCATTTAATATGTTGTAAAACATTTTAGCCGTTAATAACTTGAAGGCGGATTCTCCTTTTCTTATCTTTCTTTGACCATAAATTACTTCATTCCCTTGTTCCCACAATTGTAACATTTCTGGCAACAATTCAGGTGGATCTTGTAAATCTGCATCGATAATAATAATCGCCTCTCCTGTTACATAACGAAGTCCTGCTGTTACTGCTGCTTGATGCCCAAAATTTCTAGTAAAAGATAGGATTTTTACTTTTTCATTCTCTTTTGCTGCTTTTTGTAATATTTCTAATGTTTTATCGTTTGAACCATCATCCACCAATATCATTTCATAATCATATTGTTTTAGTTCTTCTATTACTTTCCTAATTCTTAAATAAGAGGTCATTACGACCTCTTCTTCATTGTACATTGGTATAACAATTGATATTTTTTTCATGCTAACACTTCCTTATTCTGTGTCTTTTTTCTTTCTAAAAATAATTAACTTGCTAAATAAGTAGTTTACAATTACTACCATGACTTGTGTTACTACTTTTGAGAAAATGTCATTGATATGGAATACTTTTACCATTAAGGCAAATGTACCTACATCACATAAAGCTCCTGATATAATTCTTGCTAAAAAGAAGGAAGTCATTTCTATCAAAAAAGCTTTTAAGGTATCTGTTTTGCTTTCAAATACAAATAGTTTGTTGGTAATATAGGCAAACAAAACGGAACAGAACCAAGACAAACCACTACTAATTACTTCATCTAAATTTAACATTTTAGCAAAAATATAATAGGATACAAAGTTAACAATCATGGCTAATACACCAAATACTAAATAGTTAATTACTTCTTTATAGCCAAAGTATAATCCTTGTATTGTTTTCCAATTTATCTTTTTTAGATCGATTTGGTTTAATTTTATTTTTTCTATCTCTTGTCTTTCTTTTTTCATTTAAAATTCCTTTTCTCTTATCAATTCATATATCGCTCTTAATACCCTATCAGTTTTAAAAAATAGAGAGAAATAAAATGCTGGCTTATGCATGTACACAAAACATTACATATCAAACAATTCGCCTAATGGTCGTTCTTCATTGATACGTTTAATGGTTTCTGCAAATAAAGGAGCAATCGATAATACGGTTAAATTATCTATTCTTTTTTCTTCTGGCACTGGAACGGTATTGGTTACTACCATTTCTTTAATCCCTGAATTTTTAATTCTTTCAATGGCTGGTCCTGATAAAATTCCATGTGTACCTCCAGCATAAATATTTTTGGCTCCAAATTTTTGCAATACTTTTACGGTTTCCATCATAGAACCTGCTGTTGCTATTTCATCATCAAAGATAATAGCATTTTTGTCTTTTACATCTCCTATGATTGTTCCTGCAATCGCTCTATCATCATTGGCATCTCTTCTTTTATCTACTAAAGCAATTGGACAATTAAAGTATTCTGAATATTTATAGGCTTTTTTTGAACTACCTGCATCGGTCGCTACAATTACCATGTCTTCTAATTTTTTTTCTTTGAAATATTCTTCTAATAAATATTCTGCTGTTAAACGATCACAATTAATATTAAAATAAGCTTGTATTGCTGGATTGTGCAAATCACATGTGATGACTCTTGTTGCTCCAGCGGCTTCTAATAGTTGTGCCATTAACTTGGCTGTGATTGGAATACGAGGTTGGTCTTTTTTGTCTGACCTAGAGTATGGATAATAGGGTATTACTACATTAACATTTTTGGCAGATGCTCTTTTTACAGCATCTATGGTGATTAATAATTCCATAATTCTTTCATTGACTGGTGGTTGACAAGTTTGTACAATATAGACGTCTTTTTGTCTTACGGTTTCTAGTATTTGTACAAAGTTGTTGTCATTGGAAAATTTTTGGTGTTTGATTTTCCCCATTTCTATTCCTAAACAATCACATATTTCTTTGGTAAATTCTTCAGCAGTTGGACAAGCAAATATTTTAATATTATTCATTTTTTTCTACTCCTTTTTTTACATTTTATTTTTATAATTGTTCTGCAAATCCTTTTTGTAGTTTTTTAAAGATAAAATACCCTATTATTGTTAGTACTACTGAAATTCCTAGTAGAATTCCTAGTACCTTCATGTCTGGCATTTGTTGATTATAAAAAATATCACGATAACCATTAATAATATGAGTCATAGGATTTAATTGTATAATGGTTTTTAAGGTATCTGGTAATTGTTCCAATTTATAGACAATTGGCGTTCCATAAAAAGCTGCTAATAAAACGATTCCTATAATGTGTTCTAAGTCTCTAAAATATACTGTTATCGAAGATACCATAAAAGAGATTCCTAATAACAATACATATTGTACCAGTAATACGAATGGGTATAATAACAGATACCAAGATAATCCCATTCCAGAAAAAATAACAAAGGCTAGAATGATAATTGTTGATATAATAAAATTAACAGCTCCACTGGTTACGACTGAGATTGGTAAAATTTCTCTTGGAAAATATACCTTCTTAATAATATCTCCATTTCCAATAATGGTAAATGAGGACTGTGTAATAGCCGTTGTAAAATAGGTCCACGGAATTAATGCTACACATATATAAATAGGATAGGTAGCATCTCCGCCTGCTAATAATGCTCCAAAAATAACAGAATAAACAGCTAGCTGTAATAATGGATTTAAGAATGACCACATAACTCCTAAAATGGAATTCTTATACCTTCCTCTAATCTCTTTTTTTACATTTGTCTTTAATAATTCTCTGTACTGATAAATTTTTTGAAATATATTCATACTCATTCTCCTTGTCTAATATTTCAATCTTTATGTTGTTACTTTTAAATATTCGTTTACAACTTCATCTGTATTTCCATCCATTCTTACTTTTCCATCATATAGCCATACTGCTCTATCACATAAATTTCTAACAGAATCCATACTATGTGTAACAAAGACCATAGTCTTGCCTTCCTTTTTTAGTTCACGCATTTTGTTAAAACATTTTTCTTGAAAATGCTGATCTCCTACAGATAGAATCTCATCAATTAATAAAATGTCTGCATCTACATTGATAGCAACAGAAAAGGCTAAACGCATATACATTCCAGAAGAGTAGGTTCGTACTGGATTATCAATAAAGTCTTTCAATTCTGAAAATTCTATAATTTGTTCTAATCTTTCGTCAATTTCTTTTCTTGTTAATCCAAAAATAGAAGAATTGAAATAAATATTCTCTCTGCCAGAAAAGTCTGGATGAAATCCAGCTCCTAATTCTAGCAGTGATGTTAGTTTTCCTTTGGTTTCTATCGTTCCTTGATTAGGAAAGATAATTTGTGTCATTAATTTTAAAAGGGTTGACTTTCCACTTCCATTAACACCTATTAAAGCTACGGTTTCTCCCTTTTTTATGTCTAAATTAATATCGTTTAAAACTTCTCTTTTTTCTCTTCTTTTATTTCTCGCAAAAAATAACATTCTTTCTTTTAAGGTATTGGCTCTATCGTAATAAATGTTAAAACTTTTATAGACATGGTCTACTTTGATAGCAATATGATTATCTGTTTCTTTCATTTTTTGTCTCCTTTTGCGTTTTTTATTTCATTGTCATTATATCATAAAATTAATGGTTGTCAAATAATATTATACTTTTACTTTTCCATTTTTTTATACTGCCTTATCTCATTCATTAGTAGTGTATTTAAAGCTATTATCATTATCATATTAGAAGAATTAAAAAATGTATAACCTACGAAAAAGGATAATAGAAATGAAAAACCAATTCCTAATAAATACATTACATATTGTGACTCTATTTGTTTTCTATATTTTATCATACTATAGGAACCATACAAGAATATACTAGCAAATGGTATAAAGTACAAAACAAATCCAATGATACCAAAATTAAATAAAAAAGCTGGTATTTCCATTTCCAATACTAATTCATAAAAATTAGTTATATACCCATTCCCTAACAATATATAAACTAAATTATGTTGGTTTTTTACTAAAACTGCATTATAGATAAATTGTTGCATCCTATAATCATTGTTTTTAATTTTCCAGTTATTAGCGATATGATATAATTCTAAAATGGACTTTTTTCTTGCCTCACCCATATAGCCTTCTTCTAATATATTATTTTCTATTTTTTCTTTTATGGCTAAGATATCTCCCGTAATATGTGCTTCTTGATTGCTTGCTGTATCAACTATATTCTTTTCCATATCTTGTAACTGTTGTCTTCTTTGTAAGGTAGTCGAACCAATGGTAATAATCACTAACAAAATAGTTGCAATTCCAGCAATACCTCCTACTACCATTTTAAGATTAATTTTCCCCTTTTTTCTTAATGTAATAATGATTTCAACTATCATATAAGTTACCACAACGATGATAAATCCTAATAAGCCCACTCTTGTTCCTAACAATACACTTAAGAAAAATCCTTCTAATAATATAATAGGAATTACTATCTTCCTATATTTTTTATCTTTAACATAGTTCATGATAATAAATAATGATAATAGTAATATAGAACCTAAACTGTTTCCCGATTCAAACCATCCTTTATATCCCATGCCTTCTATATACGTGCTAGAAGATGTTTTGGTTACAATTGCTAGATAGATTGAAATAATATATAGGATATTAGCTATTAATACACTTTTCGCTAAGTTCTCTGTGTTATTACTGTCTCTAAAAATATATAAATACAGGCATAAATTTAAAATCATAAAAGAATAGTTTATAATGTATTGTGCTTCATGCCATACGGTACTATAACTACTTCCTGTTAATTCTTGTCTGATTACATATAAATGTAATATACCATATAGAAAATAAATCCCTCCTGTAATTAAGGCTGTTATCTTAAAACTCCTATCTTTTTTAAAAAATAAATATATCATCATGACTGCAGGTATGAAAGGTCGTAAAAAGGTAGAAGGTGAAAAGTTGGTATGAAAAGTATTTCTAAAGATAAAACTTACTATGTCTAATATGGGACATAATACAATAAATAAGCAAAGTATATTTTCTGTATTTACTGTTTCTTTTATTTTTATCATGAAAAATCTCCTAAATTATTCTTTTTCTCTAAAATGAATACCTATTAATATTGGTAAACACGTAAACATACTATAAATATATCTAAATTCTCCAAATACTGGCGATGCAATGGTAGTCAACCATAAAATAGCCAATGGTACGTATATAATTATTAAGTTATATTGCTTTCTATAAATAGCATACATTACCATCATCAATACTATCCAAAAAGTAAATCCTATACTATATAACATAGAATTTAATGGTAAATCTCTTCTATCTAGTAAGCTATCAAATTTCTCCAAATTTGGTAAGTCTACAATTGGTGTATCTTTTAATTGCAAAGTTGCCTCTTTTTCTTGTGTGGTTTCAAATACTTCTCTTCCCACTACCCAATGAATGGCTTCTGGATACCAATAACCATAATTGTTACATAAAAAAGACTCTATCGTTGCTCTTGGATATTTTAAAGCTAACTTTGCATATAATTTTACAAGTCCTATTTTATCCTCTGCAAATGCTTCATTACTAAAGTTATTTTTTACAGGATCGGATATTTTAGGAGTGTATACTTCTGCTAAATTATCAGTTGGCAAATATTTATAAATTCTCCATTTTTCTTCTTCTGTTAAGGTATCTCCATGTATTTTGGTAATTCTAGCAAATTGTTGTAATGGTATAGACAAGGCTTCTTTTGATGAACCTGGTTTTATGTGAAATAAAGAAAATACAGGGCCTTTCCAAATCATATAAGTGGCTAACACAATACAAGTGACAACAATTAATTTTTTATAATGTTGTCTTGCTAATACAAATAGACATGGAATGGTTAAAATTACAACATAAAGTCCATTATTTCTAAATAAAATGGCTAATATCATACTAATGATTAATAAAATAATATTTCTTTTAGATTTCATAAAGCTTTCTTGATGAATTGCTATTTCTGTCATCATAATCGTGAAAATTAGCATAACCGTAGCAAACGGAATATCTTTCCACATCGTAATACTATATAAACCATTAATGGGATAAAAAGCACAAAATAGTAGCGTTAATATTCTAAATCTACTATCTACTTCTCTTTTTGCCATATAATAAATAGTAAAAGAAAAAATAGCAGATACCACCATCATTTGTACAATACTATAAATGGCTACTCCCAAATTATAATTTCCTAATAACTTTCCTATATTCATGGCTATACTGATAAAAAAGGTATGAAAAACAGGATGATGATTTGTTAAATCATAAATTCCTAGTCCTTGACACATTTGTTGCATAGAATCTGGTGTGATAACACCTGGATAGTAATTAAGAAAATATGGTACCCATGCTACCAAAATAAGTCCCCATACCCAGAAAAAGGTTCTTTTGTTATTCGTAAACCACTTATGATTTCCCTTTAAAAATTCTTTTTCTTCTATTTTTACAAATATATTAGCTATCACAGCATATAATAGAATAATATAGCCACATTCTTTCAGGATAGATTTCATAAGGGTTATTTGACTCTCTACAATGCCACTTAGATTTAAATAGGTATCTATTGAACTTCCTATTACTTCAAAAGTAGCTAATAGTATGGCTAATAAAATAGAACAAGCTTTTAATCTCCTATTTTCTATTTTGGCTATTTTATTTAGTAACCAATAAGTTAAAACAAAAAAGATAACCCAAAAAATAGAATTTCCTGTAAACGAATATCGAATGGCTGTGTTTTTATCCATATTCATGTTCATTGCAAAAGTTACTAAAATAGATAATAATATTATTATAATTGGTTTTGTCTTAATCCATAAACACTTCACTTTTTCCATGTTTACTACACGCTCCCTCTTATTTTAAGTTTTCTTCAAAAAAATTCTTAAATTGTTCACATTTCTTTTCCCATGTCCATTCTTTTATTTGTTCTAAATTTTCTTTTGATAATTCTTCTATCTGTGCTTTATTCGCTAACAACATAATTAATTTATTTTTCAATTCTTCCTTCGTACGTTCTTTTAAAATAAATTCTTTTTGCTTCTCTCCAAAAGCGTCTCTTACAATTCCTACATCGGTAGAAATAATGGGAACACCAGAGGCCATAGATTCTAGTACAGGATTTGGCGTTCCTTCATTTTTAGAAGCACAAATATAAACATCTATCGAATTATAATAATCTGGCATTTTTTCATGTGGGATATACCCTTCTTTTCTATCTGCAAATTTTAATTCAATTGGATACCCCTCTTGTATTAATTCTTCTAAAGCTGGTTTGATAATTTTTCTGACTCCTTTTAAATCAGAATCTCCTTCTGAATCTGTAAACTCGCTATTTCCTACCCAGCCAATTTTAAGTTTTCGATTTTGTAAATTTTCTAATTGAAATCTCTCTAAATTTTTAGGTTTAAATTTTTCTGTATCAACACCATCACTAATCACTACCATCGGTTTTTTTTCTACCTCTAACGCATTATAAATATCTTTTAAAATCGTAGAAGATACGGTATAATTTTTAGCATATCTAGTAAAAGATTTCGTCGTTTCAAAATTTTCTTCATCTAAGAATTTATGATCGTAGACAGAAGTTGTAAAAGTCGCTTTGCTATAAAATTTGTCCATAAATTCTTCAAAGGTTAATCCCATATTATGAATATAGCCTCTTGCAAATTCATAGTCTAAACAGGATAATAGCCCTCTCCATAAGCAATGTACTAAATCATATCTTTCTGCTAATAAAACTAATTTTACTGTATTATCATCAAAAACAGATACTGGAAAAATGTCAATTTCAAAATCTTTGGCTAAATAAGTTTGAATTTGTTTTGCTATATTGCTAAAAGCCCAACCATCTATATCATAAACTATTGCTATTTTCTTTTTACCTGTTTTCTTTTCTGGTATTTCATTGGTATAGGGGAACTTTTCTTCCATATCAAATAATAGTTTCATTTCTTCTTCAAAAGTTACATTTGTCATTTTATAGGTTAATGGATCTATTTGTTTCTTCATTTACTTCTCCTTATTATCTTTTCTTTTTATTATCTTCCTAATTCTTCCTTTTAGTCTATACATAATGGTTCTTCTATATTTTTCTACTTCTTTTTTCATTTGTGCCTTTTCTCTACATACCATTCCAATGGTTCCTAATAAAATCTCGTTTTCCTTTTGTAAAATGTAATTTTTTAATTTTGCTCGTTCTAATTCTAGTTTTATATCTTCCATTTTTTTCTACTCTCCTATTTCTTTTTGTTTTGTATTATATCATACTTTTACCTCATGTCAACCTTTCCCTTTTCTTTAAGTTTCAAGTTTTTTTGGTAAGATTAGCTCCCACCTCTTGGCATATAATATGGTTATTTTTCATAAATTCTTCGGTTCCCTTCATAATTCAAGGAATTCTAATATAATTTTACGGGTCCTTTCCAAGACAAGCTTGAACTCTTACCGTAAAATGATTAAGAATTCCTAATCTTACTCCAGTCACATTCATCTTTTATTCAAAATAACCATATTATATGCCAAGAAGTAGAAGCTAATCTTGTGAGAAAAAAACCGAAACTTAAATTTTATTTTGCTAAGTACTGGTAAAAAATAGAATTGGTATCTGCAATAAAATTATCGTAACATTCATTTCCTTCTTTTACAAATACAGAAGGAAGGCTATCACTTCTGGCTGAAAATTCCCTTTGTAATACTTTTGCTTCATGTTTAACAGTTCGAACCATTTCTGTAATTGGTGTAACAGCTCCTAGAGATAGTACAATAATAAGTGCTATTGATATCTTTTTATTTGCCTTTTCGTTCTGTAATTCTTTCATAATTAATAACATAATATAAAAGGCTAATGGTATACAGGTTCGGTAAGCAAAATCATAACTATTTCCTAATAAAATAAATGGCATTATAAAAGTAATTCCAATCAATATATTTAAGATTACATCTTTACGATTCTGTTTATAAATAAAAATTAAATATAAGATAAACTCAAAAAACAAATAACAAATATATTTTAAAATATTTTCACCATTTACTTCTAATATACTTATTTTTCCCACAGCAGTATTACTTTTCATAAACAGTCCTATAATTACAATTAGCAATAATGATACTATATTTTCAAACGTACATGCTTTTTTTATCCTATTCATCCATTTCCTTATGAGATTACTTTGTTCTTCTGTTTTTGGTTTTTTGCATACTAAATATACCATAACTGGTGCTAATGCTACCAATGGAAATGGCGAATATAACAATAACATAGCATAGATTAATCCAATCGACTTACTATTCTTTTGTTGTAACAATAACATCATTCCTACCCAAAAAGGTATAATTTGATTATATAACCAAAATAATAAGGTAGTATTAGAAGAAGAATTAAAATAAGTTGTAGCTAGTTCAATATGTCTTCCTCCTATTATTTGAAGTAAGGATTCTTTGATTGGCAACTTTGAAAAAAGTAAAAATAAAAATATATCTAATCCACTATAAAATATTAATATAATGATATTTGTTATCCTTATTTTTTTTAAATATTGACAAATCATTCCAAATGCAATGGTAATTCCTATAACAGCCCATAAAATTTGAAATAAGTAGCCAATTTGTAATCCTGCTATTTTCCCTACTATCGCAGATGGTAACCAAAATCCCAAATAATAACATAGAGCTTTTCCGTCTTGTATAACTGGCCAGTTTTTTCCCACTAGATCCATAAAAATAGCATTTCTAAATTTGTGATCCCATGTATTCTGCCAAACAAATCCTCCTATTCCTGCCAAAATTACCCAAGCCGTTATCATTCCTAAAATGATGATGACTTTTTTATGATTTTCTAATAAATTTATTGTCATTTTGGGTGCATTTAAACTTGCCTTCCAAACAGCTATTGCTAATAATATGGTTACTGGTATACTAATACTATATTTTACATTTCCTAATAAAAACATGGCAATTGAAATAAACAAATAAAAATAAGCTGCTAAATAAATCCATTTTTCTTTTATTAATTGTCTCAAATTTATATTTTTAAACTTCATAACTTCCTCCACTTTTGTATTCTAACATTTATTTTTTTCGTTTTCAATACCATTTTTACTTTACAAGAAAAAAATCGAAACTTAAATTTTCATTTATTCTTGAAACTAATTTGCTGTTATGTTATCATAATAGCAAATTAGTAAGGAGATTATCTATGGAATCACAAAAAACAAAGAAAAATTTAATGGTATGTAATCTATTTAAAAATTTATTATTCATTATTTCTGTTACGACTATGACCTTTTTATTAATCCATATTGAATCAGTTGAACAAAGAATTATTAGTGTTTCTTTGTCCTTTTTCGTAACTTGTTTTCTTACCTTCAAATTTCAAATACGAAAAAAGATATTTCAGAACTTCACTATAAAATATGCTATTATGGCTCTATTTTTAGCCTTAGCTACTAGCCTTGCTTTTGCCCAAATATTTTATACTTATCATATAGTAGTAGAACCTATGCGAACTTTCTTTTTAAATTCACCTATTCCCAATAATTTAATTATGTTTGGATTAGTTTTACTTTCTTTGTATGCTATTTATAGCTTTTACTACTATTTTATTAGTAGATTTTTACCAAAAGCCATTTTATTTAGTAAAACATTAGAAAAGCAAGAAAAATATCATTTAATTATTACTACCATTGTTTTAGGATTGCTAATTCTTGTTATTTATTCCTATACTTCTGTATTTTATTTGCCAAAAATAAATGGAGAAGTACAAGCTTTTGATGTTATCTATTCTACTGACACAGGCGGTCATGGCTTACTAAATGATTACATTGATATTACAGCTATTGAAAATGACATTAGGCAACCTCTTTTTGGAGTATTTTCTTTACCATTTGCTATCCTGGCTTATGCTTTTGGTAACTTATTGAATCATTTTGATAATACTTATTTTATTTTAATTGCTATTATCCAAGTATTTTTGATGAATATTATTAGCATCTTGTTAAGTCGATTATTGCAATTAGAAAAAAAAGAAAAAACGCTCTTTCTACTATTTTATACCATAACCTATCCTTTTCTTCTATTTGCTTTTAATTTAGAACAATATGTATTTGGTATGTTTTGGCTATTTTGCTTTTTATATTCCTGTTGGGATCATAAAAAAGGAGATAAATTTTGTTTTATTGCTGCCACTGGCTCTTTATTAACCAATGGTATTCTCTTTCCTTTTCTAACAACAGGGAAAAAATTAAAACAATGGATAACAGATTTTGTTACTACTGGATTTGCTTTTCTAAGTGGATTGGTTATTTCTGGTCAAACTCCAGTTCTATTAAACCTTTTTTCTAGTGGTATCACACATGTGACTAAATATATGATAAGAGATGTTTCCTTTTTTCATGTGATTTGTCAATATAGTCATTTTGTAAAAAATTGTTTTATAGCACCTTTTCAAACGATAACAGAAGAAAGGCTAGGACACATTTCTTTTCAGTTAGCACCTGCTACTTCTTTAAGTGTAATTGGTACGATACTTTTCATTTTAGTAATTGTTGGTTTTATCTTAAATAGAAAAAATAAATTTGCTAAATTATGCTTCTCTTGGATTGTGTTTTCTATGATTCTTCTTATTGGAATGAGATATGGAACAAGAGAAAATGGACTTATTTTATACTCTTTTTATTTTGGCTGGGCTTTTGTCAGTTTATTGTTTTTATTATTAAAGAAAGTATTAGATAAAAGACCAAAACTTTTACTTGTTATAGTAACCCTACTAATTGTATTCTTATTAATTAGTAATCTAAAAGGATTGCAGGATTTAGTACAATTTGGATTACAACATTATGACCATATTATATAATTAGGAGATTAAAATGGAAAAATTGAAGAACTATTTAAAATTAATTAGAATAAAACACTATTTGAAGAACTTTTTAGTATTTGCCCCTTTGTTATTTAGTGGTAACTTTTTTAAAGTAGACTATTTATTAAATACGCTATTAGCCTTTATTGCTTTTAGCTTTATTGCTTCTGTTGTTTATATTATTAATGATATTCGAGATGTTGAAAAAGATAAATTACATCCCATTAAAAAAAATCGCCCTATTGCCTCTGGTAAAGTATCAACAATTGAGGGAATTGTGCTAGCCATTATTTTATTGGTAATCGCTATCAGTATTAACTTATGGATACATGCCTCTTTTTTTGCTTTTATGCTATTATTGGCTTATCTATTTATGAATATTGCTTATAGTTTTGGACTTAAAAATATTCCTATCATTGATATTTTAATATTAAGTATTGGCTTTTTATTAAGGGTATTTTATGGCGCCACGACTTTAGAACTAAATGTTTCTAATTGGCTATATTTAACCATATTATCTATTTCTTTTTATTTAGGGCTAGGAAAAAGAAGAAATGAAATTGATAAAAGTAAGGATTCCAGAAAAGTATTAGCACAATATAATCGTAATTTTCTTGACAAAAATATGTATATGTGTTTAGGCTTAACGATCATGTTTTATTCCCTTTGGTGCGTGGATCCTATTAATAGTTCCCGTTTTAGTGGCATTAATTATTTATTACTTACTGTACCTATTGTTATGATAATTTGTATGAAATATAGTTTAGATATTGAAGGCGATTCTTTTGGGGACCCTGTTGATGTTGTATTTTCAGATAAGACTATTCTTGTTTTAGTTGCTATTTATGCTCTTTTTATCTTTTTACTGTTATATATATTCCCTATTTTTATTCATTAGATGAAAGGATGATAAAAGATGAATGTTTATGATTTTGATAATACCATCTATTTAGGAGATAGTACCTTAGATTTTTACTTTTTCTGCCTCAAAAAGCAACCTTCTATTCTCCTTGCGATACCTATTCAATTTTATGGATTGATTGGTTATCGATTGCATACATTTTCTAAAACCGAAGGTAAAGAAAAATTTTATAGTTTTCTTCGTAAATTAAAAAATATAGACACTTTATTAGAAGATTTTTGGAAGAAAAAAGAAAAAAATATAAAAAATTTTTATTTAACACAAAAACAAAAAAATGATGTTATTATTTCAGCTTCTCCTTATTTTCTATTAGAGCCTATTTGTAGAAAGTTAGAAATCCAGCATTTAATCGCTTCAAATGTAGATAAGGCTTCTGGAAAATATTTTGGATTAAATTGTTATGGAGAAGAAAAAGTCAAGCGTTTTCAACAAGAATTTTCTCTTTCTGCTATTGAAAATTTTTATTCAGATTCTTTGTCGGATGCTCCTCTTGCTCGTTATGCTAAAAAAGCCTTTTTAGTTCATAATAACACCATTATAGATTGGAAAGAAGATACCTTATAATTTGGTATCTTCTTTCTCATTTAATTATTTTTTTCTATCTGCTTTTCTTCTAGTTCCTCTTCTTCTATCTCCTCTTTTTCTTCTGGTTCTTCTTTTACTTCATCTTTTGGTTTTTCTATCAATTCTCCTTCTGTTTCTTCTTCCATCGTATCTGGTAATGAGTCTACTATTGGTAATTCTTCTTGCATTTCTGTTTCTTGTTTTACTTCATTTTTTTCTTCTGGCACTTCCATCATAAATGTTCTAGTAGTTACTGTTTCAAAAAGCATTTTGTTATTTCTTAATACTATTTTACTGTTTCCTTTGAACATTCCTACCATTTCATTTGGTTGCATATTTGCTTGTTGTGTCTTATTGGTCGAAGTATTATTATTGTTTGTTAATTTTACTTCAATGTAATATTCTTTGCTTGTATCTAAATCATATACTACTCTATCATAGTAGTAATTTAATCCACCTTCATGTACTACATGCATTCCCATACTATAACTTCCATCCGTTGCTTTTAATGTCATTTCTGGCAATCCATTTGGAATATTGGCTACTCCATCTACCCATTCTGCTATTAAAATATTCCCATGTATATATTCTCTTCCTATTTCATTGAAATCAATATGCATTGTCTTTAAGTCTGTATTAATGTCTCCTTTGTATTTGCTTCCATCTTTCATCTTAATCTTATTGTCTTCTGCTACTAATTTAATGGCATTGTATTTTCCTATTTGTTTGTTTGGTAATTTAGCAATTTGTACCGTATTGGTTGAAATATTATTTCCATTTGTTAATTTTACTTCTATCACATATTCTTTGCTACTGTCTAAATTGTCCATTACTCTGTCATAGGTATAGCTTAATCCTCCATTATGTGCTAGATGCATTCCTGTCCAGAAACTTCCATCGGTTGCTTTAATAATCATTTCTGGTAATTTATTTGGTACATTCGCTACACCATTAATCCATTCTGCTATTAAAATTTCTCCATAAATGTAATTTCTTCCTACCTCATTTTGAGCTAAATCAATTGTTTTTAAATCTGTATTAATATCGCCTCTATATTCATTTCCTTTGAATACTATCTTATTGTTTTCTATGGTTAAGTTTTTGTCTTTGAACATACCTACATTTCTTGAAGCATTTAAGTTTGCTCTTTGTTGTTTGTTGGTTCCTATATTTTTATTTCCCGTCAATTTTACTTCTATATAGTATTCTTTTTTGATATCTAAATTATCAATTACTCTGTCATAATAATAATTTAATCCGCCTACATGTGCTACATACATTCCCATACTATAACTTCCATCCGTTGCTTTTAATGTCATTTCTGGTAAGCCATTTGGTGTATTAGCCATTCCATCAACCCATTCTGCTATTAAAATATTTCCATGTAGATATTCTTTTCCTACTTCATTGATTCCTATATACATCGTTTGTAAATCAGTATTAATATCCCCTTTATATAAGCTTCCGTCTATCATTTTTATTTTATTATTTTCTGCTATTAATTTTACTTGATCATATTTGCCAATTTCTTTATTTGGCAATTTAGCTATTTGTGCTTTGCTGTTTCCTTTATTATTGATACCTGCTAATTTTACTTCAATTTCATATTCTTTTGTTACATCTAAATTATCTACAACTCTGTCATACGTATAACTTAGTCCTCCATTATGCACTAAATGAATTCCTGTCCAGAAGCTTCCATCCGTTGCTTTGATAATCATTTCTGGTAATCCTTCTGGAACATTAGCTACTCCATTTATCCATTCTGCTATTAAAATTTCTCCATAAATATAATGTCTTCCTACTTCATTTTGAGCTAGATTAATTGTCTTTAAGTCTGTGTTAATGTTTCCTACATATACTGGTTTTATTTTATTATCTTCTAGTAATAGTGTTCTTCCTTTAAAAGTTCCAATTTCTTTATTTGGTAGTAATACGGTTTGTGTCTTTCTGTTTCCTATATTATCCTCTCCTGTTAAAGTTGCCTCTATATAATATTGTTTTGATAAATCGATTTCATCAATAAACACATCATAATAATAATTTAATCCTTGTAAATGGCTAATATACATTGGAATATTTCTTGAGCCATCGGTTGCTTTTAGCACTAATTCTGGTAATGAATTTGGTACATAAGCAACATTGTTTTTCCATTCTGCTACTAACATATTTCCACTAATATAATATCTTCCTTGTGCATTTTGGTTCAATTTTATTTCTTTTAAGTCAGTATTAATATCTCCTATATACCCTCCAGTAGAGAAATAAATTTTATTGTTTTTGGTTTTTATGGTAGTTCCTTTATATTCTCCTACTGTCATATTTGGCATATTTACGTTCTGTGTCTTATTGGTTGATATATTTTTATCTGTTGTCAATTTGGCTTCTAAATAATATTCTTTATTTGTATCTAAGGTATCTAATATTCTATAATAAGAATAACTTAATCCTCCATTATGAGTTACATTGATTCCTTGCACAATACTTCTGTCCGTTGATTTAATTGTCATTTCTGGTATCGTTTTTGGTACACATGCTACCCCATTCACCCATTCTGCTATTAAAACTTCTCCTGTTATATAACTTCTTCCATCTGCTTCTTTTCCGATTTGCATCGTTTTTAAATCTGTATTGATGTTTCCGTAATATTCAGGATTTGGCTCTTGTGAAAGTGTTGCTGGCATATTTTCATAAATTGGAATTACAAATTCAAAATCTCTATTTAATAATAATTTTGCTCTATTATAGGCATCATACATTAAACTAGCCTCATTTTTAGCAGCCAATAAGTTTTGCATATATTGATGCCAATATAAACCACTATAACTATCATCCACATCAAATTTTTGTAAATATAAGGTATTTTGTCCTACATTAAGATATTTGTCCTTAATAAAAGTTCCTCCGCCTGCAATGGATAATGATCTAGATGTCCAATTTTCTCGTAGTGCTCTGGCTAATCCATTCGTTTTTACCTCTGCTGGACTGTTTCCTGTTGCTCCTATACTAAATAGATTATATAACCCTTTATAAACTACGCCATTGGTTCCTAAATATTCTTCTCCTGAACTTAAGGTAGAAGTTCCTGAGCTTCCTTGTTCTTGGATCGTTCTAGTTACCAAGTGAAAGGCATTTATATTATTGTCACGTGCTGCATTGTAAAGAGCAACTATGTTATCCCAATCTTCTGTTAAAAAAGAATTTTGTGCCGCTATATGAATGGCTTTTGTATCTAACGTACCTGCAGAAGTATCTAATTTTTGAAATTGAAATATATTTTTGGCATCCAAATATAAGCGTGGATCCATTAAGTATTTTATCGCTTCTTCTGACGCACAATACCATCCTGTATCATATAATTTAGAACCACAATCTGGGCATCTCCACTCTTCTGAATAATTATTTGGTACTAGGTTTCTTCCATGAACTCTTTCATTTCTAATAACCGTTTCCCAATCTAATTTTGTATATAAAACTTTTATCTTTGGATAAATGGTTTGTAATTGTTTTATTTTATCCTTATAACCAGGATATTTTGCCTCATCAATCCCATTGATATCTGAGCTAATAGTAGCAGCTTGTACTTTACCTGTGTATAATAAAATAGCCACTAATACAGCCAATAAAAATATTCCGATTTTCATAATCTTATGTACAAATTTCATCCTTTTTCACTCCTTTTTATTTCTGAGTTAAGTATATCGTATTTTTCTTTTTTTTTCAACAAATTTCTTTGTATTTTTCCTGTTAATTTTTGGCATGATTTTCTTACCTTGATTTACTTATTTGGCTATAAAAAGGCCCTTCTAAAATTTTCAAATCTATACAAATTTGGGGAAAATCTAAGTTCTTACCTAGTTAACGATAAAAAGAGAACCCTTCTCATAAAACCCAAAACTTTTTTGGTTTCATAATTAGAATTCTCTTTCTGTTTATGCCTTTTTCTAGCTTATTTACTCTCTTTCATTTTGTCTTTTTCTTCTTGTGTATCGTTTTTTTCTAACTCTTCTATTTCTTCGCTTTCTTTATCTTCTGCTTTTTCTTCTTTCTCTTCTTTTTTCTCTTCTTCTATTCTTGTATTTTCTATCGAATCTGTTGTTGGTAACTCTTCTAATATTTCAGTTTCTTGCTTTATTTCTTCTTTTTCTTCTGGTTTTTCTATCATAAATGTTCTAGTAGTTACTGTTTCAAAAAGCATTTTATTATTTCTTAATACTATTTTACTATTTCCTTTAAACATTCCTACCATTTCATTTGGTTGCATATTTGCTTGTTGTGTCTTATTGGTCGAAGTATTATTATTGTTTGTTAATTTTACTTCAATGTAATATTCTTTGCTTGTATCTAAATCATATACTACTCTATCATAGTAGTAATTTAATCCACCTTCATGTACTACATGCATTCCCATACTATAACTTCCATCCGTTGCTTTTAATGTCATTTCTGGCAATCCATTTGGAATATTGGCTACTCCATCTACCCATTCTGCTATTAAAATATTCCCATGTATATATTCTCTTCCTATTTCATTGAAATCAATATGCATTGTCTTTAAGTCTGTATTAATGTCTCCTTTGTATTTGCTTCCATCTTTCATCTTAATCTTATTGTCTTCTGCTACTAATTTAATGGCATTGTATTTTCCTATTTGTTTGTTTGGTAATTTAGCAATTTGTACCGTATTGGTTGAAATATTATTTCCATTTGTTAATTTTACTTCTATCACATATTCTTTGCTACTGTCTAAATTGTCCATTACTCTGTCATAGGTATAGCTTAATCCTCCATTATGTGCTAGATGCATTCCTGTCCAGAAACTTCCATCGGTTGCTTTAATAATCATTTCTGGTAATTTATTTGGTACATTCGCTACACCATTAATCCATTCTGCTATTAAAATTTCTCCATAAATGTAATTTCTTCCTACCTCATTTTGAGCTAAATCAATTGTTTTTAAATCTGTATTAATATCGCCTCTATATTCATTTCCTTTGAATACTATCTTATTGTTTTCTATGGTTAAGTTTTTGTCTTTGAACATACCTACATTTCTTGAAGCATTTAAGTTTGCTCTTTGTTCTTTATTGGTTCCTATATTTTTATTTCCTGTTAATTTTACTTCTATATAATATTCTTTTTTCGTATCTAAATCATAGATTACTCTGTCATAATAATATTTTAGACCTCCTAAATGTGCTACATGCATTCCCATACTGTAACTTCCATCGGTTGCTTTTAATGTCATTTCTGGTAAACCACTTGGAATATTGGCTACCCCATCTATCCATTCTGCTATCAAGATATTTCCATGTATATATTCTCTTCCTACTTCATTTACTCCAATATACATCGTTTGTAAATCGGTATTGATATCTCCCCTATAAATACTTCCATCTATCATTTTTATTTTATTATTTTCTACTACTAATCTTACTTGATCATATCTTCCAATTTCCTTATTTGGCAATTTTGCTATTTGTGCTTTGCTGTTTCCTTTATTATTGATACCTGTTAGTTTTACTTCAATTTCATATTCTTTCGTTGGATCTAAATTATCCATTACTCGATCGTACGTATAACTTAATCCTCCATTGTGTACTACATGCATACCTGTCCAAAAACTTCCATCCGTTGCTTTGATAATCATTTCTGGTAATCCTTCTGGGATATTAGCCACTCCATCCATCCATTCTGCTATTAAAATTTCTCCATAGATATAATGTCTTCCCACTTCATTTCTGGCTAGGTTAATTGTCTTTAAGTCAGTATTAATAGCTCCTATATATGTTGGTTTTATTTTGTTATCTTCTAGTAATAGTGTTCTTCCTTTAAAAGTTCCAATTTCCTTATTTGGTAATACTATAGTTTGTGTCTTTTGCTTTCCTATATTATCTTCTCCTACTAACGTTGCTTCTAAATAATATTGTTTTGCTAAATCTAATGTATCTATTGCTACATTGTATTGATAATTAATTCCACTATCATACGTAATATTGACTGGTCTATCGATACTGTTATCTGTTGCTTTTAATCTTACCACTGGCATTTTCTTTGGTATATTGGCTACTCCATTCACCCATTCTGCAATATATAGATTGCCTGAAATAGTATTTCCTTTTAGTTCTATTTGTTTTAAATCGGTATTAATATCTCCTACATATTCACCTGTTGAGAAATAAACTTTATTGTTTTTCGTTTTTATCGTAGTTCCCTTATATTCTCCTACTGTCATATTTGGCATATTTATTGTCTGTATTTTATTATTTGATACATTATTAGCTGAAGTTAACTTAGCCTCTAAATAATATTCCCTATTAATATCTAAGGTATCTAATATTCTATAATAAGAATAACTCAATCCTCCATTAGGAATCACATTCAATCCTTGTATAACTGCTCCATCGGTTGATTTGATTGTCATTTCTGGTGTACCATTTGGAATATTGGCTACTCCATTCACCCATTCTGCTATTAGTACCTCTCCTGTTATATAGCTTCTTCCATCTGCTTCTTTTCCTGTTTGCATCGTTTTTAAATCCGTATTGATATCTCCTACATAGTCTCTTCTAAATAAATCTTTATTGGCAATAATCGCTTTTGCATCTGCTTCTGCCATTTTGTTTAACATAGCATCATTTAAATAATGTTCTCTATCATAAGCGTTATTAATAAAAGCATGTTCTACTAATACAGCTGGAATATCCATATGCATTGGCCAACTTATAATACCATAATAATCAGCAACCGTTCCATCTGGATAGATGTCATTTGGTGTTCCTACTCTTACTTTTGGCTTAAAAGCAAAAGAACTAACTCCCACATTTCTTAAATTTTGTAATATATCTTCTCCTAATTTATTAGAATATTCAAAATATCTTCTTTGTTTGGTATTATGTGTCACATATACTTCTGCTCCTGATAACCTACTAGAAGAATCGTTTGAATTAATATGAAAACTTACTAATAAATCGGCATTATTTTCTTTGGCTCTTTGTGCTCTTGGATATCTATCTAGTGTTTCCCAATCTTCCTTTGTTAAAATCCCCTTAATTCCTGGTGTGGCATCTAATATTTCCTTTACTCTTACTGCTATTTTCCATGTTAAATCTTTTTCCACTAATGTTCCACCTTGTGCTCCTGGTTCACTTCCCCCATGTCCTGGATCCAGTGCTACTATAATATCATTTGCTGCATAACTGCATGTAGTAACAAGTAAGCATAACCCCATAAAAATCAATGCTGTCATTATTTTTATTCTTTTTTCTTTCATTTTTTACCTTCCTCTCCTCCTTAATTTTACTATAACGATTTTAAAATAACAATACCAATTAATAACATATTTTACTTTTAATGGTTCCTGGTATCCATAATCCTATATATAATAATTTATTAAAAAATCCCTTTACATTTTTAAAAGAATGTTTCGTTTTAGTAAGATAGGTGAATAAAATAAAATGTTTCATTACATATAATCTTTTTGCAAAAGGAACCCCCCTCATATCATGTTCAAAAATCTCTTTAAAATATTCATAATAACCATAAGGGTTTTCCTGTAACTGCTTTTTTATATTTTTCGTATAGCCATCTTCTTGATATTCACAAACCATGATTGGCTCATTACTACATACTATCTTATTTTGCAAATCCATTTTATGATGCATTCTAGCTTCTGTTACAAATTTTTCTTGTCTTTCTAATTCATATTTATATTTTTTTCTTATATCTGCATAAAAAACTAAGCATTTTTCGCCATCCTCTCCTTCTTTAAAATACAAATTAAACATGGTTGTTATTCTATTCTTAAAATCATTCCCCATGTTTTGTCCTTTGGTATTGTATTTTAAAAAACAAATGGCATAAATATTTTTTTCTTGGTTGTTTTCATATTCTTTTTTGATTTTCTCAAATGCCTCTGGCATAAAATAATCATCGGAATCACATTCTATGATTAAGTCTCCTTCTGCCTTATCCATCACCTCATTAAGTGCCTTCATTTTTCCCTGATTTTCTTGAAAATAATAGTCAATTTTTATTTTCTTCTCTTGTTGCCATTTTTTTACTAATGCTAAAGTTTGATCGGTAGAACCATCATCTATTATGAGCCATTGAATTTCTACATCTTTTTTTTGGTTTCTTACGATACTTTCATATAAATTTGGCAATAATTTAGCTCTGTTATAGGTTGCTGTTACAATGGAAAGGTTTAACATTTTTAAAATTTTCCTCCTTGTATAAAAATTTCTATTTTTCAATGATTTCTACTATTTTTTCTATGAGCTTTTGATTATCATATGGTACTGTTTTATCTTGTTCCTTATTTTTTTCTTTTTTGCTATCTGTTACTTGTTTCTTCAAAATTTCTTCTAATCCCTTATAAATACCTTCCTCTGTGTTAGGAAAGATTTGTGCTTTTTCATAATTTTCCACTGTTTCCCTTGCTGCTGTATCGGTTATTAAAATGGATTGATTTAATATTTTTGCTTCTTCTAGTACCATTGGATATCCTTCAAAATAGGTTAACAAACAAAAATAATCACCTTGTTTCATATAGGGATATGGATTCTCTTTTTTCCCTAATAACTTAAATGTATTTTCCACTTTTTTCTCTTTTATTAACTTTTCTAATCTTGCTTTTTGAGGACCTTCTCCAATGATATAAAAGTTATGTTGAAATCCTTTTTGTATTAATTCACTATGTATTCCTATTAGTCTATCTATTGCCTTTTGTTCTACTAATCTTGCAACTGTTACAAAATTGACCACGTCTTTTGGAAATATAAAATCTATTTTTTGATTTGACTTTTCTATTACTGTATCTTTTTCTATATAGTTATAAATAACTTCTAGTTGATGATTGGTTTTATATTTTTGCTGAAATTTTGCTAAATTATCTTTACTTACAAATACCAATTGTGCAAACTTCTGATAAGCTTTCTTATCTAACTTATTCTTAATTTTTGCCTTCCAACTTTCTCCAAATACTTTTGTAATGTCATTGTGAATCCAAGCTATTTTCTTATTCTTTTCTCCATAAGCTCCTATTATTCTAGTCATTGGTCCTTCTAAAAAAGCAATTTCTTTTTCAAATTTTCCGTTTATATATTTTTTATAAATCTTTTTTTGCGTAAGCAATACTTTTATCGCCATGCTCCATTTTTTTCTTTGCGATAATTCGTCAAATCTTTTCTCACAAAAATGCACGATCTTAATTTTATGGGATAATTCTTTTTCTAACTCTCCTTTTGCATAGAGAGTAAATATGGTAATCTCATATCTATTACACAATTGATTGGCGATATCGACTAAGGTTCTTTCTGCCCCTCCTAATGTTAAACTTGTAATTCCAAATAAAATTTTTTTCATTCTTCTTAGTCTCCTTTATATGATACTAAATATTTTACAATAAATTGGATAGGTAAAAGCATTAACCGTTCTCATATAAAAATTTTTTCCACCTTTTCCTTGTTTCAATATTAAATTTTTCTTCCAGTTTGGAAATTTGGTATTTAAGTTTGTCCAATTTTCTTGTAATACTTTCTTTCTTACTTTTTTGTTTTGTATTTTTACCATTCGAAGTAAAGAACTACAAAGTAAATATCTGCTATAGATATATTCTAGTTGTAATTGATATTCTTCCCAAATTCCTTTTTGTTGATAGTATGTAATCACATGCTCTAGCACATCAAAAATTTCTTTGGTTCGTTCATTTTGTACGTTAGCAATGGATCCTTCTCTTTGTACATAATGAATACATGGTTTTTTTAAAAAAGAAATTTTAGTAAGATAAGGAATGAGCCTATAGGTAAACTCTACATCTTCATAATAATACCCTTTTGGAAATTGAACTTGCGATGTTTCCAAAATTTCTCTCTTAATTAATTTATTCCATGCCACCACTCTTACTTTTTCTATCATTTCTTTTTTATTATGATAGATTTCTCCTCTGTCTTCTTTTCTTTTATCTGGATATTCCCAATAAAAATCGCATTCTACCATATCACTTTGTTCTTGTTTAGCTAATTGATACATTTCTTCATAAGTCGTTAATTCCACATAATCATCAGAATCTAAGAATGCAACATATTCTCCTGTAGCATAAGGTATTCCATAGTTTCTAGCGTCAGATAAACCTCCGTTTTCTTTTTCCAAATACATTATTTTATTGGGATATCTATTTTGGTATTCTTTGGCTATTTCTCCAGAACCATCTTTTGATCCATCATTTACTAAAATAATTGCAATCTCTTTTAAAGACTGATTTATTAAACTTTCTAAGCATTTTTCCAAATGATTTTCTACATTATAAATAGGAACAATAATACTTACTTTTGGCATAATCTCTCCTTTAATTAGTACTTTTCAGTTAATACTGTCAACCTAAAATATTATCCTAAAAAGGAAGACAGTTCGTTCAAGCTAATTTTCGTAGAAATTCTAAATCCATTTTATGGCACCCTTCCACGTACAAGACGTGAACTCTTTCCATAAAATGAATTAAGAATTTCTATCTCAATTACTTTCAATTCACTGTCTTCCTTTTTAGGATAATATTTTAGGTTGACAGTATTAGTTGAATCGTAACATTAATTTATTTCATTTTTAAATATAATTTGACATTAAATCTTAAAAGGAATCTTTTAATTCGTTGCTTCCCATTATATGGCTGTATATTTCGATATAATTTTCTTTCTTTTATCTCTTTGATATATTCTTCAAAATCATTTCCTTTTAAGTTTTTTGCTTTTATAATAACCGTATTGGTATAATATCTTTTAATTCGTTCTTTTGATTGTTTACTAATATCCATCTTATCAATCTTTTTTACTGCGTTATCATAATGTAATAAAACATCTTTTACCTTTTTTTTATCTTTTTGATAATCTGAATTTCTCACAATACTATTATTCGTTTGTGAATAATAGTATCCATATTCATTGGTAGAAACCACACTTTGGGCTTGTATTAGTATTAACGGCGTTAAACCAAAATCCTCGTGATAAGTTCCTACTGTATAGCTAAAATGATAATCCATAAAAAATTCTCTGCGATATAAATAAATACATGCTACCTCTAAAAAAGTATCTTTGGGACACAATTTTTCAAAAGCTTCTTCTCCTGTACATTTTTCAAATATAGGACCATCTAATTTTTGAATTTTATTTTCCTTCTCATCGATTGTTTGCATTTTAAATTTTATTAAATCTATGTTCTGTTCCTCATACTTTTCTAAATTTTTGTATAAGTTCTTGTCAATATAATCATCTGAATCAATAAAGGATAAATATTTTCCTGTTGCATGCTGAACGCCATAATTTCTAGCATCGGATAATCCTCCATTTTCTTTCTTCCAGTATTGTATATTGACATTGTTTTGATTGTTTTCTATCCATTGTTTAATAACGGCTTCTGAATGATCGGTTGAGCCATCATTAATAATTATGATTTCTAAATCTTTCATTGTCTGATTTTTAATGGATTCTAGACATCTTTCTACATATTTTTCTGTATTATATACTGGCACAATAACACTTATTTTAGGCATGTATTTCTCCTTTTTCTTCTTTTAAACTGATTCCTAATAATAATGGTAAACAAGTAAACAAACTATACACATATCTTGGCTCTCCAAATACTGGAGATGCTAAAATAGTAATCCACATACATAATACTGGCATATAAATTAAAAGTAAATTATATTTTTTAGTATAAATGCAATATGTCATTCCAAATACCATTATCCAAAATAAAAATCCTATACTCAAAAACATACTAATAATTGGAATTTTTCTTGTATTTACAAATTCATTTATACGATCTAAAAAACTAAAGTCAACTAATGATTGTTGTTGAATTCCGTAATCTTTCCCATTATTATGGAAGTCTTCTTCATTAACGCCTGTATATATTCCCCATCCTAAAGTATTTGGATAGTAATAACCAAAAGAATTACAAATCCAAGAGGCTATGGTTTGCATTGGATATTTTACTGCTAATTGTAAATAAGTTTTTAGTAAGGTTCTCTTATCTTGTTTAAAAACATCATCTGGTGCTTGGTTTTTAATAGGATCGGCAAATACTGGATTGTATAATTCCTCTATATGTTCCATTGGCAAATAGTGAGCAATAGCTTCTTTTTCTTGTATTGTTAATTCATTTCCTTTATATTTTGTTATTCTTGCAAACTGTTGTAAAACAATCGAAAACGCTTCCTTAGAAGATCCTTTCTCTATCTTACATAAGTTATAAATAGGACCTACTACAATAAGGCAACTTACAATTCCTGTTAAAAAAATAAGTCCTATTTTTATTTTATATTTTTTAACCATCAGCATAATAATTGGAAGGGTTAGTATCATAACATACAATCCATTGTTTCTAAAGATAGCTACTAAAAAGCAAGCTAATATGGTTAATAGTATTCTTATTTTATGTTTCATAAAGTTTTCTATATTAGTTGCTATCTCTGTCATACAGATTGTCAGGGCCAACATGGCTAAAGCAAAAGGGATGTCTTTATACATAGTAATCGTTAAAAAAGAAATAGTAGGACATAGTGCATAAAATAAAACACTACCAGCTCTTATTGGCAAAGCTACTTTCTTTTTAGCCATATAATAAATACTATAAGAAAATAGAAAACACGTTGTTAATGTTTGGATTAAAGTGTAAATAAAAGCTCCAAAATTATAACTTCCTGTTACCCAATGTCCAAATTTAATACACAATGTAATAATTGCTGTATGAATTGGTGGATGGTGTGTAGTAAACTCCCAATCTCCCATTCCTTGCATAATTTGTACTGTAGAATCAATTAACACATTACCTGGATAATAATATAATAGATATGGCAAATATGCCATTAAAAAGATAATGGCTACAACAAAAATTGACTTTTTATTTCCCGTAAAAAATGGATATTCTTTTTTTGATTTCAGTTTTAACATCACATTTGGCAAGCTTCTCATCATAATAATGGTAATAGATGTTATTACGACAAAGCACACTTCTGCTTTGCACAAAAGCATTAGTATTTCTTTTTTCGCAATTCCTATATTTCCAACCAAATATCTTTCTGCTGTATAGCCTGTTATAGCAAAAATAGATGTTATGAATCCAAAAAACATAGAGCAAATAAACAATCTCTTACTTCCACTTTCAAATGCTCTCCCTAATAAAATATCAATTACCACCAATAGAATGATCCATTTGAAGTGATTTCCGTCTAGTTCAAAAGATCCTTGTACTACTTCTACACTCATACACAAAGTTGTGATAATTGCTAGGATAAATCTTACCATTCTTTTGTGCTTTTTTAATTTCCCCATTTTTAATCACCTATTATTTTTTTAATTCTTTCAATTTATCCGCATATTCGTTCAGTTTGATTTCAAAATCTTGCTTACTCCTTTTTACCATTGTTTGTAAAATTAAACCTCCAAAGAAAGATTGAATACTACAAATATAGAAAAATACACTTGCTACAAAAGATGGCATTTTGGGTACTAGACCTGTTTTGGCATAATCAATTAAGACTGGTATCAAAAATCCTGTTCCAATCACAGTTAATAAAATGGTAATCCAAGTAAAAAATGATAATGGTCTATAATTCTTATATAAAGTTCCAATTGTTTTTAATACTTTAAATCCATCTGAATACGTATTTAATTTAGACTCGCTACCTTCTGGTCTATCTCTATATTCAATAATTACATTTTCGACTCCCATATTTTTATCTAAGGTATGAATTGTCATCTCTGTTTCAATTTCAAATCCTTTGGATAGCACTGGAAAAGTTTTTACGAATTCATAACTAAAAGCACGATACCCTGTCATAACATCTCTAATATCACTTTTATATATCATATTAATAAGTCTTCTGACTAATACATTTCCTATATTGTGAAAAGGTCTTTTATTTTCTGTAAAATACGTAGAAGATAATCGATCTCCAATTACCATATCAGCATCTCTTTCTAATACAGCTGCACACATTTCTTTTGCATATTCTGCTGGATAAGTATCATCTCCATCTGTCATGATATAACACTCAGCATCAATATCACGAAACATGCTCCTGATAACATTTCCTTTTCCTTGTTTTCTTTCATAACGAACAACCGCTCCTGCTTTTTTAGCAATTTCATCGGTTCCGTCTTTTGAATTATTGTCATATACATAAATGGTTGCTTCTGGCAATTCTCTTTTAAAATCTTCAATTACTTTTTGAACTGTTTTACTTTCGTTATAACATGGTATTAATACAGCTATTTTATCCATTTTGATTCCTCCTATAATTTCACAAATTCTTTTACTAATTTTTCACATTTTTTATCAAACTCTTTTTTCCAAGCTTGATACAAATTCATAATCTCTTCTTTATTCTTTAGTACTTCTATTATCTTATCTTTTATATATTCCGCATCATCTTCTTTTTCTAAAATAACATATTCTCCTAATTTGGTTCCCACAAAATAATCATTGTTATTGCCCAATAAGCAAGGTACTCCCATTTCAAAACTCTCTAAAGGAAACATTGGTGCATTTTCCGTAAAAGTTGGATAAATGTTAATATCATTTTGTTGAATTCTTTTCATTAATTCTTCATTGGGAATATAATCATCTATACTTGTTGTTTCTAAGTTCAAAATCTCTGTAAATTGTTTGGCTCCTGCATTAATAGGAACCACATCTGCTATACTATTTGGTACTAATTTCATAGCACTTAGTGCTGTATAAATATTTTTTAATTCTCTTGAATCGGCATTATAAATTCCAATTTTCGTTTTTTTATTTTGATGGTTTGCCATTTTGCCTGCGTTTTCTTTGTGTACATTATTTTGTAAGTAAAACGATTGAAACCCTACCTTTTTATAAAATTCATACATTGTGCTTCTTACAAAAGCAAAACAATTAATTTTTCCGTGTTTATACAATTGCATTACTTCTTTATTCAGATTCCAAGTAAAGTCAGAAAAATATTCATAACAATTTCCATGCCAAATTACTTTGGTTTGTATTTCCGGATTTTTCTTTTTAATCTCTTCTATTATCGTTGTCCAGCCATCACAAATTTGACTAAAAATAACAGATTTAATAGAATAATCCACTATTGTTTGTCCTATTGCTTGTATTTGTTTTTTGCCATAAACATGTTCTAATGGTACAATATTTTCAAATAATCCCATAGTAGAAGCTGCTACCCCCAACCAAGTTGGATTATAAAATACAATATAGTCTTTTTCTTGATACTGTTTTATTTTTTCGATTGCTTCTTCTGCCCTTTTGTTATATTTGCTATTTTGTTCTTTTACTTCCTTACTATGCGTTATTTTATATTTCATAGTACTTAACAAGTGATATAGTTTGCGTAATACTTTATATACGAAACTATCTTTTTTGATAAAACTTTTGAAAAAACTTTTAATTTTTTGCAATCTTCTTTTTCCTTTCTTATTTTTATCCATTGATAAAATCTTCTATTGTTTTTTGTGCTTGTCTATTATATTCTTGTTTCCAATTTTGATATAGTTTTTGTATTTCTTCTTTATGAGTTAGCATGTTTTTTACCATTTCGGAATTAATAATAGGATTATCTTCTGCTGTAGTTACGACATATCTTTTTAATTCTTCCTTTTCTTCGAAAAAGTCCATATTATTTCCTATCAAGCAAGGAATTCCTAATTCCATACTAATAAAAAATACTGGATGCACATATTCTGTAAAAGACGTAGCTACCATGACATCATTTTTACTTAGTTTTTGTATGAGTTCTTTTTCTTCTATTTTGTCTACTTTATCTGGAGAATTCTCAATTTGCATGGTATTTAAAAAATCCCCCATTCTCTCATCTAAGTCATTATAATTAAGATGACAATTATCGATAAACTTAGCCATACATAATTGATTAAAAATGTTTTTGTCCCAAGTATAGTTTAAGGGATAAACTCCTAGTTCTATTTTTTCCCTTTGTGAGTCTATTTTGATTTTTTTATTTTCTTCCAACCTATAATTTTCTTTCAAATAGGAACAAGTATAACCTAATTTTCTATAAGTTTCATATTGCCCTTTTCTTAAAAAAGCAATATTTTGTATCATTCCCTCTTTTGCTAATTTCAATAATTTGAAAAAATTCTCTCGTTCATATTCATAATATAAAAGGCTATCTTGTGTATTGCAAATTACTTTAATTTTTAAATTAGGATATTTTTCTTTACTATCTTTTATTAACTTGTCCCAACCTATTTCTAGTCCAGAAAAAATAACTTGTTCGATTCCTTCTTTTGCATATTGTTCTATTATTTTCATGTTGTTATGATGATCAAACTCTGTCCATCCTAAGCTAATTGCTTGTGAATTCTTAAACATATTCGTAATTATGATATTGTCTTCTGGTTTTTTGTCCCCAAATAATAAGATATATTTTTCTTTTTTGGTATCCATTTATTTTCAAATTATCCCTTTCTTAAGATTTTTCTTATTGTGGATTTTACATTTAATAAAGCTTTCATGTATCCTATATTATGATACACAATAAATGCTTCTTTCCATGTTTCCTCTCTTAATTTATTTCGGCACTTCAAAATATTTAATTTTTCTATGGTAGATAATTTTTTCTCTTTTTCTACATACTCTGCACTCCCAAAAGTATCATTAAATACCATACTATAATAGGCTTCAATCAATTCTTTACTTGGATTGTTTTTTATGCTTTTTATTAAATCATAGACACATTGTTTGGCTTCTTCTGCTTGATACGGATGGTATTTCATAGATTCATTAATGATTTTTGCTCCTTCTATCATTCCTTGTTGCAATGGTTTAATATATTGTTTTACAATAGCCATCTCTTCTGTTTTTGCTTTCCTAATTGCTTCTCCTTGTTGATATTCAATGACACTAGCTGTTCCCGGATTATAAATCCATTCTAGTAAAGTAATCATATCTGATACTTCATTATCTCGTATGTCTTTATCATCAATAAAACTTATTTTATGTGTATTTTCTGGTTGTAAATTGTAAAAATCATATAGTGTCAAATAATAGCCATCTATTTTTTTGTTCGTAAATATATGAGCTAAATTATCTTGTATGGTTCCTCTCCATCCGATATCTACTACAAACATTGGCTGTTCGTTATTGGTAATTCCTTTCCTCTTTTCGAAATATGCTAATAATTCTTGTCGTTTTCTTTTTAAGTCTTGGTTTATTTTTTCTACAAATTCTTGATCTGCACATAATTTTTGTATTCTAATATCAAACCATGGCTCAATAATATCTTCTTTTGCATTAATTTCATATTTTTCTAAAAAAACTTCATATGGTTTTCTATCAATAGCTAATGTTTTAAATAAAGCTTGTACGCTTTGTTTCCTATATTGTGACCACAATCGTAATAATTCTAAGATGGAAAATTCTTTCATAGAAGCTGAAAATGTTGCCATTCTACTGACTTCTAAGGTATCACATTCTGGTATTGGTACACCAAATGGATTGTTTTCTTGGATTAATTCGTGTATTTTAATGAATGTTTCTCCTTCTCGTGTAAAATAATATACTTTTGGTATGTTATTTTTAATCGCATATTCTACAATACTATAGCCAAAAAAATATAATAAAGGTGCTAAATCTACTCCCGTATTAAATAACTTGTCCTCTTTTTTGATGGATGACAAATCAAATTCAAATTTTCTTCCTTTTTCTGGAATAAAATTAAATTCTGTTTTAGTCATTTTAATGGTTTCAATTCCTAAGCTTTTCGCCATTTCAATGTCTGAAAATTGATTATCTCCTACATGGATGTGTTCTTTTGGTTTTATTCCTATTTCTTCTTCTGCTTTTTTGAATAAATTTCCTGTTCTCTTATTTAATAAATAATCGGCTGAACTATATATCTTTTCAAATTTTACTGGTAAGTCTAAAGAATCTAATAATTCTTTTAATGCCTCTGCTCCCATATAAAAATCTGATATACAATATTTCTTTAAGTCTTTATATTTTTCAAAGATGGGTAAAATTTCTGGATTGATAAATATTACTTTTTTTTCTTGTTTTATTTCTTCTCTTAATAATTCTTCTGAAATGTCTTGTATTTCTCCTTTAAAAATTTCCTTTTGTAATTTTTGAAATACTTCTAAAATTCTACATTCCTCATCTTTTCCCATTTCTTTATTTTTCTTACATTCTTCTACTTCTATAGCATTTCTTAATTTTAATATTTCATATATATTTTTATAATTTTCTTTTAATTGATTCTCATATTTTAGTACTATGTATTTTGCTGTATATAGTTTTGTTTCTTCTGGATGACATTTTCTTTTTATGATAGTATCCCATATGTCAAAACTTATAATCATTCTTCTACATCCTCTCTTTTGCCTTTATTCTTTCCCATTCTATCATTTATTTATAATAGAATCAAGTTATATTATAAAAATAAATTAATGTTCAGTCTATATTACATCAATAATTATTTAATAGTTGACTTAATAATATATTAATGATATAACATTACTATATTAAAAGAAAGGAGCTAGAAAGATGGAAGAAAAAAAAGTTACTAAAATAAACTTATCAACATTCTTTTTAATTTTAGCAATCATTTTAATTATTGTAATGGGTATCTTTATATTTAAACTTTATACCGAAAAAACTGAACTTACTGAAAACTCCATAAAACAGGAAGAAAAAATGTCTGGCCTTCAAAATAATGTTGATCGTTTAACATCTGAATTAAATGAAATATCTTCTTCAATTAATACAAATAATACAACCAATAATATAAGTAGTACTACAACAAAAACTGAAGAAAAACACTCAAATATCGAACATGATTTATCCTCTTATATAGGATTATGGGGAAAGTCGTCATCTAATGATTATTTATATGTATATAGTATAAACAATAATGAAATTACGTTTGATTTTGTTTACAATGGAAAAAATATTGGTGATCATAATAAAGCAACACTTAATGGAAATACAGCATCCTTTGTTATAAAGGATGGAAATAATTCTTTAAATGGTAAAATAACGTTAGAAAACAATCGCATAAATCTTAATATTATGGATTCAACATTTGACAATATAGCCAAAGGCACTATTACATTTTCAGATTATTTAGGACTTCAAAACTAGCGTTAAAACTATAAAATGACTTTAAAATAATAATAATAATATATCAATTGAATTAGAGAGAATGTATAACATTCTCTCTGTTTTTTAATTACTAATTGATATATTCCAATACATCATAATAATTATTATCCTTATCAATAGCTATCGCTGAACTATCTGCCCAACCTGAATTTGATAATTCTACTTTTTGCAATCTTATGATATCTTTCAATTCTTTGATGGCTCCTTGTGTACTTACCTTATCAAGCATATTTTGTAACTTAGAATATTCTACTGTCCCATCTTCCATTAAAAATATAAATGTAAGTCCCATAAATTGGTGTTCATCAGAAATTGTACAAGCATCCACTACTTTTTTAGTAAAACCATTTATTTTCTGTTTCGTTCCATTTATTTTTGTTTTACTAATATCTAATCCATATCCTTCGAATACGCTTGTTGCATTTAAAGCTGTCGTTATAGTAGGTACCCCATTTTCAATATGGATTAGAAAGCTTTTACTATCATCTGATATGTTTAGACTATAATTTACTGAAGTATTTGTATTTTTAGCACTTGAAGTAAATAATGATGGCATTACCAATTGAGTTGTTTCACTATTTTTATTTTCTACGGTTTCATTTGCTTTCATTGATGTGTTATTTGTCTGAGCTTTTTCCATTAAGTTGGTTGTTTCTGGATTTCCTTCCATTACATTTTTATCACTTATTTTTTGTTTTGCAATAGTGTCTTCTAATTCAGCTATTTTTGTATTATTCTTGTATAATAAAAATCCTCCTATTAACAATATGATTAAAATAATTATTATACTAATAACAATCCCTAAACTTACTTTTATTGCCTTTTTTTCTTCTTTCATACTCTTTCTCCTCTCCTTTTTATTTGTAAAAATCATATCATAATATACCATCTTATTCAATCACTTTGTCAAAATTATGTCATTTTGTTTCCATTTTTTTAAAAAACGGATTAACAAATTTTCATAAATATCTTGTACAGAACCTCCTACTACTAGGAGAACTTTCGTAAAATATAAAAAACTCACAACTTTTCTTGTGAGTCTTTTATTTTTATTTATATTGATTATCAATTTCTTTCAAAATAACATCATGTGCTCCACCTTCTGTAATACTGATATCAGAAACTAAAGTTAATCTTGCTTTTTCGTGGAATTCTGGGATGGTAATACATCCACAGTTACACATGGTTGATTTAATTTTAGCAACCGTAATTGCTAAATTATCTTTTAAGCTACCAGCATAAGGAATGTAAGAATCTACACCTTCTTCAAAAGAAAGTTTTTTAGCGCCTCCCATATCGTATCTTTGCCAGTTTCTAGCTCTATTGGAACCTTCTCCCCAATATTCTTTTACAAAAGCATTTCCTTTTTTGATTACTCTTGTTGGGCTTTCATCAAATCTTGCAAAATATCTTCCCATCATAACAAAATCTGCTCCTAAGGCTAATGCAATGGTAATATGGTAATCATGTACAATTCCACCATCAATACATAATGGGATATAAATTCCTGTTTCTTCAAAATATTCATCACGAGCTGCTGCTACGTCAATTAGGGCAGAGGCATTTCCACGTCCAATTCCTTTGGTTTCACGAGTGATACAAATAGAACCTCCTCCTACTCCAATTTTTATGAAGTCTGCTCCTGCTTTTGCTAAATACATAAATCCTTCTCTATCGACTACGTTTCCTGCTCCTATTTTGACGTTATCTCCATATCTTTCTCTTACAAAGTCTATCGTATTTTTTTGCCAGATAGAGTAACCATCTGAAGAATCCATACAAATTAAGTCTACTCCTGCTTCTACTAGGGCTGGTATTCTTTCTTCATAATCTCTTGTATTAATACCTGCTCCTACAATGTATCTTTTATTTTCATCTAGTAAAGAATTTGGATTATTTTTTCTTTCTTCATAATCTCTTCTAAATACTAAATATTTCAATCTTTCTTCATCGTCTAAGATTGGTAAACAAGCAATTTTATTTTCCCAAATTAAATCATTAGCTTCTGATAAACTGATTCCTTCATGAGCCCATACTACTTTTTCTTTTGGTGTCATAAATTTGTCAATTGGTTCTTCAAAATTGTCTCTTGATACTCTATAATCTTTGTCGGTTACTAATCCAATGAATTTTCCTCTAGCCGTTCCATCATCTGTAATAATTACTGTTGAATGCCCTGTTTCTTCTACTAAATCAATGACTTGTTTTAAGGATGTTCCTGATTTTACATTGGAATCACTTACTACAAATCCTGCTTTGTGTTTTTTTACATGTCTAACCATTCTCGCCTGTGATTCAATGGATTGTGATCCATAAATGAAGGCAACGCCTCCTTCTCTTGCCAATGCAATTCCCATTTCTTCTCCTGATACTGCTTGCATAATAGCTGATACCATTGGTACATTAGCATAATATTTTGCCTCTTCCCCTTTTTTGTATTTTACTAATGGTGTTCTTAATGATACATTGGTTGGTATACATCTTTCATCTGTTAAATTTGGTAATAATAAATATTCATTGAATGTTCTTGAAATATCTCCTACAACTTTTGCCATTTTTTACTCCTTCCTCATTTTTAGTTTTAAAAAATAAGATGTATGATACATCTCTCTCCTTTTTCTTATTTATCTATTATACTATATGATTTTCATTTTGTAAATAGGTAAACGCAAAAAGAATGCCATTTTCGACATTCTTTCTCCTATACTTTTATTTTTAATTATTTATGTAGAAATTTCTTAAACATTTTATTGTTCTACTGGATAAACGCTTACTTGTTTTTTATCTCTACCTTTTCTTTCAAATTTTACAGTTCCATCCACTAATGCATATAGTGTGTCATCACTACCTTTTCCTACATTTGTTCCTGGATGCATTTTGGTTCCTCTTTGTCTTACTAGGATATTTCCTGCTAAAACAAATTGACCGTCAGCTCTTTTCACACCAAGACGTTTAGATTCACTCTCTCTACCGTTATGGCTGCTACCTTGACCTTTTTTATGAGCCATGCTTTCTCACTCCCTTCGGTTTCTTTGACGTTTATATCATTCGATCTTATTTCTAATTAAGCTTCCGCTTTTTCAGCAACTTCTTCTTTTTTTGCTGTTGTTTCTGCTTTTTTAGCTGCTGTTTTTATAGCTGTAATTTCCACTTTCGTGTATGGTTGTCTATGTCCTTGTTTTCTTCTATAATTCTTTTTAGGTTTCATTTTGAAAACAATGATTTTTTTAGCTTTACCATGTGAAACTACGGTTCCTTCTACTTTTACTCCTTTTACATAAGGATTTCCAATTTGTACTTTTCCTTCATCCGATACAAAAACTACGTTATCAAATGTGATTTTTTTACCTTCCTCTGCATCTAATTTTTCAAAAAATACAACATCTCCTTCTGCTACTTTGTATTGTTTTCCACAGCTTTCAATGATTGCGTACATTTAAAATGCACCTCCCTTATTTGTATACTCGCTAATCCTTATTTTTCAGGCAATTAACTCTTGGTTAATATTTAGGTACCTTGACTAAGCGGATTACAGTTATCAATTCTAACATATTTCTACTTATTTGTCAATTGTTTTTCTAAATTTTCTAATGCCATTTTTCGGTGACTGATAGTATTTTTTTCTTCTTTGCTTATTTCCGCATAGGTTTTTCCATTTTCTAGTTCAAAAATGGGATCAAATCCAAAACCTGTTTTTCCTCTTGGTTCTTCCGCTATTCTTCCTTCTACTTCTCCTTTACCTATGGTGAATTCTCCTTTTTCATAATAAGCTACGACACACTTTACGGTTGCTTTTCTTTCTTCCCTTTTTACATTTTTCATTTTTTCTAAAATAATGTCATTTTTTTGTATATCTGTTGCTTTTTCTCCTAAGAATCTTGCCGTATTTACTCCTGGCCAACCATCAAAGGCTTTTATACATAAACCACTGTCATCTGCTATGCATGGCATATTAGTTTTTTGGGCTATCTCTTTTGCTTTTTTCTTGGCATTTCCTTCAAATGTTTCTTGGTCTTCTTCTACTTCTATTTCACAATTTATGTCTTTTAAACTTAGTAACTCGTAATTTTTTAATATTTGTTTGATTTCTTCTAGTTTTCCTTGATTTCTGGTTGCAATGACTATTTTTTTCATTTTCTTTTATTTCTCCTTTTAAATATAAAAAAGAATAGCTTGATTGCTATTCTTTGGTGCAGATGGCCGGAATCGAACCGGCACGGTTTATTCAACCGCAGGATTTTAAGTCCTGTGCGTCTACCAGTTCCGCCACATCTGCATAAAAATTAAACTGGTAATGTGAAATACAAATGATATTATAATATGTTGATTTTTTTTTGTCAATACATTTTCTTTAAATTTTTAAAATAATTTAAAATCCAGTCGGAATATATACATTTACTATATTATTTCCAACTGAATCTTCTTATTAATCATTCGTTCCTGTACCATCAAATGGTATAAATTTATTAACCACACTCTCTGGTTGAATTTCCTCAGCGCGGAACATCATAAATGACGTATTTATTTTGGTTTCCACTAATTGTTCTACTTCTTCTTGTGTAGCATGTTCTGCTAAAACTAATTCACTAACTAAAATTTGTTTTGCATTGTTTAGCATTTTCTTTTCTCCAGTTGATAATCCTTTTTCTTTTTGTTTAAAGCTTAGATTTCTTACCACATCAGCTACTTCATAGATGTCTCCGCTTTTCATTTTATCCATATTATCTCTATATCTTTTGTTCCAGTTTTTATCCATTTCTGTTTCATCTTTTTCTAGTATTCCAATTACTTTATCGGCTGAACTTTTATCTATTATATTTCTTACTCCTACTGTTTCTGCCTTTGCTGTTGGTATCATTACTTTTACTTCACCTGGCATTTTTAATATATAATAAGATTGTTTCTCTCCTAAAATATCTTTTTCTTCTATTGAATCGATTACCCCTGCTCCATGCATTGGGTACACTATTTTGTCTCCTACATTAAACATGTAAGTCAACTCCTTTCAGCACTTTTGGCAAAAAAAGATAATAAAGTTATATAAAGCATACTAACATTTAATAACTTTACTGGATTTTTTAACCATTTCTATTATACAACAAAAAATGATAAAAGTCAAAGCCTTTATCCTTGTTTTTCTCCTTCTATTTTGTGTCTATCCCGCTATTCTCTAAGTATAAATTTTTTTTATTTTTTTTTATATTCTAGGAAAGTTCGACTAAAAGGAGAAACTTTCCGTAGAAGATAGTTATGCAGATTAACAAATTCTTAAAAACTTTGTTTTTTAGAATTTGTTAATCCGCTTTTTTATTGATTGGTAGAACCAAATCCACCTATCCTTTCTCCTTGTGCCTCATCATCATCTACTATTAGATACTTTTGGAAAATAGCTTGTCCAATTGCCTCTCCTTTTTTTATGGTTATATCTTCTTCCTTAATATTATAAAAAGCAAACATAAAATGGCCATCATTATCTGGATTCCCATAATAGTCTTTGTCTATCACACCTACACTATTTGCCATGATTAATCCTTTTTTCTTTGGATTCGAACTTCTATTATACAACATCATAACTTCGTCTTCTTGCATATAAGCTTTTAATCCTGTTTTTACTAAAGTAGGATTCATTCCCTTTTTAAAACTTGGTATTACTACGTCTTCTGCTGCTTCTATATCATATCCAGCTGAATATTTTGTTTTTCTTACTGGTAAATTGATTTGACTTTGTTCAAATCCTTTTGCTATTTCAAAACCTCTTAACTTTTCCATTTTTTCCTCCTTGTTGTAAGAAAAATATCTTTGCCTTAGCTTCTTAATCTCTCTTACCATATCATTTTCCTTATTTTTTCATAAAACCATTTAATTGTCAATACCTAGAATTTTTAATTTAGCTATCTTCCTTGCCTTTGTGTAATTATTTCTAACAACATAATTATACCACCATAAAATAAAGTATGGAATCGCAAAAGGATTAAAACATCATTTATTGTTTTAATCCCTTCCGTTTTCATTGACAATCCACATTTAAGTTTTAAGGTATTCTCTCTAAACTTTATAAATACAAATTCTGCATATCTTCCAACAATTTCTCCTTTATTTCAGATGGCAACAACAAGATATTTCTGACATCCTCTCTCTTTATAATCTCTGGAAGATATTTACCACTATCAGCATATTTAGGATCATTGGAAAACTCTGGTCCTTCTCCTGTTCCAAATTTTCCACTTACATACTCGCACAAATAAAAAATTTCTTTTTGTTGGAATTTATCAGAATAAGTTTCATATAACTTTTTGACAATTTTTACATCAATTCCAAATTCTTCTTTTATCTCCCTTATTGTTCCTTCCTCTGGCGTCTCCCCATCTTCTAATCCACCGCCTGGAAAAGTATAATATTCTTGATAGTCTTTCCTTTTTATAACATCTTTTCGATGCATAAAAGCAAATCCATTTTCCATAGGAATAATTCCTGCTACTCTAGTTCTATCCATATTATAATCACACTCCTATCTCCATATTTCTCCATTGATATATTTAGTTAAAGCCATCATAAAAGCATTTCTTGTTAAATCTATTCTTGTTATCTGATTATGCGTTAAAATACTGATACCACCTTTTCCTTTGTTCAATTCTTCCCCATCAAAGATTCTATCCATTACCTTTCCGAAGCTCTGTTTTCTTTATTTCTTCCATATATTTTTCTGGTATGGGAAATCCCTGACTGATTCCTATACTTTGAAAACTGATTGAATTTTCTACGATGGCAGCATTGATATCAATATAGTCACCATAAAAATTTATGATGCCAGCTTCACTTGCAATAAAAAAATCCACTGCCATATCATGCTCTTTAGCATATTGTTTTAAATTCTTAACTCTATTTTTTGCTCCCAAAAAAATTTCTTTATTAAAAGGCTGAGCTCCAACTTCTGAATCTACCTCTACTCCTTCTATTTCAAATTCCTTAAAATACTTAGCAAAAGCTTGTCTTGCTCCTTCTATTTTTCCAGGATTCTTGGTTCCTATTAAAATTTTCATTTTTATTCCATTCCTTTCTTAATTACAAATTTGGTCGGAAAAGAATTAACTATTGTCAATCCTATCATATACTATTAAAATCTAGTAGTCAAGCCTTTCCTTTTTCGTTTTAATCATTACCCTTCATCCTCATCATTTTTATAAAAAGTTTATTTTATTTTTTGTTTTATTTTTCTCAATTAGTGGTATAATCTTAATAATGTATAAAAATAGGAGATGATAAAATTTGTCAAATAATACCATAAAAGAAGAAGTCAATGTTAGTAAATTGTATGGTTTAGAAGCCACCTTATCAAAAGAAGAATTTATCCAAAAATATCAAGTACAAGAAAATGGACTTTCTTCTAATGAAGCTGAAGAAAGATTACGTAATTTAGGATTAAATGAATTAAAGCAGGCTAAACCCAAAAAATGGTATCACTATTTTTTCGAAAGCTTATTTACTCCTTTTAACTGTATTTTACTTGGTATTGTTGCTATTTTAATTTATACCGACATCTATTTAGCACCAACACCTAGTTATGCCAATATTATAGTTATTGCCATTTTAGTTTTAGCCAGTACTTTATTAGATTTTTTTGAAGAATTTCGTTCTAATAAAGCTGCTGAAGAATTGAAACAAATGGTAGCTACCACCACTACCGTTATTCGCAATGGAGAAAAAATAGAAATTCCAATTAGCCATGTAACTTTAGGAGATGTTGTCCTTCTTTCTGCTGGTAGTATGATTCCTGCGGATTTAAGAGTCATCGAAGCAAAAGATTTATATGTTGGACAATCTTCTTTAACTGGTGAATCTGATAGTGTTAAGAAAACAGTTGAAAGTGCAATATCACTAGAGGCTTTAGATAGTATTGCTGATTTAGATACTATTTGCTTTATGGGAACCAATGTTATTTCTGGAAGTGCCAAAGGGATTGTTATTAAAACGGCTGACTCCACCTATTTTGGAAAAGTAGCTCATACCTTAACAGCAGGAAAACCAAAAACTGCTTTTCAAAAAGGAATTGAAAGCATTAGTCGCCTATTGATTCGTTTCATGTTAATTATGATACCCATTGTCTTTTTACTAAATGCTTGGAAACATGATATTATAACTGCTTTTACTTTTGCTGTAGCCATTGCGATTGGAATTACCCCCCTTCTATTACCTGTTATTTTATCTTCTAGTTTGTCAAAAGGTGCGATCCGAATGTCCAAGAAAAAAACAATTGTCAAAAAACTAGATTCCATTCAAAATTTTGGTGCCATGAATATTTTATGTACTGACAAAACAGGAACCTTGACAGAGGATAAAATCGTATTAGAAAAATACTTAGATATTAATGGAGAAGAAGATCTCAGGGTCTTAAAACACGCTTTCTTGAACGCTTATTTTCAAACAGGTTTAAAGGGAAATATTGACGAAGCCGTCATTAAAAGAGCCTTAGAAAACAACATGGGTGAATTCTCTGAAAAATATAAAAAAATAGATGAGATTCCTTTTGATTTTTCTCGTAGGAGATTATCTATTGTCGTAAGTGATGGTAACAAAAAGCAACTAATTACAAAAGGTGCTGTTGAGGAAATTTTAAATATTTGTACAATGGTAGATTACAAAGGAGAAGTCACACCAATTACAAAAGAAATAAAAGAAAATATCCGACAAATTAGTAAAAGCTTGAATGAAGATGGATTACGTGTCGTTGCTGTCTGTCAAAAAAATGATATTGCCTCTATTGAACATTTTACGGTTTCTGATGAAAAAAATATGATTTTATTAGGGTTTATTGGATTTTTAGACCCTCCCAAAGAAAGTGCAAAAGAATCCATCGAAAAATTAAATCATGCTGGCATTCGTGTTATCGTTTTAACAGGTGATAATGCAGAAGTTACCAGATGTATTTGTAACAAAGTTGGTATTCATTCTAAAAATATTGTACTAGGCAGTAAAATTGATAAACTAAGTGATATGGCAGTTTTACGATTGTTAAAAAAGACCAATATTTTTGCCAAGCTCTCTCCTATTCAGAAAGCTAGATTAGTAAGACTTTTGCGTGAAGATGGCAATGTCGTTGGCTATATGGGTGATGGTATTAATGATAGTCCTTCTCTTACTAATTCGGATGTTGGCATTTCCGTTGATACGGCTGTTGATATTGCGAAAGAAGCTGCTGATATTATTTTATTAGAAAAGGATTTAAATGTCTTATTAGATGGGGTAACAGAAGGTCGTCGTACTTTTGTTAATCTAATGAAATATGTAAAACTAGCTACCAGCTTTAACTTTGGTGAAGTAGTCTCCGTTATTATTGCTAGCGCTTTACTACCTTTTTTACCAGAAACACCGATTCAGCTATTAGTAGAAAGTTTGCTTTATGATTTTGGACAATTAACTTTGCCTTTTGACCACGTAGATAAAGAGACTTTGCAACATCCTAAAACTTTTTCTATTAAAAGTTTAAAAGAGTTTATGTTTTTTATGGGACCACTTAGTTCTGCTTTTGATATGCTAGTATTTGCTTCCCTATGGTTCATCTTCCAGGTAAGAGAAGTAGCACTGTTCCAAACCATCTGGTTTAGCTATAGTATCACATCTAATTTAGTGGGAATGCATATCATTAGAACCGCTAAATTACCTTTTGTACAAAGTAATGCTCATAAAGCGGTCTATATTTCTTCGATTTCCTTAATTATTATTGGTATTTTAGTTCCTTTTACTGGTTTAGGAAATTTGATTGGATTAGTCCCTATTGCTGCTAAGTATATTTTCTTGATTTTTGCTATTACAATTCTTTATTGCTTTGTCGCTATTTTTGCTAAGAAAATTTATATTAAAAAATATGGGGAATGGATTTAAAAATAGAACTCCTGAAAAGGAGTTCTATTTTTAGATTCATGTCAACAACTCTACTTTTTCTTTTCCTAAAATATCTTCAAAAACTTGTCTAATTTGGTCTGTCAAATAAATTTGTCCACATGGTTTCAACTCTTCACCAATTTTTATTTGTACATTCATATTATTTCTATCGCCACTAAAATATCGTAAAGCTCCTCTCAGTTTTTCTTTTTCTTCGTCACTGGCTTGGGTAATATCCAACGTAAAAATCTTTTGTTTTTGTTCTCCAAAATCTTTTATTTCATTCGCAATAATGGTGGTGGTATCATCTTCTCTTATACTCAAACGCCCATCTACAATAACAATATTTTCTTCCACTAGACTTTTACCAGCATTCAAATAAGCATTTTCAAACACTAAAATTTCTGCCGTTCCATACAAATCTTCTACGGTAACAAAAGCCATAATTTTATTATTTTTCGTATATTTCTTTTTAATAGACGTGATAATCCCTGCATATTTTATTTTTTGGCCATCTACAAATTTTGGTTTTTCATTTCTAGTTCCTTCTTCCGTAAGCATTTGTGAACTCATTTGCTCATCTAACTCTCTTAATTGCATCGTATTAATCGTTGTTTGTGTTTCTATTTGACTCCTTAATTTTTCCAAAGGATGACCTGAAATATAGATGCCTAACATCTCTTTTTCAATAGACAATAACTCTTTATTTGACATTTCCTCATGCTCATCAAATTTATATTTTATTTCGTTCAATTCTTCTTTTTCTTGCTCAGAACCTAAATCAAACATAGAAACTTGTCCATCTAACCCTTTTTTCTTTCCACTTTGAATTAAATCAATAATACCTTCAAAAGAAGCCAATAAGGTACTTCTGGTTTGTTCGAACTCATCAAATGCGCCAGCCTTAATTAAGCTTTCGATACATTTCTTGTTCACTGCCTCATCTGCTATTCTTTCGCAAAAATCCGTAAAGCTTTTATAAGGTCCATTTTCTTTTCTTTCTCTTACAATATTATTAACTGGTACCGTTCCTACATTTTTAATACTTCCCAATCCAAAGCGAATTTTGGCTTTCGTTGATGATGACGAGTTCGTGTCTGTCCCAACTCCGCCATCAACTTCATACTCTGTGGTAAATTTGGCATCACTTTTGTTGATTTCTGGTTTTAATATTTCAATACCTAGTATTTTACATTCATCAATATATTGTGGTATTTTATCTAAGTTTCCTAAAAAACTATTTAACGTTGCTGCCATAAATTCTGCTGGATAATAGGCTTTTAAGTAAGCTGTTCGATAAGCAATTACGGCATAGCATGCTGCATGGGATTTATTGAAAGCATATTTTGCAAATTCTGCCATTTCATCAAATATTTTATTCGCTGATTGTTCATCAATGCCATTTCGTACACAACCTGGAACTATAATATTCCCTTCTTCCTCTACTTGCCCATGAATAAAAATTTCTCTTTCTTTTGCCATAACATCTAGTTTCTTTTTTCCCATAGCACGTCTTACTAAATCCGCTCTTCCGTAATGAATATCCTGCTAAGTCACGTACAATTTGCATAACTTGTTCTTGGTACACCATACAACCATAAGTTACATCCAAAATTGGCTCTAATCGTGGATGGGTATATTCATTGTGACCTGGATTCAACTTTCCTTTTACATATCTTGGTATTTGATCCATTGGACCTGGTCGATATAAGGATACACCCGCAATTAAATCTTCTAAGCAGTCAGGTTTTAATTCTTTCATAAAGTTCGTCATTCCTTGTGATTCAAATTGAAAAATTCCACAAGATTTTCCTTCTTGCCACAACTTATATACTTTCGGATCTGCCATTTCTTTGTCAAATTCCACTTGGTTTCCTGTATTTTCTTTGACTAAGTCTATGGTATCTTGAATTACCGTCAAGGTTCTTAGTCCTAAAAAGTCCATTTTTAACAACCCTAATTCTTCTAATGTAGTCATGATATATTGGGTAGAAATTTGGTCGTCACGTACATATAAAGGAACATAGGTATCAACTGGTTCTTTGGTAATAACTACGCCGGCAAGCGTGGGTAGATGCCTGTCTTGGCATTCCTTCTAATGCCATTGCTACATCTAATACCTTTTTTACGGTTTCTTCTGTCTCATATCTATCTTTTAATTCTTTGTTTTGCTCTAATGCTTTTTTAATTGTAATATGCAATTCATTTGGTATCATTTTTGCTAAACTATCCGCTTCTGAGTAAGGTACATCTAATACCCTTGCCACATCTCTTATTACCATTTTAGCAGCCATTGTTCCAAAAGTGATAATCTGTGATACATGGTCATGTCCATATTTTTCTGAAACATAATCAATAACATCTTGTCTATGTTCATAACAAAAGTCTACATCAAAGTCAGGCATACTAATTCTTTCTGGATTTAAAAATCTTTCAAAAAGTAGGCCATACTTCATGGGATCAATGTCTGTAATTTCAATGGCATACGCAATAATAGAACCCGCTCCTGAACCACGTCCAGGTCCTACTGGTATATTATGTGTTTTGGCATAATGAATAAAGTCCCATACAATTAAGAAATAGTCCACATACCCCATTTTTTGAATAACACCTAATTCATATTCCATTCTATCTAATATCTCTTGGGATGGATTTTCTCCATATCTATTTTTTATACCATCATCACATAGCTTTTTAAAATAATCATAATGGGTTGCAAATTCTTCTGGCACATCATAATTTGGCAAAATGGTATGGCCAAATTCAAATTCCACATTACACTTTTCTGCAATTTTTACTGTATTTTCTATCGCATCTGGAAAAGCTTTGAAATATTCCATCATTTCTTCTGGCGATTTAACATACAATTCATCTGTTTCAAAACGCATTCTATCCATGTCACTCATTCTTTTCCCTGTTTGAATACAAAGTAAAACTTCATGATTATAAGCATCTTCTTTTTTTAAATAATGAGCATCATTGGTTGCTACTAATGGAATGTCTAACTTTCTTGCTAGTGCAATTAATTTTTGATTGGCTAATACTTGTTCCTTGATTCCATTGTTTTGAATTTCTATATAATAATCTTCCCCAAATAACTTTTTATGCCAAAGTGCAATTTCTTCTGCTTTTTCAGTTTGTCCATTTAGTAAGGCTTGGTTAACAGAACCTGCTAAACAGGCACTTAAACAAATCAGTCCTTCATGGTATTTCTCTAACACTTCCAAATCAATACGTGGTTTATAATAATAGCCATCTACAAACCCAATGGAAACTAGCTTACTTAGATTTTGATAGCCTTGTTGATTTTTAGCTAGTAAAATCAAATGGTTATAATGATTATCAATATTGGGTTCTTTATCAAATCGACTTCTTGGTGCTACATAAACTTCACAGCCAATAATTGGCTTGATTCCTTCTTTTTTACAAGCCTTGTAAAAGTCAATGGTTCCATACATCGCCCCATGATCGGTAATGGCTATGGCGTCCATTCCTAATTCTTTGGCTCTTACTGGTAAGTCTTTAATTCGATTGGCTCCATCTAATAGACTGAATTCACTATGTATATGTAAATGCACAAATTTTGACATGTTTCCTCTCCTTTTGCCTGATTATATCATCTTTTAAATGAAAAGTATATATTTTTTAAGCTTATTAGATAAAATATGCTTGCTACAAGACTATTAAAAGTAGATCAAAATTTATGTAGGATATCCTCCACTTGCAAAAAGTCGAAACTTGAATTGACAATAAAATTTCTTTTCGTTATAATATTTCTTTGAAAGGATGCGATTCACTATGGATTTTACTTTTGAAAGAAGAATTAATTATTATGAAACCGATCGAATGGGTGTAGTTCATCACTCTAATTACATTCGTTTCCTAGAAGAAGCGAGATGTCAAATGTTAGATGACAATGCTATGCCTTATTCTGCTTTTGAAGAACAAGGTGTGATGATCCCTGTTTTAGGTGTTAATTGCGATTATAAATTACATGTTACTTTTGATGATATCATTGAAATTAAACCTTTTGTAAAAGATTTTAATGGAGTCCGTTTAACAATGGGCTATAAAATACTGAATAAAAAAACTGGTGATTTAGTATTGACAGGCGAAACAAAACATTGTTTCACTGATATGAATTTGAAACCAATTCGCTTACAAAAACAAATTCCAGATTTTTATGATAAATTCATGGCTTTAAAATAAAAGTTGCCACTGTGCCACTGGGGACGGACCTTTTTGGCAATTTCTTCTTATTCCTAATAAAATAGTAAAAAATAAAAAAGTTTTTTGTTCAAGCTAATTATCATAGAACTTCTAAACTCATAATATGGAACTCTTCCATGCTACATGGCATGAACATTTTTCATAGTATGAATTAAGAAGTTCTAATTCAATTACTTTCAAGCAAAACTTTTTTATTTTTTATATTTTTATTTTATTAATTTTAAAACTGGCCAAAAGGGTTGGTTCCCAGTCCGATTACTTGCCAATTAAACCCGGAACCAGTGACAACCTCTTGGTAATTTCTCTTAAAAGTATCTTTTTAATAATCCTTCAAAACCTTTTCCATGTCTTGCTTCATCCTTACACATTTCATGAACGGTATCGTGGATGGCATCATAGCCTAATTCTTTGGCTCTTGTTGCTAATTCTTTTTTCCCCATACATGCTCCACACTCAGCTTCTGCTCTTAATGTTACATTTTTCTTGGTATCTGGATAAACCACTTCTCCTAATAATTCTGCAAATTTAGCAGCATGTTCTGCCTCTTCCCAAGCATATCTTTTAAAAGCTTCTGCAATTTCTGGATAACCTTCTCTATCTGCTTGGCGGCTCATAGCAAGATACATTCCTACTTCTGTACATTCTCCCATGAAATTATCTTTTAATCCTTTTACTACTTCTTCATCTAGTCCTTGCGCTACTCCTATTTTGTGTTCATCTACATATTGCCCCGCTCCTTGTCCTTGTTGTTTTTCTTCAAATTTTTCTTTTCCTGCTCCACATTGTGGACATCTTTCTGGCGCTTCTTCTCCAAAGTGAATATAACCACATACTTTACATACATATGCTTTCATATCTCTTCCTCCTTCAATTATTTCCATTTGATTATATAAATTTTTTCAATTTTGTCAATCCCTTTCACAAAAAAATCACAAAAATGAGAAAAATCACTTTTATTTTTTGTATTTTTATGATACAATACAAAAGATTTTAAAAAGATTTGTCAAAAGATGAAGTGGAGGAAAGAATTATGGATTTTAATAGATGTAGTAGATGTGGAAATTTTTATGTTGCGGAAGGAAATGTATGTCCTAAATGTAGTGCAAAAGATGGATTTGAGTTCTCAACTTTTAAATCTTATGTACAAGAAAACGGTTTTGAAAATTCTTTAAATACAGTTTCTAATGATACAGGCATATCTGTTAAAAATTTAAATCGTTTTGTAGCATACCCAGAATTCCAAGATTACCAAAAAGAATTAAATAATATAGAAAAATTAAAAAACGCAATTGGAGAACTTAATAACGATTAATATTTAAAATTTTACTTTAATCTAATGTTGATATAGTAATATTCTAAGTCAAAGACCTAGTGGAAAATTCAAGCTATGTTTTTGACAAATAAATATTACTATATCAACATTTTGTAATTACATATTTTAGTTAAGAAAGGTTTTGATTAGTATGGAAAATGTTTTTAATATCTTAGAAGAAAGAGGCTATATTGAACAAATGACACATCCCCAAGAAATCAAAGAACTTTTTGGAAAAGAGTCTGTTCCTTTCTATATTGGAATTGATCCAACAGCAGATAGTTTACATGTTGGCCATTTTGTTTCTTTGATGGTGGCAAGTCACATGCAAAAATGTGGCCATAAACCAATCATCCTAGTTGGTGGTGGTACAGCAACTATTGGTGATCCTTCTGGAAAAACAGATATGAGAAAGATGCTTTCTCGTGAAGAACTTGACCACAATGTAGAGTGTATCAAAAAACAGATTGAAAAATTTGTTAACTTCGAAGGGGAAAATAGCGCAATTATTGTAAACAATGCCGATTGGTTATTAGATTTAAAATTTGTTGATTTTGTTCGTGAAATTGGTAGCCTATTTTCTGTTAATCGAATGCTTGCTGCTGAATGTTATAAACAAAGAATGGAAACTGGCCTAACTTTTTTTGAAATGAGTTATATGTTAATGCAATCTTACGATTTCTTGTATTTATATAATCAATATGGCTGTAAACTTCAAATGGGTGGAAACGATCAATGGTCTAATATCATTGGAGGAGTTGAATTAATTAGAAAAATTGGAAAAGATGATTCTTTTGGTCTAACTTTTAAACTGTTAACCACTAAAGAAGGTAAAAAAATGGGAAAAACAGAAAAAGGTGCTCTTTGGTTAGACCCTAAAAAAACTTCTCCTTATGACTTTTATCAATATTGGAGAAATGTAGAAGATGGTAGTGTTGAAAATGTATTTAAAATGCTTACCTTTTTACCTCTTGAAAAAATAAAAGAATTATCTTCTTACCAAGATGAAAGAATCAATGAAGCAAAAAAAGTTTTAGCTTTTGAAATCACAAAACTTGTTCATGGTGAAGAAGAAGCCAAAAAAGCCGAAGAAGCTTCTAATGCCTTATTTAATGGTCAAGGTAGTTTAGAGAATATGCCTACTGTAAAATTAGAAAACGCTAATTCATCTATTTTAGATGCTATTATTTTAACTGGTATAGCTCCATCTAAAGGGCAAGCTAGAACCTTAATTACACAAGGTGGTATTTCTTTAAATGATGAAAAAATAACCGATGTTAATTATATCCTTTCTGATAAAGATTTTTCAGATGGCTTTGCTATTTTGAAAAAGGGTAAAAAAGTATTTTATAAATTAGAAAAATAGAAACGAAGCATGGATTGAATAGCTCTTTCCATGCTTCTTCTTGGTCGTTTATTGGTTATTCCCATTTCTGTACCTCATGTTTATAGAACATTATGCTTTCCTGTACTGCCTCATCAAAGGATTTCCCCTCATCGTCAACTAATTTTTTTGCTTTCTCGAGGATTGCTGCCTTTGTTGCTTCCTCTTGGCTTTTTAATTTACTGGCAATTTTTTGAAAATTAGGCAAAGCTACTATCTCTTCCCAAAGCCTTCTCGTTCTTGGAGCAGAGAAAATGTCTTCTACCCGTCTCTCTGTATGTGGTACCTTAGGATTCCTTAACATTAACGCCCTATTGTTTTTCATACATGAATCTCCTTCTCTTTACTATTATATTTATATTGCTAACGCTATTTCAATTATATCATTTTATGTTGATTAATGCAAATTTCCTTATCTTCTAATCTACAATAGCGAATTTGTACCTATCCCAAAATTCCCACTAAAACTTACCGCTACCTACTTCTTTCTACAATTTCTACGATATCAGCAATATACTCTCCTATCACAGGAATATTTAATGTCACGATTTTTTGTAATAACATAACAAGTATAGCAGTAATAATGGTAACACCTATACCAATACCAACTCCTCTAGCAATTCCAGCCAATAAGTTTCGTTTTATAATTTCTTTTTTATTTCCTAATAAATAGCTCCATTCTACATAGTTTCCTTCTTGTAATATATTACTTAATTTCTCTATTGATTTTTCTAATATATTTACTTTTTTCTTTTTTAACCACATAAAAAATCCACCTTTTGTATTATGGTGGATTTTTTAATTTAAATTTATTCTTTTTTATCGTTTTTCATTAAATTTATTTTCTAGCTTTCTTAATAAATTAAAATATGAATTCTTTATGTCTTGATATACTTTCCTTATATTCGTCTTCTTTTAATACCTTTTCAAATATGGCATATTAATTTTAAGGTACAATATTGCTTTCATTGGAAACATTAATATTAGAAGCTGAAGTATTATTGTTGCTATCTTGCTTCTCTTGTTCTGTACTCATTTGATTGGTTGTTTTGTTTAATTCCTGTTTTTTCTTGTCTTCTTCTTTTTTTACTGTCTCTAACGATGTAATTAACTCTTGTAGTCTCTTTACATCTTTTCCCATCATTTCCCAATCATTGTTGTTATTAGAGTCTGTTAAGTTTTTATTGGCTTTGATAATAGCTTCCACTAACCCTTCTATATCATCTGTATTTTCTACTTCAATAGCAACAGCATATTTAGAAAGCAAGTTTTCTAATGCTTTTGTTAATGTATCTCCTATTGCTACTTTATTTCCTGAAGCAACTACCACTTTTTTAAGGATTGGTACTTCTGATTCATTTAACATCGTTTGATAAATTGGTTCTACATATAATAAAGTATTATTGATTGGAACAATTATCATTTCTTTTGTTAATCTTGTGCCTGTTGTATTTAGTATTTCTAGTTCACTTGCTATAGCCTCATCTTCTTCTATTTGTTTATCTAATTGCATTGGTCCTACTATATTACTATCTGCTGATAATTTATATAGTTTTAATTGGTTATTTCCTTTTTCTGTACTTCCTACTAAATAAGAAATCACATTTTGTTTTTCATCTGGTGTATAAATTTGTACTAATCCAAATTGTTCTCCCTCTGTGGTCTTTAACATGGTATAATATGGGGCCATATAAGTTCCTGCTGATTTAGTTGATTTTACACTATTATATTTAGCAATATCCCATAAATCATCTGCTCGATATAATACATCTGGTTTTACGTTATGATATATTTTTAAAATTTCCGCTTGTACATTATATAGGAATTCAGGATAAATAAAATGACTTGCTATATCTGCTGGTATTTCTTCATCTAAATCTACAAATAAGTTTTCATAGATATTTCTATAGGCCATAGCAATTGGATCATTTCTATCTGTTATATAATAAGATATGGTTCCATCATAGCTATCAACGATTACTTTTACTGAATTTCTAATATAGTTAATATTTTCTTTCATGCCATCGTGTTCGATAGCTGTGTATTGTGCATATGGATATTGACTTGATACTGTATAAGCATCGATTACCCATACAATTTTTCCTTCATTTGTTACAACGGTATATGGATTATCATCATAAATTAAATAAGGTAATGCTTTTTTGGCTCTCGTTATTACATTTCTATTGATTAAAATTTTACTATCTGTTGTTATCTCACTTGAAAATGCTAAATTCAAGTCTCCTTTTGCTATTCCTAAAATAAGTCTATCTAAAAATCCTAATTTTAGTCCTGCGTTTCCTTCATAATTAGAAGTATAATCAGTTCCATTTTCATCGGTATAATCATATTCTTGCTTATTTTTCGCATTGGTTGCAACAATTTCATTGGTTTCTAATCCAAAATAAATACGTGGTTGTTCTATCTTCACTTTTTCATCTTTTCCTGATACTTCTTTTTGAATGTATTGTACATTTCCAGATTGTGTACTTTCTGTTGCAGATGCAATGATTTCTCCCATTCCATGTGTATATTCATACGTTTTATTATTATAGGTTCTACCTGAATTGGTAATTTCTCTTGGTGCTATATATACAACTTGGTCTTTATTATTTATTTTATATTTCGCTAAATTAGCATTTCTATAAGAAAAATATCCTGTTCCTGTCTGGTTATCTTCTAATGTTTTTAATATGGCATCTTGAGTAATGATTGGTATATTATTAATTACATTACTATTTTTTTCTATTTCTTCACTGGTTATCGTTCCTGAATTTTGAATGTTTTTTTCTTCTATATTGATATTGTATGCATTTTTGGTATTTTTAATATTTTCCGCAATGTATTCTTTTTCTTTATCTAATTCATTGGAGCTAACAAATACTAAATCAAATACCATCATAATGACAAATAGTACAACTAAATAACCTGGTATCACTGCTAAATTTTTTAATACTTTATTGGTATTTCCTTCTTTAAAATATTTTAAAGCTCTGTAAGCAAATAGAATTATGATAAAGGCAAATATTACATATCCCCATAGTTTTACCGTCGTTTCTGTCATTCCTGCACCAACAATGTCAATGTCATCATTTACGGTTAGCAATTTTCCATATACCATATTTTGTGTATTTAATAGCGTGATAATCGCAATTCCAATGATAACTAACAAGATATTTCTTGTCAATTTTTTCATGAATAGACTTTGCTTTAACATTTTTCCGTCAATGCCATCAAAGAACCTATTAAATACAATAACATAATATAAGGCCATATAAATAGATAAGCCTATAAATAACACGGTAAAGTATAAAGCAAATGCTTCTACTACCGGCTTTTGGAATATGTAATAAGCAATATCTAAATTAAAAATGGTATCTTGTATACCAAATGATGTGCTGTTTATCATTAACATGATTTTTTGCATTAAGGTTGCTGATACAATAACACTTACAATGGCTGCTATTACTAATGCTAACGATTTATTTAAAAGTTTTGGCATTGGTTTATTTTCTTTTTCAAAAAATGGCTTTAATCCTTTTTTTATTCCTCTATTGGTTAAATAGATAATGAAATATAAGACTACAAAATTAATCGCCATAATCGAATATTTATAAAACATATTGGTGTAAAAAATATGAATGTATTGTTCACCTAATTCTTGGTATTCTAAAAAACTCCCTCTTAGTTGAACATAACTGATACTAGCAAATAGGATTAAAAATAAAATTACTAATATCATTCTTGTTTTATTTTTTTCTTTTTTGTTTCTATTTCTAGTTTCTTTGGTATTGGCTGTGTCCATTATGGTTTCTTGTTTTGTCTCTACTTTTGGCTTTTCTTCCACAAGTTTTCCTCCTTTTTTCTATTCATTCTATCTTTATTAAATTAATATATCAACATTTAAAAAAATTATATAATAGCTTTTACAAAGTCACTGGAATTAAAAATTTCCATATCATCTATTTGTTCTCCTACTCCTATAAATTTTACAGGAATTTTATTTTCTTCTACAATTCCAATTACAACGCCACCTTTTGCTGTTCCATCTAATTTCGTTAATACTAAACCTGTTATGTCTGCTTCTTCTTTAAAAGCTTTTACTTGTGAAATGGCATTTTGTCCTGTGGTTCCATCAATTACTAATAATACTTCTTTGTCCGCTTCTGGCATCTCTTTGTTGATTACTTTTTGAATTTTATTTAGCTCGTCCATTAAATATTTCTTATTATGCAATCTTCCTGCTGTGTCTACAATTAATATATCGGCTCCTTTTTCTTTGGTTATTTTGATGGCATCGTAAACGACAGAGGCTGGATCCACTCCTTCTTCTCTTTTTACAATGTCTGCTCCTGCTCGTTTGGACCATATTTCTAGTTGTTCTACTGCTGCTGCACGAAACGTGTCTGCTGCTGCTACTACTACTTTTTTTCCATCTTTGGCTAGTCGATTAGCCATTTTTCCTATGGATGTAGTTTTTCCTACTCCATTTACTCCTACTACTAAAATAACTGCTGGCTTTGTTTCAAGATGTAAGCTAATGTCTGTTACATCTAATATTTTCTGCATTTCCTCTCGTAGCACTTGCTTTACTTCCTCTTCTTCTTGTATTTTTTCCTTTTTTAGTCTTGTTCTTAAATTTTCTATGATTTTTACCGATGTATCCATTCCTATGTCTGACATAATTAGTATTTCTTCTAATTCATCTAAGAAGTCTTCATCTACTTTTTTGAAACTTTTAAATACTTGGTTTATCTTTTCGTCAAAGGAACTTTTGGTTTTATTCATTCCCTGTTTTAGTTTATCAAAAAATCCCATTGTTCTTCTCCTTATGGTTTGTTTTGTTCTCATGTATTGTATCATAGGTTGGCTTTTTTTTCCATAGTTTGGCTACATTTTCTTTAAATTCCTATTCTTTTTTCAAGAATTTGGGAAATATATGGGAAAATGTAAAAACAGACAAGCTTGGATTTTGTACAATCCGCTTGTCTGTTGTATTACTGATGTATAAATTATAACATAATAAAATTATTTTTCAATAGATGTTGTATTTTAAACAAATGTTTGATATGCTGCTTCTATAAAAAATACTAGGAGATGATACCATGAATGAAAATAAAATCGAATTAAAAAATAATGCTATTATACATAAGGATAATTCATTGAATAGACTAGATTTATGTTTTTTGAAACATATAGAATTAAATGAATATAAAAAAAGTAATTTATTAGCTTATTGGATTAATGACTTTGCCCAATATCATGATGAAGAAAAAACATTTAATATTGCAAAATCTGGAATGTATTCTCGTGGCGATGTTATTAAAGTAAATTTAGGTTTCAATATTGGAAATGAATTAGGTGGTCTACACTATTGTATTGTTTTAAATAAATATGATAATACAAAAAATGGGGCTTTAAATGTTATTCCCTTAACATCAAGAAAAGATGGAAAGAAATATGACTCTTCTTCTGTAAATCTTGGAAAGGAAATTTATAATGTTTTTCAACATAAAATTGAAAAAGAAAAACAAAAGTTACAGCAAATATTAGATGAATTAGAAAAGATAGAAGATGTACCTATGAACATTCAAAATATAATAGAAAAAGAACAAAAATATATTGAAAAAATGGAAGAAGAAATTTCTAAAATGAAGAAAGATAGCATTGCGCTAATCAATCAAATAACAACAATTAGTAAACAAAGAATTTTTAAAGATACTGTAAGAAGAAATGTAAAAATATCTAGTATATCACTTGATTTAATTGATAAACAAATTATCAAGTTTTTCACGAAATAATAATATAGAATTTAAAAAGGAGAGTTGCTAGAACTCTCCAAAATCATTTAGGCTCCCGTCTTACTACAAAAGTAGTAGAGGGTTAAGTTAAATATATTTTAACATATAATATTTAACTTGTCAAACTAAATTTGACATTAATATTATATGATTGTTTGTTAAGATTATACATTTTATCTATGTTTATTTAACTATAATATTCTTTTATTTTTTCATCTATTTCCTCATCTGAAAGTTTTAATATTTCATTGTATTTTGTTGGATTTTTTAAAATTTTTATTATGGTCTCCTTTCCAAATGCCTTTACTATATATCTTGTAATAAAATAGCAATCACTAAAATTAAAATATCCTTCTTCTTTTAATTTTATTATACTTGGTTTACTATTCGTTTTTGTTTCTGTATTCAATCCAGTAATATATGTAGTAATATCAAACCATTTAGGTACCTCTTTAAAATTATTCCTTAATATTATATCAGCTACGGATTTACTTATTACTTCTAATATTACTTCATAATTATGCACATTTCCTGGATTTAATGGTGATACTACTTTTATACCATATTCTCCATTCTCACAAGATACAAGCCATTCTTCCTTTTTTTCTCCAAACACATCTAAATGTAATTCTTCTATACTATCAAATACATCTATTATTATTTCTTTATCATATCCTTCAATTTCAAAATATTCTAGTGTTTTATTCTTTCCTTCTAATACACTTTTTTCTATATCTAGGATAGTTTTTTCATCTAATTCATTATAGTATATCTTCATATTTTTACTGCTATATAATTTTTTATTCATTATATTTCCCTCAAATTCAATTCATTAATACAATTATTTTATTACAGCTTTTATAAGTAACAGAATTATAATACTACATAACTTATTAAAATACAATAAAAACTAAATAAAATTTTTATAAGAATAAGTTTTATTTTTTTCATAAAAATCATAACCACCCGTAAAACGGGTGGTTTGCTCTAAGCCTAGAAGGCTTTTGTTCTGGCACTTCAGGGCTTAAGCCCTACTGAATGGTCTGTCAACCGCATTTCTTCCTCAGCCTACCACTTAAGTGGTCCTAAGCCTTTTTCATTTTTCTTTCTTTTTCCTTTTCTTCTTTTTCAAATGGGTCTACATATTCTTTGATACTTATTTGGTCTGTTGCTATGTCTTCTTGTAGTTGCTTCCTTATGTATTCTTCTATTCCTTTTTTATTTTTGCCTACTGTATCCACATAATATCCTGTACACCAAAAGTGCCTATTTCCATATTTATATTTTAAATTTGCATGTCTATCGAATATCATCAAGCTACTCTTTCCTTTTAAATATCCCATTATACTTGATACACTGTACTTTGGTGGAATACTAACTAACATATGTATATGATCAGGACATAGCTCTGCTTCTATGATTTCTACTCCCTTTTGCTCACATAATCGCCTTATTATTACT
>CAOJRU010000005.1 GCA_948442365.1 uncultured Clostridium sp.
AGATTCTAAAACGAACCTAACATTTCATCTATGTATTTTTGAGTGTGCTTTAACACTATATAATTTTCTAGTGACGATGACATTTAGGGTAATACCTGTTCCCATCCCGAACACAGAAGTCAAGCCTGAATGTGCCGAAAATACTTGTGGGTTACCCTGCTGGGAAGATAGGTTGTTGCTAGTTTTTTTTTTATTTTAATAGAAAAACAGACTAAAATTAATGACATCATTAATTTTAGTCTGTTTTTTGAATGTTATTATCTGCTTCTAAAAAGTCAAAGCTTGAAAATATTTTATTTTGACTTATTAAATTTATTATGGTAAAATTAAGAGAGGAAAAATGAAGGAAGGTAATAAAATGGAGGATTGTTATAAAATAATCGGAACAAGCAAAGACGCTATTTATTGCATGAAATTAAAACATTTATCAGAAGAAGAGATAGACCGTTTTATAAAGGAAAAATACGAAGATACTAAAAAAAGATTAGAACGAAAAATAAGTGTAACTACATTACCAGAAAAAAAAGAGGAGAGACAACAACAACTTAAACAGATTGAGGATGCTTATAAAAAAGTAAAAGATGGATTTAGTAGAAGAATTTATGTAAGAGAACTAACCAAAGGAAAAGAAATTAATAGTAGTGTAGTACAGACAAATGGAAAAACACCTTTTGAAATACTAGAAATAGATGAACAAGGATTAGATTTATTGTCAGAAAATGAACAAAATGAATATATAAAAGGGCAAAAAGAAAACCTGTTAAAAGAATGTGAACAAAAACTAAAAAGGCTTCCTAATAGTAGATTTACTGATAAGGTTAGATTGACAACAGAAATAGAAAATATAAGAAAAGCATATGAAGCGATAAAAAGTGAAGAAAGAAGAAGTGCAACAATGGAAATTTTACAAAAAGAAAGAGAAGAAGAAGAAAAAAGACAAAGAGAGAAAGAAATAGAAGAAACATATTCTCATATATCAGAATGTGATGTATCATTAATTGCTAGAACAGCAAAATTAGGAGAGAGAATGGCTATAAGACAAGAAGAGGATAGTCAAGAAGTATCTTATACAAATAAACTTAATCAAGAAATAAGAGTTAGAAAAATTGCAAAAATTCTTTATTGTACCTCACTTGATCTTAAATCCTATGTCAATGAATATGAAGTAAGAAGAAGCATGCCAGAAGAAGAAAAAGTAGATGTAGTAAAGACAGCTCTTCCTTTAGATGATTTAAGATCAATAGAACCAGAAGGGATAGACTGTATTATTAATAAATTGTTATCAGATGATTTAATTTTAGCTTCCAAGTATAATGCAGGATATATTGGAGAAATTGAAAGAATAAAAGAAGAACTTAACGAAGTTAAAGCTGCAAATTATGATGTAACACTAAAAAGAAAAAAGTTAAGACCAAATGAGAAAGAAATGTTAGCAGCGATTATAATAGTAGAAGAAAGAAAACAAAAAGAACACCAAATTGAAGGAGTGGCTAAATAAAATGGCTAAAACAATATGGAAACCAGGAACCTTTTTATATCCTTTACCAGCTGTCATGGTAAGTTGTGGAACAATGGAAAAATCGAATATCATAACAGTTGCTTGGACAGGTATTTTAAATACCAATCCGGCAACTGTCTATATTTCTGTACGTCCAACTAGATATTCTTATCATTTGATAAAAGAAAGTGGAGAATTTATCATTAATTTAACAACGAAAGATTTAGCAAGAGCGACAGATTGGTGTGGTGTAAAAACAGGTGCTAAAGTAGATAAATTTAAAGAAATGAAATTGCATAAAGAAAAAGCAAAATTTGTAACATGTCCTATGATTAAAGAAAGTCCTGTATCAGTAGAATGTAAGGTAAAAGAAATAAAAGAACTTGGTTCTCATCATATGTTTGTGGCAGAAGTATTAGCGATTCAAGCAGATGAAAAATACATAGATGAGAAAGGGGCATTTGCTATTTCAAAATGTGATTTAATTGCTTATGCCAATGGGCATTATTATGCACTGGGAAAGAAGATTGGAAAATTTGGATTCTCTGTTCAAAAAAAGAAAAAAAGAAAGTAATATTTTATAAAAAGAGTGAATTTTAGAGACTGGAAAATAAGATAAAAAGAGGCATGATAAGCCTCTTTTTTTTATGACAATATTCTGTTAGACGAAATAATATTAAAAAATTATTGAAATTATGTATTTTTTCGATAAAATTAATTGACAGAACAGGAAAAAAGTGGTACAATATTCAAGCGTATAATTATTACGGATATACGCTCACATCGTTTCAAAAAAAGTAATGTTAAAAAATACGGAGGTGTTATTTATATGGCAGCAAAAGGACCAAGAGAAAATATAACATTAGAATGTACAGAATGTAAAAGAAGAAATTACACGACTTCAAAAAATAAGAGAAATAATACAGATAGATTAGAAATCGTTAAATATTGTAAATTTTGCAAAAAACGTACAACACACAAAGAAACTAAATAGTAGAAAGCTATTTTAAGGAGGAAATAAAATGGCTAATAAAGAAGCAAAGACGAAAAAGGAAAATAATAAAAATAAAAAAAGTTTTTTCAAAGACTTCAAAGCTGAATTAAAGAAAGTAAGTTGGCCAACGCCAAAACAATTAGTAAATAATACAATTGCCGTAATAACCATTGTAATTATTACAGCAGTAATTGTTTTCGCGTTAGACGTAGTATTTGAAACAATGAATAAGCATGGCATTGACAAGGTAAAAGAAGTAGTAGGAACCAATAATACGGTATCAGATGAAGCAGCAAGTGATAACAATGCACAAGAAAATACAGAAAATAATACAGATACTACTGACGTAGAAGAAACAGAAGGAGACACAACAACTCCTAGCGAAGAAAATACTACCGCAGAAAACAGTGTAGAATAATTGAAAAATAGAAGGAGGCTATTATAAATGTCTCAAAAAGATTATGATAATGTAGCTAGATGGTATGTTGTTCATACTTATTCTGGTTATGAAAATAAAGTAAAAGCAGACTTGGAAAAAACCATAAAAAATAGAGAGTTAGAAGATTTCTTTTTTGATATTATTGTTCCTATGGAGGAGCAGATAGAAATCAAGGATGGAAAAAGAAAAACGAATCTAAGAAAAGTTTTTCCAGGATATGTATTAATTAAAATGATCGTAACCGAAGAATCATGGTATATTGTAAGAAATACAAGAGGAGTTACTGGATTTGTAGGTTCTGGAACAGATCCAATTCCATTAACAGAAGATGAAATCAGAAATATGGGATTTGAAGATGTTCCAATCAATGTAGATTATGAAGTAAGTGAACAAGTACAAGTTATGAATGGTCCATTTGAAGGCTTTGTAGGTACTGTTCAAGAAATAAATACAGAAAAACACAAAGTAAAAGTTCTAGTTTCTATGTTTGGAAGAGAAACACCAGTAGAATTAGAATTTTCACAAGTTCAAAAAATGAAATAGGGAGGTGCCATTAAAATGGCAGAAAAAGAAATATCAAACATTATTAAATTACAAATTGAAGCAGGAAAAGCATCACCAGCTCCACCAGTAGGTCCAGCTTTAGGTTCAAGTGGTGTTAATATCATGCAATTTGTCAAAGAATTCAATGATAGAACAGCAAATCAACCAGGAATGATTATCCCAGTAGTAATTACTGTATATAAAGACAAATCATTTGACTTTATAACAAAAGTACCACCAGTAGCAGTATTAATAAAAAAAGCGATTAAAATCCAAAAAGGTTCAGGAAAACCAAACATGGAAAAAGTTGCTAAAATAACAAAAGCACAAGTAAGAGAAATTGCAGAACAAAAAATGCCAGATTTAAATGCGGCAAGTATAGAAACTGCTATGAGTATGGTTGAAGGTACAGCTAGATCTATGGGTATTGTAGTAACAGACTAAAACAAAAACAGCCTAAAATCATCATCTTGAACATTTTCGATTAAATTGTTAAATTTCGACGTAACAGTGTACGCCTTCAATTTAACAATTTACTCAAAAATTTCCAATATAATAATTTTGAACTGTTTTAAATAATAAAAAGATATAATTGGGAGAGCGAATAAAAAGCTCGTTATAACCAAAGGAGGTAAAGAAAAATGAAAACATCTAAAAGATATGCAGAAAGTGTAAAATTAGTTGACAAAACAAAAGAATATGAAATCAAAGAAGCATTAGAAATTATTGAAAAAATGCCAAAACCAAAATTTGACGAAACTGTTGAATTACATGTAAAATTAGGAGTAGATTCTAAACATGCAGATCAACAAGTAAGAGGTACTGTGGTACTTCCAAATGGTACAGGAAAAACACAAAGAGTATTAGTATTTGCCAAAGGACCAAAAGCAGAAGAAGCTGAAAAAGCGGGAGCAGACTTTGTAGGAGCAGAAGAATTAATACCAAAAATTCAAAATGATAACTGGTTTGAATATGATGTTATTGTTGCAACACCAGATATGATGGGAGTTGTAGGTAGATTAGGTAAAGTATTAGGACCAAAAGGATTAATGCCAAACCCTAAATCAGGAACCGTTACAATGGATGTAACAAAAGCAATCAGTGAAATTAAATCAGGAAAAGTAGAATATCGTCTAGATAAAACCAATATTATTCACTTAGGATTTGGAAAAGTTTCATTTGGTGCTGACAAATTATTAGAAAACTATGAAACCATTATCAATGCTATTATAAAAGCAAAACCAGCAGCAGCAAAAGGACAATACATCAAAAGTGTAGCAATTACTACAACAATGGGACCTGGAATTTATATCGATCAAAAATAAAATAGAAAGCCAAAGACAGTAGGCAAAAAATATAAGTCCTACCGAGGTAAAAAAGTGTTATAAAGCACTCTTTGTATTCTCGGAAGGCCAAAGAGTGTTATTTCTTTTATAGAAAATAAAATTTCTATGAACGAAAAATAGATAAAACAAATATTAGGAGGTGAATAGAAAAAATGGCAAGTGAAAAAATACTAAATCAAAAGAAAGAAGAAGTAAGTAAATTAGCAGAACAAATGAAAGATGCTAAATTAATACTTTTAACAGATTACAGAGGAATCAATGTAACAGATGACACAACTTTAAGAAGAGACTTACGTGGTACAGGAGCTAAATATAATATTATTAAAAATAATATTACAAAAAGAGCATTGGCTGAATGTGGAATAGAAGGTTTAGAAGAAAAATTAGAAGGACCAACAGCAGTTGTTATCAGTTCAGAAGATTATTTAGAACCATCTAAAATAATTTATAAATTCAGTAAAGATAATGATTACTATAAAATCAAAGGTGGTGTTGTTGATGGAAAGGTAATGACAGCAGAAGAAATTATTACATTAGCAAAATTACCATCAAGAGAAACCTTATTATCAATGCTTGCAGGTGCATTACTTGGCAATATTTCAAAAGTTGCAGTTGCATTGGATCAAGTAAGAATTCAAAAGGAAGAAGCTGGAGAAAAGGTAACTGTTTCAGTTCCAGCAGAAGAACCAGCCGTTGCTGAAGAAGCAGCAGAAGCTGAAACAACAGAAGAAGCATAAGCTTCAAAACATAATAATAAAAATAGAGTGGTGAACTTAGATCACTGAAAAAAGGAGAATTTTAGTTAGAAAACTTTTCTAAACAAAAAATATCCTTAAGAAAGGAAAATTAAAATGGAAAAAATAGAAAAATTAATTGAAGAAATCGACGCTTTAACAGTTGTTGAATTAGCAGATTTAGTGAAAGCGATCGAAGAAAAATATGGAGTATCTGCAGTAGCAGCTGCTGCACCAGCAGCTGGAGGAGCAGTAGCTGGAGGAGCTGCTGAAGAAAAATCATCATTTGATGTAGTATTAGCAGATGCAGGAGATCAAAAAATTAAAGTTATTAAAGTAGTTAGAGATGCTACAGGATTAGGATTAAAAGAAGCAAAAGACTTAGTAGATGGAGCACCAAAAACAATCAAAGAAGGTGTAGCTAAGGAAGAAGCTGAAGACTTAAAAGCTAAATTCAGTGAAGTTGGAGCAGTTGTAGAATTAAAATAATTATAAAAACATGAAAACAAGCCATTTTAGGCTTGTTTTTTTGGTAAAAAAAGTATATAATAAAAGACAAATTGAGATTAGGAGATGAAAAAATGCAAGTAAGTAAAGAAGAAATTTTACATATTGCTAATTTAGCACACTTAAATTTGGAAGAAAATGAGATGGATAGTTATATATTAAATTTACAAGATATTTTGAATTTTGCCAATATTGTAAATAATGCACCAATCGATCATTTAGATATAACCATAGGAAGTAATGAAGCACAAAATGTATTTAGAAAAGATGAAATAAAAGTATTTGAAGATAATGAAAGTTTATTGCAAAATGCGGTAGCGAAAGAACAAAATATGTTTAAAATACCAAAAGTTATCGACTAATTAAGGGATGAGGGAGAAAATTTTATGATTATTGGAATTGATATAGATGATACTATTTCAGATACCTATGGTTGTATATTTCCATATGCTCAAAAATATACAACAGAAGATTTAAATAAGAATATTGAAATAATAGATAAAAATTGTTTCAATCATATGTATTATAGTACAGCTCATGACTGGAATGAGAAGGAACATAAAGAATTCTTAGATAAATATTATCAAACGATATTGTTAAATATTAAACCTAAATTATTTGCAGTGGAAACAATCAATGAATTAAAGAAACAAGGCCACAAAATTATTCTTATTACAGCAAGATTTCCTTCCGATAAATTTGATATAGAAGAATTAACCATACAGTGGTTAAAAGATAATAAAATTAACTATGATGAGCTAATTGTAAATGCACAAGATAAAGTAGAAGTAGCGAGGAAAAAGCAGATAGATATATTTGTTGATGATAGTATAAGAAATTGCGAGAAAGTGTCAGAAGTACAAATAGAGACATTTATAATGGATACTATTATTAATGTAAATTATAATAATGATAAAATTAAAAGGATCTATTCTTGGCCACATTTTTATCAAGAAATAAAAAAGCAAGGAGGAAAATAGATGGAAATTACAGAATTAACGGTACATGAATTACAAGAAAAGTTAAAAAACAATGAACTAACAATAACAGATATAACCAAAGCCTATGTAGATAGAATCAATGAAAAAGAAAAAGATGTACAAGCCTTTGTAACAACCTTAACAGAGGAAGCAATGAAACAAGCAGAGGACATGCAAAGCAAAGTAGAAAAAGGAGAAATTACAGGAGAATTAGCAGGGATACCAATTGGAATCAAAGACAATTTATGTACGAAAGGAATCAAAACAACTTGTAGTTCTAAAATGTTAGAAAACTTTATAGCACCATACAATGCTACTGTGGTAGAAAAATTAAACAATGAAAATATGATAAATTTAGGAAAATTAAACATGGACGAATTTGCTATGGGAAGTTCAACAGAACATTCCTATTTCAAAAAAACAAAAAACCCATGGAATTTAAACAAAGTACCAGGAGGATCTTCAGGGGGAAGTGCAGCAGCAGTAGCAGCCAATTTAGTACCTTGGGCATTAGGATCCGATACAGGAGGATCGATTAGACAACCAGCTAGTTTTTGTGGAGTAGTTGGGTTAAAACCAACTTATGGTTTAGTATCTAGGTATGGATTAGTAGCATTTGCTTCATCATTAGATCAAGTAGGGCCAATTACAAAAGATGTAAGAGATGCAGCAATTTTATTGAATATCATTGCTGGTCATGACGAAAAAGATACGACATCAACGGACAAACCAAAAGTGGATTATACCAAAGCACTTAAAAATGATGTAAAAGGATTAAAAATAGGAGTTCCAAAAGAATTCTTTGGAGAAGGAATTAATGAAGAAGTGAAGGCTTCCTTACAAAAAGCGATTGAGAAATACAAAGAATTAGGAGCAGAAATAGAGGAATTCTCATTAGATATATCGCAATATGCATTAGCTGCTTATTATATTATTGCTTGTGCAGAAGCAAGTTCAAATTTAGGAAGATTTGATGGCATTCGTTATACCTATCGTACACCAGAATTTAAGAATTTAAAAGAAATCTATAAAAAATCAAGAAGTGAAGCATTTGGGCCAGAAGTAAAAAGAAGAATTATTTTAGGAACTTATGTATTATCTTCTGGGTATTATGATGCTTACTACAAAAAAGCACAACAAGTACGTACTTTAGTTATAAATGAATTTAATAAAGGATTTGAAAAATATGATGTCATTTTGACGCCAACATCACCAAATGTTGCCTTTGATATTGGTTCAAAATCAAATAATCCGTTAGAAATGTATCTAACAGATATTTGTACAATATCTATTAATGTGGCAGGACTTCCAGGAATTTCAATTCCATGTGGAGTAAATGGAGAAGGAATGCCAATTGGAATGCAATTAATTGGGAACAAATTCTGTGAAGAAACCATATTAAAGGCAGCCTATACATTTGAACAGGCTATTAAATTTAGAGAAAATTATAAGCCCAAAACAGGGTTTTAGGGAATGTCTCCTAAATCCCTAGAAGGAGGAAAAGATGTCAAGAGAAGATTATGAAGTAGTAATAGGATTAGAAGTTCATGCAGAGTTATCAACAAAAACAAAAATATTTTGTTCTTGTCCCACAAAATTTGGAGCAGAACCAAATACACAAACCTGTCCTATTTGTATGGCAATGCCAGGAACGTTACCAGTATTAAATGAAAAGGTAGTGGAATATGCGGTAAAAGCTGGGTTAGCAACTAACTGCGAGATTTCAAGAGAAAGTAAAAATGATAGAAAAAATTATTTTTATCCAGACTTGCCAAAAGCATACCAAATATCACAATTTGATAAACCGCTATGTGAACATGGCTATATAGAAATTGAAACAGAAAATGGAAAGAAAAAAATAGGATTAACTAGAATTCATATTGAAGAAGATGCAGGTAAATTAAATCATGATGAATTTGGAGGAGGAAGCTTAGTAGATTTAAATAGAGCAGGTGTTCCGCTAATAGAAATTGTTTCTGAACCAGATATTCGTAGCACAGAAGAAACCGAAAAATATTTAAGAAAATTAAAATCTATTTTAGAATATATTGAAGTATCAGATTGTAAAATGCAAGAAGGTTCATTAAGAGCAGATGTCAATGTTTCTGTTAGAAAAAAGGGAGATACGAAATTAGGAACTCGTACAGAAATGAAAAATATGAATTCTTTTAGAAATATTACGAGAGCCATTGAATATGAAGTCGATAGACAAATTGATGTAATAGAGGAAGGCGGAAAAATAGAACAAGAAAGTTTAAGATGGGATGAAGTATCTGGAAAAACATTTTCTATGAGAGATAAAGAAGATGCGCAAGATTACCGTTATTTTCCTGAGCCAGACTTGGTAGCCATTAGATTATCAGAGGAATATATTGAAAATATCCAAAACACATTACCAGAATTACCAGAAAGCAGAAAACAAAGATATTTAGAAGAATATAACTTATCTCAAAAAGATGCTAATTTGATTACATCATCTAAATATTTGTCTGACCTATTCGAAGAAGCAATTGCGGTATGTAATAATCCAAAAGCAGTAAATAATTGGATTATATCAGATATTTCAAGAATTTTAAATGAAACAGAAAAAGAACCAATTGAAATACCTTTTTCTGCTGAGCAATTAGGAAAATTAGTTATACTAATTGATAAAGGGACCATTAGTTCTAGTATTGGTAAAAAAGTGTTAGTAGAATTATTTGAAAATCCAAGAGACCCAGAGGAAATTATAAAAGAAAAAGGATGGATACAAATATCAGATGAGGGAGCTATTAAAGAAGTAGTATTAAAAATATTAGAAGCAAATCCACAATCAATTGTAGATTATAAAGCTGGAAAGGATAGAGCTTTAGGTTTCTTGGTTGGACAAGCTATGAAGGAAACAAAAGGACAAGCAAATCCGCAAATGCTAAATAAAATGTTCTTAGAGGAATTGAATCAATAAATGAAAAGACTCACCAATTAGTGAGTCTTTTTTTATATTAGTTGTTTTTTGATGCCATCCATTATAAAAGCACAAATGATAAATTCAATACTAAAAATCAAACTAACTTTAAATAGATTAATACCTATGTAATAAACAAATGGAGAAGGGAAAGCCCAACCATATGTAAACAAAATAAAAGTAGCAATTAGGCAAATAGCAAAGCAAAATTTTAAACCATAATTCATAATCTTATATGTCAATTTATCTAACTTTTTAAAATTATCTAATATCTTTTTTAACATATTACACCTCACCAAAGAATTATTATCTTAATTAATAGTAACATGAAAAAACAGTAAAAACAATGGAAATTAAAGGTAGATAAGATAAACTAGAGGGAAGAAAAAATTAGAATTAAAGAAAAAAAGGATACGATACAAAAAAGAACTCTAACTAGAGTTCTTTCATATTTTATAAAAACTATGCATAATTTTTATATTTTAGTCTTAAGCCATAGCTGCATTTAATTTTTTTGATAAGCTAGATTTTTTTCTAGCAGCTGTATTTTTAACGATAACACCTTTTGTGCATGCTTGATCGATTTTTTTGGTAGCCTCAGAAAATAGAACTTTAGCTTCTTCCATGTTTCCGCTAGCCAAAGCTTCTTCGAATTTTTTTACAGCTGTTTTGTAAGCAGATTTTATCATATTATTTCTTAAAGTTTTTTTCTCAATTACTTTAACTCTTTTTTTAGCTGATTTAATATTTGGCATTTCTTTTAAGCACCTCCTCTTAGTCTATATTACACTATAACATATGATATTCTAACACATTTTTTGAGAAAAAGCAAGTAAAATTCAAAATAATTGTAATTAATTATTGTAATAGCAAAAAAATTATGATATAGTGATAAAAGAGAAGGGAAGTGGAGTTATGATAGCAATTGGATGTGACCATGGAGGTTATCGATTAAAAGAAGAAATTAAGAAATATTTAGAAGAGAAAGAAATACCATATAAAGATTTAGGGTGTATGAATGAAGAAAGAGTAGACTATCCTAACATTGCAGAGCAAGTAGCAAAAGAAGTACAAGCTAACAGTTGCGAAAAAGGAATTCTAATTTGTCGTTCTGGAATTGGAATGTGTATGGTAGCTAACAAATTCAAAGGAATTAGATGTACCCTTTGCCATGATGAATTTACGGCTAAATATTCAAGATTACATAACAATGGAAATGTTTTAGCGATAGGAGCTGACGCCGTGACAATGAATGAAGCAATTTGCATTTTAAGAATGTGGCTTGCGACAGAATTTGAAGGGGGAAGACATGAAGAAAGACTAAAATTAATCGATAAAATAGAAGAGGAAAACATGAAATAGGAGGCAAAGCATATGTGGGGAGATATAGCCATTGCTTTTTTGCTAGCCTTTATTGTAACATTTATGGCAACGCCATATACTATTAAGATAGCACGAAAAGTAGGAGCAGTAGACGTACCAAGAGACCAAAGAAGAATGCATAAAAAAGCCATGCCTAAATTTGGAGGACCAGCTGTTATACTGGGATTCTTAGTAGCTATTATTTATTTACTAATTGTGAAAAGTTTAGAAAATAGTATTGATTTATTTGGACCAGAACAATATGGAATGAAATTATTGGGAATGTTTTTAGGAACTATTGTCATATCTATTTTTTGTATATTTGATGATATTATAACCATAAAACCGATGGTAAAATTATTAGGACAAGTAATCGCTGCTATTGTGGTAGTGGCATTTGGTGTAAGAATTGATGAAATAACCCCAGCTTTTTTAGCGACAGATGAATTAAAAGAAGCCTTTTCCATTATTTTAACGATAGGATGGGTGGTAGGAGTAACCAATGCTATTAACTTAATTGATGGATTAGATGGATTATCAGCAGGGATTTCTGTTATATCAGCAGTATCTTTATTAATTATATTTGTATTAAATGGCTCACCACTTATTTCTATTTTATTGATAACAGCATTAGCAGGAGCTTTGGTTGGATTTTTACCATTTAATTTTGCACCTGCTAAAACTTTTATAGGTGATACAGGCTCTAATTTTCTAGGATTTTCACTTTCTATTATTTCCATATTAGGAGTGGCTAAAACGTATACAGCAGCTGTTATTGTATTACCATTGTTAGCACTAGGATTACCTATATTTGACACCATTTGGGCAATTGTTAGAAGATTAATTAGAGGAAAGTCAATTAAGGCAATTTTCAAGGCAGATAAAGGACATCTACATCATTTGATTGTGGCAAGAGGTTTTAGTCAAAAACAAGCGGTTCTAATTTTATATGGAATAGCTGCTACTTTTGGATTGTTTGCTATTATTATGCTTGAGAGCGGAATATGGAAAGCTTTATCTTTCTTACTAATGGTGATTGTTGCCTTAGGACTTGGATATAAGAATTTCCAATCAGAGAAGTTTGAATCACAACGATATGAATGTGTGGAGTGTAAATATATTTATAATCCAAAGTCGGGAAATGAAAAGGCTGGTGTGAAGCCAGGAACTGAGTTTGAGGATTTGCCAGATAATTGGGTTTGCCCTGTTTGCGGAGAAGGAAAAGATATGTTTCAAATACATAGATAAAAAGTTACAAATTATGTAGCTTTTTTTGTTATAACTTATAAATTAAGCAAAAAGCAATATTACATTAATTGACAATAAATTTCCAAAGTGATATAATTTATTCGTTATAAATTTTTAATTATAAGAAAAAAGGAGAAGGAATGGCAGATAAAATACAAAGATTTTTGGCTTATCAGGGAAAAATATCAATAATATGTGCTAATACAACCAAGTTAGTAGAAAAGGCTAGAATAATACATGATTTGAGTCCAGTAGTTACAGCAGCTTTTGGAAGAATGTTAACTATTACAGCAATTATGGGAAATGAAATGAAGAGTCAAAAAGATAAATTGACAGTTCAAATAAAAGGAAATGGATTAATTGAAATGATGGTAGTAACAGCAAATAATTTTCCAAAAGTAAAAGGATATGTAGCTAATCCACAAGTTGACATTCCACTGAATGAATTTGGAAAATTAGATGTGGGTAGAGCCGTTGGATTTGAGGGATACATTAATGTAATTAAAGATATTGGATTAAAAGATCCCTATATAGGAATTTCTCCTTTGACTTCAGGGGAAATAGCAGATGATTTTGCTAATTATTTTGTTAATTCAGAACAAAGGAATTCAGCAGTGGCATTAGGGGTATTAGTAGATAAAAATGGAGTAAAAGCAGCAGGTGGATATTTAATTAATCCAATGCCAGATGCGACAGAGGAAGAAATAGCAAAAGTAGAACAAGCCATATTTAAAGCTGGATCTATATCCAAAATGTTAGATAAACAATTAACTTTAAAAGAAATTGCCCAAAAAATAACAGGAGATGAAAACATAGAAATTATAAAGGAAGATATCACACCAATTTATCAATGTGATTGCTCAAAAGAGCATATGTCAGAAGGACTAGCAACTATAGGTAAAGAGGAACTAAAAGATATAATAGAAACAGATGGAAAAGCAGAAATAGTATGTCATTTTTGTAATAAAAAATATGAATTTAGTAAAAAAGATTTAGAAGAAATAATAAGTACAATTAACTAAAGGAAGAAGGAATTTGAATGGCAAATAGTATAGAATTTGGAATAGGTTTTCTAGCTGGTAGACCTAATGTATGCAAAATCATTAATAATTACTATAAAGATATTATTGAGCAGGGAAAAAAGTTAGGGAAAGATATTAATTTTACAATATTTATATTATATGATTTAGGATACCAGCAAGCAGAAAGAACGGAGTTTTATGGAATTAAATCAGAAGTATATAAAAATATTAAAATAAAATACATAACGCCAGAAGATATTGAAGAAGAAAAGAAAATATTAGTATCGAGACATCAAATCAGCAAACAAGATGTGAATTTAATTTTAGGACATGGATATGCTAGAGCAAGAAATTCAATTATGTACTTTGCATTAAAAAGAAAAATAGATTATCTGATGTTTTGGGATGATGATGAATACCCAGTTGCTAACATAAAAAATGAAGATAACACTATTGAATGGATAAAACAAGATAATATATATCAACACTTAAAATATATTGAAAAAGCGGATGTAACAATGGGGTATCGATGTGGAAATATGGCACCTATACCATATGTAGAATATGATAAAGAATTTAAAGAAGAAGACTTTAAAAATTATATTGATGGTGTAAGTAATGATGCTATATCTTGGAAAAAAATTAAAGAAAAGAGAAATGAAGATAGTGGTATTACTTATGCAGAAAAAGAAATTGTAAAATATGGAAAAGGAATAAGATTAGAAAATGTAGGAAATCAAAATTGTATATTTGCTTCAGGATTATGTTTAAATATGAGGCATTTAGATAAAATACCAGCATTTTATAATCCGCCATTTGCACGTGGAGAAGATACTTTTTTTTCAGCTATGCTAAAAGAAGCAAAAATAATGCAAATCCCAACTTATCATTTTCATGATGGATTTTTAAAATATGTAAGTATTTTAAAAGAGAATTATCCTAAGAAATTAAAGAAAATAGCACTAGATGACGGTTGCATTGAACAAAGATTTTTGAAGGCTTCTATTGGATGGATAAAATATAAGCCATTATTAGTTTATATAAATGATAGAAAAAATTATAGGAAAATTATAGAAGAATCAAGGAAAAACTTAGAAAAAAGTATACCAAAGATGAGTGAAATGTTTAAAACTTGTGATTTTACAGGACTATTAAATGAACTTGATAAATATGATGCAGATGTAAAGAAGCATTATAAAGAGTATGTTAGAACCAATGAAGTTTGGGATGGATTTAAAAATAGAATTAGAACATTATAATAAAACTTTTTGTTCAACTTAATGCTTAGAATAAAGGAGCAAATTATGGAATGGGATATCATAGAATATAAAAAAGAATATAGAGAAAAAGTGATAAGTTTTTGGATAGAAATATGTATTGACGAGTTTGGATTCAAAGAATGGTATACAGATATTAAAGAAATAAAAAACGAGGAATATAAAAATTATAATGGGAATTTTTGGATTGCTATTAATAATAAAAATGAGGTAATAGGAACCATTGCACTAAAAAATTTAGGAGATAGGAATGCATATTTAAAAAGTCTATATGTAAAAAAAGAATATAGGAAAAATGGTATTGCTAAAGAGTTATTTAATAAAGTTATGGAATTTGCAATACACAATAATTATAAAAAAATAGGATTAGATACGTATAAAGTTTTTGAACATGCCATAAAATTTTATGAAAAAAATAAATTTGTAATAAAACAACAAATAGGAGAGCAATATATAATGGAAAGAGATTTATAGAAATACATAAAATTTAGTTATTAACAATAAAAAAGTAAAAGGAGTATTAAAATGGAAAAAGAAGTATTTGTATTTGGACACAGAAACCCAGACACAGACTCAATTTGTTCTAGTATTGTAATGGAAGATTTTGAAAAAAAGATGGGAAATCAAAATGCTAAAGCAGTAAGAATTGGAAACATTAATAAGGAGACGAGATATGTATTAGATTATCTAAAAATCAAGGATATTCCGTATATAGAAGATGTAGAGGATAATCAAGAAGTAATATTAGTCGATCATAATGAAGCAACTCAATGTGTAAGTAATATTGAAAATGCCAAAATTTTAAAGGTAATTGATCATCATACTATGAATTTTAAAGCTCCTTATCAATTATATTATAGAACTGAACCAGTAGGATGTACAGCAACAGTTTTATATAAGTTGTATCAAGAAAATAACATAAAAATGGAAAGAAATATTGCCATATTATGCCTTAGTTGTATTATATCTGATACGCTATTATTAAAATCACCAACCACAACAGAACATGACAAAAAAGTATTAGAAGAATTAGCAAAAATAGCTGAAATTGATGTGAACAAATATGGATTAGAAATGTTAAAAGCGGGAACAGATTTAGGAGATTTTTCAGCAAAGGAATTAATTAATATAGATGCCAAAGTATTCGAAAAAGAAGGAACTAAATTTGAAATAGCACAAGTAAATACCGTAAGCATCGAAGATGTATTAAAAAGAGAAGAAGAATTAAAAGCGGTCATCCATAAAACCATTGAAGAAAAAGGGCTAAGTTTATTTGTATTGGCCATTACCGATATTTTTAATAGCAATTCAGAAATAATAGCATTAGGAGAGAAAGCAGGCGTGATAAAACTAGCTTTTGGAAAAGAATTAGTGAAGGATAGAGCTTTTTTAGAAGGGGTAACTTCTAGGAAAAAACAATTATTACCTGATATAGACAAAAATATTTAATTATGATTTTTGAAACAGAGGAAAAATAATCTTTGTTTCAGAAATCATTTTTTAAATTAATTTTTATTTGCCGCTGCTTACCAAAGGGCTTTTTATAATTTAAAGGCTTTTTTGGTGAACAACAAACGAAACTTAAATTTTTTTAAAAGTATTGAATAATTTAGTAATTAAATTTATAATAAATTCGTAAAATGAATAAAAGGGAATTCCAGTTCGAAGATAACAATTTTTCAAACGGTATGATTAAGAAGGGAATGAAAAATAGAATGTCAAAAGAAGAGATAAGTAGAAGGAATCCTAAAAAAGAGACCTTCATGCAAGGAGTTATCACTCTGATTTTTTCACAAGTATTAATCAAATTATTAGGTTTAGTATACACGTTATATTTAACAAATAGAGAGGGATTTGGAGATAAAGGAAATGGCATTGTAGCAGCTGGTTATCAAATTTATGCCATGTTGCTTACCATATCATCCATAGGGGTACCAAATGCTATTTCAAAATTAGTCTCTGAAAGAATTGCTGTACGGAGACCATAAAGGTGGTTATAGAATCTTTAAAATTGCTTTTGCTACATTTGCTATGATTGGTCTAGTAGGAAGCTTATTATTGTTTTTTGGGGCGAATAGGATAGCTAATTTATGGTTACAAATACCAGAAGCGGAAATGACATTAGTTGCTTTATCACCAGCAATCTTTTTTGTGGCCATTTCGTCTGTAATGAGAGGCTATTTTAACGCCAGACAAAATATTAAAGCAACGGCGAGGTCACAAAGTTTAGAACAATTATTTAAAACCACACTTACTATCATATTAGTAGAAATCATTGCTATTATTTCAAGAGCATCTACGGAATGGATGGCAGGAGGAGCAACCTTAGCTACAACTCTGGCAACTTTTGCAGGATTTGGTTACTTGTATTTATACTATAGAACGAGAAGTAGAGAAATGGCAACAGAAATAAAAGCAACAATAAATTATAAATATGAAAGAGTTGTAACCATTATAAAAAGAATATTGCTCGTTTCGATTCCAATTGCTTTAACTGCTATTATGTCATCCCTTAATAAAAATATTGATTCATTCACCGTAGTAAGAAGCTTAAAAGAATTTATGTCAGAAGATATGGCAATTTCACAGTATGGAATATTAGGGGGAAAAGTAGATATGCTAACCAGTTTACCATTGTCTATTAATGTAGCATTTGCTACAGCTTTAGTACCTGCCATATCAGCAGCAAAAGCGAAAAAAGATAAAAAAACGATTACACAAAAGACCTCATTTTCCTTATTAACATCTATGTTGATAGGACTTCCTTGTACAGTTGGAATGTGCTTATTTGCAGGACCAATTCTTAATCTATTATTTCCCAATGCTAGTTCAGGAGCGGTTATATTGCAAATTAGTTCTTTGACGATTATTTTTACCATATTAGATCAGACCATTAATGGTGCACTACAAGGCTATGGAAAACTAATGATACCCGCTGTATCGTTAGGGTGTCGGTGTATTGGTAAAACTCATTTTTAATTTGGTTTTAGTGCCAATTCCAGAAATAGGAGTAAATGGAGCAGCTTGGGGATCCGTTGCCTGTCATTTAGTAGCTTTTACAATAGCGATAACATCATTAAGAAAATCAATAAAATTAGATTTAACATTTTCAAAATTTGTGATAAAACCAGTCATAGCAGTAGTAATTATGGGAATTTGTTCCTATTTTAGCTATTTAACACTTTCTGGAATAATGGCGGAAAAATTGGCAACAATAATAGCAATTGCTATAGCTGTAATCATTTATGCTCTAGCAATTGTCGCCTTAAAAGTATTTTCAAAAGAAGAAATACAAACCATGCCAGGAGGTAAAAAAATCTGTAAAGTATTGGAAAAACTAAAAATCTATTAAAAAAAAGTAAAAAAAAGAAGGATTTTCAGTATTTTTGGCGAATTGTTTTAAGTGAAGTACATTATTGCGTTTGTTCATGCAATAAAGTACATAAACTATTTAAATCTTATAGGAGGTAATTTAAATGAACAAAGCTGAATTAATCGCAGCAATGGCTGCAAAAACAGGAGCTACTAAAAAAGCAGCTGAAGAATCAGTAAACGCTTTCGTAGAAGTAGTAACAGAAGCATTAAAAAAAGGAGACAAAGTTCAATTAGTTGGATTTGGATCTTTTGAAGTAAGAAAAAGAGCAGCTAGAAAAGGTAGAAATCCACAAACTAAGGAAGAAATCAAAATACCTGCATCAAAAGCACCAGTATTTAAAGCTGGTAAAGCATTAAAAGATTTAGTAAACAAAAAATAAGATATTTGTATAAAACATAAATATATGAATTCATAGATTGCCAAGAGGTCTGAACCTTTTGGTAATTTTTTTATTAGTAAATCTTAGAATTGCTTTTTTTTTTGAAAAATTTTTCGACAAAACTTTACAGTATATTCCAATAATGGTATAATTTGGAACAGAAAAGAGGAAAATGGATGGCCAAGAAATATTTAGAGAAAAATGTATTAGATGCCGCAATAGAAAGATTAGAAATTATGTTCCAAAATTTTGACAATATTTATTTTAGTGTTAGTGGGGGAAAAGACAGTTCTGTCATGGTACAATTAGCTAACAGAGTAGCTAAAAAAATGAATAAAAAATTTGATGTATTATTTATTGATTTAGAGGCTCAATATCGTTGTACCATCGAACATATAGAAGAATTAAAACAATTATCACAAATTCGAGACTTTTATCATATTACCCTACCAATAGCCTTACGAAATGCTGTATCCGTGTTACAGCCAAAATGGATTTGTTGGGAAGAAGAAAGTAAGCATTTATGGGTAAGAAGTATGCCAGAAGATAGTATTAATAGTAACAATTGTCCTTTTACCTGGTTTAAAAAAGGCGAAGAATTTGAAGAATTTATTGTTCAATTTGCCAGTTGGTATCAACAAAAATATCAAGGAAAAGTAGCTTGTGGGATAGGAATTAGGACAGATGAAAGTTTAAATAGATTTCGAACGATTGCATTTCAAGATAAAAAAATTACTTTTAAAAAATACCATTGGACAACCAAATTGAAAGTGAATGAAAAGCACATCGAAGTGTATAATTTTTATCCTCTTTATGATTGGGCAACAGAAGATATATGGGGTGCAGTAAGTCAACTAGATTTAAAATTTAATTATATTTATGAATTGATGTATAAAAATGGGGTAAGTATATATGAACAGAGACTTTGCCAACCATATGGAGACGACCAAAGAAATGGATTAGATCAATTTAAGGCATTAGAATATGATACTTGGAGTAAAGTCCTAAATCGAGTCAATGGCGTTAATTTTGGAAACATTTATTGTAAAACAACAGCACTGGGAAACATCAAATCTTGTAAACCAGAATTTATGACTTGGCAAGAATACACAGTATTTTTGTTAGAAAGTATAGGAATTTATAATCGAGATCTGATGTTACACTATTATCGAAAAATAAAAAAGTTTATGATATGGTATAAGAATAAATATAGTGTAGAATTAAAAGACATTCCAGACACAGCAGAATGTAAATTAGAAAATCAAAAAAAAGCAATTTCCTGGAGAAGAATTGCAAGAGCAATCGAAAAAAATGATTTTTATTTAAGAAGATTGTCTTTTGGGCAGACCAAAAATGATGATAGAGAATTAATGGAATTAATCCATAAATGGGATAATCTGTTAAATAAAAAAACAAAAACAGATGATAAAACATTACAAAAAATAATACAAGAACAAAAAAGTAGTTAAAGGAGTAGAAGTTATGGTTATAAAAATGATGAATAAAGATGAAAAATTTTATCAATATATGGGAAAATTTTTTGGATCAAGATTAATAGAGAAACAAACGAATGATAGGATTTATGATGATGATAGCAAAGAATGGTATATTTATATAGAAGATGAAAAAGTAATGGCTTTTGTATCCATCAATAGAAATATCATAAAAAATGTATATACGACAAAAGAAAAGTATTTAGAAGAGATATTACAGGAAATTAGAAAAGAAAATGAAATAACCTATAGTATTGTAACCAATTATTATACAGAAGTATATGAAAAATGTGGATTCAAAGTTAATAAAAATCAAGATTATAAAAATTTTGTAACAATTTACACCGAAAAAGAAGTAGCACTTTTATAAAACCAGAACATGAAAGGACAGGTAAAATGAGCAAAATAGAATTTCCCGTATTAAATGTAAAAATGGTAGACATTGCCAAAGTAATTGCCAACGACTACAACCCCAATAAAGTAGCTCCACCAGAGATGCAATTATTAAAACATTCTATTGAAGAAGATGGCTATACACAACCAATTGTAACCTATTATGATAAACAAAATGATAGGTATATTGTAGTAGATGGATTTCACCGTTATCGTTGTGCGAAAGAATATTTTAAGTTAAAGAAAATTCCCATAGTAACCATTGATAAAGATTTAGAAAATCGTATGGCAAGTACGATTAGGCATAATCGAGCAAGAGGAACACATCAAATCATAGATATGTCACATATTGTTATAACACTAACTCAGAATGGATGGTCGGAAAAGCAAATTTCAAAGCATTTAGGAATGGAATTAGATGAGATTATTCGATTAAAACAGATTACAGGTTTAAAAGAATCATTTGCAAAACATGAATTTAGTAAATCTTGGGAAGAATTTGAAGAAAACCGAAAAAAGAAATAATGTGCCACTGGGGACGGACCTTTTTGGCAATGTTTTAAATTAACAGAATAAAATATAAAAAACTTTTCTATTTTTTACTATTTTATTAATAACAGAAACATTGCCAAAAAGGTCCGTCCCCAGTGGCACGTCCCCAGTGGCACAATGTGTCGGAAGAAAAGTATCTCCAATTTACCTTTGAATATGAATATCTCTCAATTGTTCACGTTTTACTGTACTTGGAGCTCCCATCATTAAATCTTGTGCTTTACTATTTAGTGGAAAAGCTATTACTTCACGAATACTATTAGAGTCTGTTAAAAGCATAAGCATTCTATCAATTCCTGGAGCAATGCCAGCATGTGGTGGAGCCCCAAATTGAAAGGCTGTATATAAAGCACCAAATTTGGATTTTACTTCTTCTTCTGTATAACCAGCCATCGTAAAAGCTTTAAGCATAATTTCAATGGAGTGGTTTCTAACAGCTCCAGAAGAAAGCTCAATACCATTTACGACAAGGTCATATTGATAAGCTAAGATATCTAGTGGTTTTTCATTTTCTAATGCTTCTAAGCCTCCTTGTGGCATAGAAAATGGGTTGTGACTAAAGGCTAATTTTCCTTGTTCATCTTCTTCAAACATTGGAAAGTCTATAATCCAAGCAAAAGCAAAAATGTTTTTATCGATTAAATCTAATCTTTTTCCTAGTTCTTCTCTAATCTGACCTGCTAATTCGGTTGCCCTTTTTGGATAATCAGCAATAAAGAAAATAGTGTCTTCTTTTTCTAAGTTAGCTGATTTTAACAATTCTTGTTTTAAATTATCTGGAATAAATTTATCAATTGGTCCTTTAAAGCTTAAATCTTCTTGTACTTCTAAATAACCAAGACCGCTCATTCCAATATTCATAGCATATTGTAACATCTTTTCATGGAATCCTTTTGAAAGATGACCTTTTACACGAATAGCTCTTACTGTTTTATTGATAAATGGTTTAAAAGTACACTGATTGAAAAATTCAGATAAGTCAATGATAAAAAGAGGATTTCTTAAATCAGGCTTATCAGTTCCATATTTTAGCATGGCTTCTTGATAAGAAATTCTTGGGAAAGGATAGGCTGGTATTTGCTTATTGGAAAATTCTTTAAAAGTATGATACATAACTGGTTCAATGGCAGAGAAGACATCTTCTTGGGTAGCATATGCCATTTCCATGTCTAATTGATAGAATTCTCCAGGGGCTCTGTCAGCTCTTGCATCTTCATCACGGAAACAAGGAGCAATTTGAAAGTATTTGTCAATGCCAGAGACCATTAGCAGTTGTTTAAATTGTTGAGGGGCTTGTGGAAGGGCATAGAATTTACCAGCGTGTAGTCTACTAGGAACGAGATAATCTCTAGCACCTTCAGGCGAAGAACTGGTTAAAATTGGTGTTTGTACTTCTAAAAATCCTTGTTCTATCATTTGACTTCTTAAAAATTGAAGCACTTTAGCTCTTAACATTAAATTATTTTTTAGTGGATCACTTCTTAAATCTAGAAAACGATATTGCAATCTTAAATCTTCTCTTATTTCTTGATTGGCATTAATTTCAAATGGTAAATTTTTAGTTCTTTTTCCTAAAATCGTAATTTCTTCGATACAAATTTCAACTAACCCAGTTTTTAGTTTGGGATTGATGGTTTCTTCCCCTCTTTTTTTTACTTCTCCATAAATGCTGACAGAAGATTCTAAGGGGATGTGGGAAGCAAAATCAACGTTTTCTTCCTTTCCAGAGGTTACCACTTGAGTGATACCATACATATCTCGAATGTCTAAGAAAACAAGTCCTCCAAAGTCACGAATGGTTTGAACAAATCCAGCAATTCTGACTTTTTTCCCAACATCATCTAAACTAATTTCGTTACAAGTACAAGTTCGATACTCTTTCATTTTTATCACATTCCTTTCTTTTTTGTATAAATTTAATTTAAAAAAGAATTGTTATTTAACTAGACGCACGAGCTTTCAATTTATGAGGTGTACTTTGATTAATTGAAAGTGAGGTGCACAACGTCAAATGATAATTATTTTTCAAATTTAGGTAACAAAAAACGCCCACTGCTAATGCAGGGACGAAATAATCTTTTCCGCGTTGCCACCCAGCTTGAAAATTAGTTGAACCTAATTTTCCACTTAATTAAAAATTACTCCAATGTGTTTCGCTTATTTAGGTTGACCTTAAAGGGCTTACAGCCGGTGACCCTTATTCTCTTTTAAGTTACTTCTAAAGGCTTTCATTGTACAGACGCAATATATTTTTTATTTTGATAACTATTTTACACAGTATTTGCAAATTTGTCAAGCTTTATACAAAAATAATTATAGTTAAATAAAAAATATTGAAAAAATTTTTGGTATCTAGTATAATCAAAGAAAAGCAATAAGGAAACAAGGAGGAATCAGATTAAAAATGGGAGAAATTAATGTACTAATTAACAAAGCAAAACTAGAGAGAAGAATAGAAGAAATGGCAAAACAAATTCAAAAAGACTATGAAGGAAAAGAAATTGTATTTATAGGAATTTTAAAAGGATCTGTTATATTTATGACGCAACTTGCTAAAAATATAAAAAGTAGTGTGGCACTTGATTTTATGGATGTATCTAGCTATGAAGGAACAGAAAGTACAGGGAACATCAAGATTAATAAAGATATTAGAGATTCTATTGAAGGAAAAGATGTTATAATTGTGGAAGATATTATTGATACAGGAAGAACATTAACCTATGTAAGGGAGCATCTAAAACAAAAAAATCCAAATAGTATCAAAATAGCAACCATGTTATCAAAACCATCCAGAAGAGTAATGGAATTAGAGGTGGATTATATTGGTTTTGCCATTGAAGATAAATTTGTAGTAGGTTATGGTTTAGATTATAACGAAAAACATAGAAATTTGCCATACATTGGTTATATAGAATAAATTTATTAGTTAGCGTAATAGAAGTTAAAGGGAGTAAAGATGTTCAACATTGAAGAGGAACTAAAAAAATTGCCAAATAAACCGGGCGTATATGTTATGAGAGACAAAGAAGATAACATTATCTATGTAGGAAAGGCAATATCGTTAAAAAACAGAGTAAGGCAATATTTTAGAAAAAATGATAAAACAGCAAGAATTGAAAAAATGGTCAGCTTAATTGACCATTTTGAATATATTGTAGTAGATAATGAAGCAGAGGCATTAATTTTGGAATGTAATTTGATTAAGAAAAACAGGCCCAAATTTAATGTCTTATTAAAAGATGATAAAACCTATCCTTATATCAAAATTGATTTAGCTTCTGATTATCCAGGTGTATTTATTACAAGAAGAATTGTAAATGATGGTTCAAAATATTTTGGACCATATGCTAATCCAGGAGCCGCCAAAGAGATGGTTAATTTTATTAAAGAAAAGTATAAAATCCGTCAGTGTAAAACATTAAAAGAAAGAACCAGACCATGTTTGAATTATCACATTAATAAATGTTTAGCTCCTTGTATGAAATATGTGTCAAAAGAAGAATACCGTAAGCAAATAGATGAAATTATGGATTTATTAGAAGGAAAAACAGATAAGTTACGCAAAGAATTAGAAGAACAAATGAAAGAAGCATCTGAAAAATTAGATTTTGAAAAAGCGGCGTATATTAGAGATAAACTACAAGCAATCGAGCGTGTATCAGCCAAACAAAAAGTATCGAATCTATCAGAAAATAACATTGATGTTATAGGAATTGCGAAATCAGACTTAGAAATTTGTATTGAGATATTCTTTGTGAGAGGTAGCAAAATGATAGGGAGAGAGCATTATTTCTATGCAGATTTAAAAGATATGGAAGATACGGAAATATTGGCAGGATTTATCAAACAATATTATTTGGAGAATCCTAATATTCCAAATAAAATTATGATAAAAGAAGAAATAGAAGATAAAGAGACCATAGAAAAATGGTTATCCACAGCATTAGGTAAAAAAGTGGAAATCAAAACACCAAAAAAAGGTGAAAAACTACGTTTTGTCGAGATGGCAGAGAATAATGCAAAGGTGACATTAGACAATAAAGAAAAAGATAAAAGCGAAATATTGATGGAATTGAAAAAAGTATTACAATTAGATAAATTACCAAGAAAAATTGAAACTTATGATATATCCAATATCTCGGGAGAATATACAGTAGCGGGAATGTGCGTTATGCAAGATGGGGTGATAAAGAAAAATTTGTCCAGAAGATTTAAAATAAAAACTGTGTTGGGACAAGATGACCCAAGATGTATGGAGGAAGTCATTATAAGAAGATTAAAGCATTCGATAGAAAATCCAAAAGGCGGATTTGGAGAACTTCCAGATGTCATTTTTGCAGATGGTGGTATTACACAAATTAGAGCGGTTCAAAGTGCCATCGAAAAAGTGAATCATGATTTGGAAAATGATTTTGAGAACGAAGGAAAAAATCAGGACTTAGAAGAAGAGTTAGAAAAACAAAAGATTGCGATTAAAGTTTTTGGAATGGTTAAAAATGATAAGCACCAAACCAGAGCTTTGATGAATGACAGTAGAGAGGAATTAAAAATATCACAAAATTTAATGAATTTGATTACAAAATTTCAAGATACAGTACATGATACGGCAATTACTTATCATAGAAAACTAAGAGATAAAGAAATGACAAAATCAGAATTAGACGAAATTAGTGGCATTGGTGAAGTAAAGAAAAAGGCTTTATTAAAACATTTTGGCAGTGTAGAAAAAATAAAACGATCTACAATAGAAGAACTAATGCAAGTAAAAGGCATAAGCAAGGAGATTGCGGAAAAGATTTTGGGAAGCTAATTTAGTTATTTTAGTAGGATAGGAAATTCAAAGGACTTTCCTATGATAGAACAAATGGGAAATCTATAAAAAGTAGGAGGTTTTACCCTCCCTTTTTTGCTGTAATATAACATATATTCATAAAATTAACAAGTTTAAAAAATTAGGAATATTTAAAAAAGTCTTGCATATACATATAAGGAAAAATATAAAGGGGGAAATGTTTATATGGAATATGCAAAAGACGAAATTTTTCAAATTAGATATCATACTAAATTAAATAGGTTAGAGATAAAGGAGGAAAATTGGACAAGCAGGTTATACAAAAAAATTAAAAGACATAAATTATTGACGACTACTATGATTGCTTTTTTTATGTTTGCTATTATTAATTTAGTTATGATTGTTAGTTTCATGAGAATTTTACAAAATATTTGAAATTAGAACAAAAATACAATATAATATGTGCTAATGAAGGGAGAACAAGCAGAAATAGAATTAAATCAATTTTTAAAAAATTTATAATCTAACAATTTCAATCAAAATAAAAAATATCTTGGAAAAATCAATAAAATATGGTAAAATAATACTATTCTAAATAAAAGGGAGGAATAGTAGTTATTTAAGCTACAAAAAAATATGAAAATAGCAAATGAATGGAAAGAATATAAAATATTAGATATGGCAGACGGACAAAAACTAGAAAAATGGGGCGAAGTAGTATTAGCCAGACCAGACCCACAGATTATATGGAAAGACAAGAGTTTTCCAAATAAATGGAAAGAAATCAATGCGACATACCATAGAAGTAAAACAGGTGGAGGCTCTTGGGAATTTAAGAAAACAATGCCAAAAGCATGGCAAGTACATTATAAAAATTTGACTTTTAATATTAAACCAATGGGATTCAAGCATACAGGACTTTTTCCAGAGCAAGCTGTTAATTGGGATTGGATGATAAACAAAATAAAATCTGCTAAAAGGGAAATCAAAGTTTTAAATTTATTTGCTTATACAGGAGGTGCTACGGTGGCTTGTCTATCAGCGGGAGCATCTGTGTGTCATGTCGATAGTTCTAAGGGAATGACAACATGGGCTAAGGAAAATGTAACATCTTCTAGATTACAAGATAAGCCAGTTCGATTTATCATTGATGATGTAGTAAAATTTGTAAATCGAGAAATCAGAAGAGGAAATAAGTATGATGCTATTATAATGGATCCACCATCTTATGGTAGAGGGGCAAAAGGAGAAGTTTGGCAATTTGAAAATAATATTTATGATTTAGTAGAATTGTGTTCACAAGTATTATCTACTAATCCATTATTTTTTTTAATCAATTCTTATACAACGGGAATATCTAGTATGGTACTACAAAATATCTTAAAAGTAACAGTAGACAAGAAATATAAAGGGAAATTAGAATGTGGAGAAATAGGACTTCCTATGGAAAATGCGAACCTAGTTTTACCTTGTGGAATTTACGGAAGATGGGAAAAGCTTGAAAAATAATGAGGCTAGGGAGGAATCAATCATGGAAAACTTAAAAATTTTATTTGAAGATAATCATATAATAGTAGTAGAAAAGAAACCAAATATTCCATCCCAAGCAGATAAAACAGAAGACATTGATATGCTAACCATTGTGAAACAATATATCAAAGAAAAATATAATAAACCTGGAAATGTATATCTTGGCTTAGTTCATAGATTAGATAGACCAGTTGGAGGAATTATGATTTTTGCTAAAACTTCAAAAGCCGCATCCAGATTAAGTGATGAAGTAAGGCAAAAAGTTTTTAAGAAAAAATATTTAGCTGTCGTTGATGGAAAAATACTTCCAGCACAGGGAACTTTACAAGATTATCTATATAAAGATGAAAGACACAATATGAGTAAGGTGGTAAGCAAAGATAAGAAAAATGCTAAATTAGCAAAGTTAGATTATAAAGTCTTAAAATATAATCCAGTGAAAAATTTAAGTTTGGTAGAAGTTAATTTGCATACAGGGAGACATCATCAAATAAGGGTGCAATTGTCTCATTTTGGACATAGTATTTTTGGAGATCAAAAATATGGAGCAAGAGGACAAGGAAAACAGATTGCTTTATGGGCTTATCAACTTACCATTCAACATCCAATTACGAAAGAAGAAATAACATTTGAGGATTTACCAGCTTCAATAGGGACTTGGTGTATTTTGAAAGAAAAATAAAATTGTTAAAGAGATTAGGGGATTTATAGGTAATCCATAGTAGCATGAATAAAATTCAAATGTTTTCTAGAAAATTTTAAAAAGTATTTGCATTTTGGAAAAAACTGTGTTACAATATCGTAGTATCAAAAGAGAGAAACCATAGGGAGGAAAATAAATGGAAATAGCAAAAGGAATACTAATTGTAATTTATTTTATGGTAGCACTGGCATTAATCATATTAACATTAATACAATCAAAAGAGGATGCAGGCTTATCATCTACCATAACTGGTTCATCAACCAATAACTTTTTTGAAAAAAATAAAGGAAGAACAAAAGAGGGAAAACAAAAAAGATGGACAATTATATTAGCAGTAGTATTTGCAATATTGACAATAGCATTAGGAATTGTATATATGGCATAGAAAAATAGTAAAAAGGGCGGTTTTATCTAAAACTTGCTCTTTTTTGGAAGTAGTTGCCATTTAAACCCAGAACCATTAGCAAGTTGTTGAAAAACAAACCTGGAACCATTGGTAATCTGTCCCTTAAGATGAGAAAGGAATTAAAAGAATGGAAGAACAAGAACAGAAAATCTTAGAATTCATGAAAGATAAAGACTATGTACCCATGAAAGCAAAAGAAATAGCCATGCTCATGCGAGTACCAAAGAAAGAATATAGTAACTTTTTAGAAGTATTGGGTAACTTAGAATTAAATTTTAAAATACAAAAAAATAGAAAAAGTAAATATCGATTAGTAGAAAAAACTTATTATGATGGAATCTATAGAAAGAATCAAAAAGGATTTGGATTTGTAAGATTAGAAGAACGTGAAGATGAGATATATATAGCAAAAGAAAATTCATTAGATGCCTTAAATGGAGATAGAGTATTAATAGAAATTATGGAGGAAGAAAACAAGGTAAAAAGTGCAGAAGCAAAAGTAGTAAAGATTTTAAAGCACGAAAAAGATACTATAGTAGGAATCCTTCAAAACAATAAAAATTTTGGTTTTGTTATACCAGATGACAGGAATTTTGGAACGGATATTTTCATATCGAAAAAAGATATGGGAAAAGCAAGAAGTAATCATAAAGTTTTAGTAAAAATAACAAAATATCCTGAAAAGGGAAAAAAAGCAGAAGGGAAAATTATAGAAGTATTGGGAAATGTCAATGAAGCAGGAGTCGACATGCTATCTCTTATTAAAGAGCATAATTTGCCATCCACTTTTCCAGAGCCTGTTGTACAAGAAGCAAAACACTTTCAAAATAAAGTAGATAAAAAAGACATTCCCCACAGAGTAGATTTTAGGGAGGAAGAAATTTTTACGATTGATGGAGAAGATGCCAAAGATTTAGATGACGCTGTTCGTGTAGAAAAACTAGAGAACGGAAATTATCGATTAGAAGTACACATAGCAGATGTAAGTTACTATGTAAGAGAAAACAGTCTATTAGACCAAGAAGCCTTAGTAAGAGGAACGAGTATTTACATGTTAGGAAGGGTCATTCCCATGCTTCCAAGAGAGCTTTCAAATGGGATTTGTAGCTTAAATGCTGGAGAGGATCGATTTACTTTGTCCTGTATTATGGAAGTAGATACAAAAGGAAATGTAGTATCTTCTGAAATTGTAAAAGGAATTATTAACGTAACCGAAAGAATGAGTTATACTGATGTACAAGCTATCATAGAAAATTCAAATGAGCAAACGATGAAAAGATATGCACCATACGTATGTCATTTTAAATTAATGGAAGAACTAGCAAAAATACTAAAAAATAAAAGAATGGAGCAAGGATACCTAAACTTAGATATTCCAGAAAGCAAAATTGATTTAGATATGGATGGAAGAGTAACGAATATAGCTAAATATGAAACAACTTTTGCCCATGAAATCATAGAACAATTTATGCTAACAGCCAATGAAACGGTAGCAGAGAAATTTTTTTGGTTAGAAGCACCGTTTATTTATCGTGTGCATGAAGATCCAGATCTTGAAAAAATCCAAGAATTGAATAAGTTTTTATTCAATTTTGGTATGAAAATAAAAGCCAACAAAGATAATATTTATCCGAAAGAATTTGCCAAAACATTAGAAGAAGTAAAAGGGAAAGAGGAAGAAAAGGTAGTATCTAATTTAGTATTAAGAACCCTAAAAGTAGCTAGATATGAAGCGGAAAACAAAGGACATTTTGGAATTGCTAGTAAATATTATTGTCACTTTACCTCACCAATCAGAAGATATCCAGATTTATTTATCCATAGAGTGATTTCAAAGTATTTAGGGGATAATTATGTTGTTTCTGAAAAATGGATAGAGGAATATAAGTTACAAGCAGAAGAAAGAGCGAAACAATCTTCAGAAAGAGAAAAAATAGCGACAAAAGTAGAAAGAGAAGCAGAAGACTTGAAAAAGGCAGAATATATGGAAGACAAAATAGGGAAAGAATATGAAGGAATTGTGTCATCTGTAACATCTTTTGGAATATTTGTAGAATTAGAAAATACAGTGGAAGGTCTGATTCGATTTGAAGATTTAGGCGATGAGTATTTTATTTATGATGAGGATAGAAAAAGATTAATTGGAGAAAGAACTAATGCTACGTATAAAATAGGAGATAAGGTTACCATACGAGTAAAAAAAGCAAGTAAACTGTTGCGACAGATTGATTTTGAATTAGTTTAATGTTGTATTAATATAAATATTATAAAAGAATGTAATTTCGGCATCTTCACTTTGACATCCAAAGGCAAACAATATTAATACATCCAAACCATTACGTTAGAGAAGATAACGGCAATAACAGAAAAAGCAATTACAATAATGCCACCAGTTTTATTTTGTATCGTATTTATTTCATATAAAGCATATCCAATAGCCTTTAGCAAAATATAAACACTAAGAATAAAGAATAATGCATGATAAACAAGATTTAACAAAGCAATTCCTCCATTTTCTAATTTCTATTTACGTTTCCGTAATCAACATACTTGATTTAATAGAAGTATCAACATGTACTTCAAAAAAAGCATTTTGATAATTATTACGCCAATTATAATTATCATAATCTTGTGTAGTAAAAAAATTACTTAAAGCATATTTTCCAAATCCATTAATATCAGATTTAAACTCTTTTGCAGTTTTATAAAGATAGTCGCAAAATACCGATTCTAAATATTTATTACAAGTTTGTGATATATCGTCTAAAATAGCGGGGTCTAAATATTGTGAATTATTAGACATAGAATAAATTCTACCTGTAAATTTAGCATTTACTTTGATGTAAGGAGAAGAGTTAGAAGTATCTACATCAATAGAAGTAGAACCTTGTGGATATAGATAAATATCAATATAACTATTAACATCATCAGGGTCAGGAAGAGAAATCAAGAAGCGATCTACTTCATTTCTAAGGGCCAGTAAGGTAGTGGTTTCTAAAGCACATAATTCCCCTACTAATTTATCATCTTTAAAAGCTGCAATACCAATGTTTTCTGCACCATTTTCTCCTTCGATTGGAGTTTGGTTAGATTTTACATTGTAATTTTCTTGAATATGGTTATTTCCTTGATTTTCTGGCTTTTCTGTTGAAATTCCACCTAATATAGCAATGGGATCACAAGTTTTACAAATAATCGCATTGAAAAAATCTCCAATGGTAGCATTAGGTTTAAAACCAGTATATTTGCTAGAATTAGTAAAGATTTCGTAATATTTTGAGACTAGATTTTCAAGCTCTGGTGAAGTTTCTTCCATGTAAAGTTTAGCATTACATTTACTAACGACGATATTAGCAGAAGGTCTTATTTGTGTATCATTAATTAAGGTATAGATTTCTTCCGAAATCCCTTCTTCCGCAAGTTCTTCTGAAAAGATAATGACTTTACAATGTGACAGATTGATTTCTTTTCCCATATAGCTATCCATTAAATTAATGGCTGTACTAAGAGAAGGAGCTGTTACCGAATCCATAATACTAGGCGTTTTTTCTGTGGATCCAGATTCGGTTGTTTTGGAAGTAGTAGAAAATTGAAAACTTACTTCCAAATTATTATCTTCTCCTTTATCAATGCCAATGGCAAGGACATAAGCTAAATTATCTATGCTAAGTGATAGATAAGAGCTAGAAAAGGCAATAACAAAGACTATAATTAAAATAAAAATAAATAAATTTCGTACCAGTTTATTCAAAATAAAATCTCCTTTTTAGCTAAGATAAATTAATAAGGTTATCTGATAGACAGATAAATTTAATTAGATCAGATTTCTGATTTAGAAGTTACATTTTTTTGTTTCTTTTTTAATAAATTTGCCAAAATCAAAATGCTCATTCCTAAAAAAAAGGTAATTCCTAAAACTAAATAGGGATAGATTTGACTTTCAAATTTAGAGGATATGGCATAATTTTTAGGAACTAGCGTGATAGCAAAAATAAAAAGTCCAAAAATATCAATTAAAGGTTTTTTGGTTTCAATATTGGTAAGCTTTTTGAAGATACTCATAGCAAATTTGCTAGTAATACTTAAATAGCAGGCAAAGGCCAAAATCCAAATGAGTAAGAAGATAGATTCCAATCTTTGAAAGAAACTACCAAATTCAATATATCTAGTAGCATTATACAAAGGTGTAATTTCATTTGTGTTAATAAAAAAGGAAAACATAAATAAAAGAGTAGAAACACATAAAATCAAGTAAACAGCAGATACGCCAATAGATACTAAGGCAATTTTTTTCATTTTTTCTGGTTCTTTTAAGTAAGGTGGTAAAAAGTACAAATAAGCAATTCCACCAAAGGCAGCTAGATTACCAAGTCCTAATACAAAAGTGTTAAATAATCCATCACCAAAGATAGGAAAGGCTCTTTGCGGAACAAATTTATTCATATTAGCAAAAAATAGAAATACAATACTAGCTAAAACAAGGGGGACAATTAGTAAATTAGTTTTTAACGAAGCATTAAAATCAAGTCTATTAGCCGTACAAAGGGCAAGGATGAATAAAGCGATGATAAATACAATATTCGTCATAGGAAAGTAGATAATTTTTAGGCTTTCACAGAAATTTCTAAGCATAATACTAGAACTAACCAAGAAATATAATATAAAAATAATACCAACAATGTTTTTAAAAATCTTACCACCTAAATATTCAGAAATATCAATAAGGTCAGAGCCACCAAAATTTTTCATTAGTCGAACAACTAAATAAGAAAAAATAATGGCTATGGTACTAACAAAAATTAAATTAATGATGGTTGCGGATTTAGTAGAAACTAAAAGGTCTCTTGGTAAGGCAGAGATGGTGTGTGTTACAATTATGATAAGAACAATCATAATTGCTTCTGTTGTTCCTATTTTTGATTTTGTCATGGGTTGACTCCTTTCCTTTTTTATTGTATAGGAAAATTCTTTCAGAATTTTCGCGGGCGAATAAAGACGGGGCCTATAAATAATCTAAAAGATTAAAAAATTTCAATCATGCCCCTTTTGTTCTTTGTGGTATTTCCATTTCATAGAAATTTTATCTTGATCTTTTTCTCTCTTAGAAGCTATATAAGAAGGACGATATTCTCTTTTCCAAATAGGATTTAATAAATAACCATTTCCTTTTGAATTCGTACTAGGAGCAAAAGGCGTTGTGTAAGAAACTCCAAAAGAACGAAGACTACAAACTAGGCTAATATAAACAAATAATCCTAAAGCAATTCCTAAAAATCCAGCTATGAAACCAAGTAAAACAAAGGCAAAGCGGAAAAATCTTAAATGAAATCCAAAGGAGAAATCAGGAATAGCAAAAGAAGCAATACCAGTCATCGCAACAATAATAATTAAAATTGGGCTGACAATACCAGCACTAACAGCTGCTTGTCCTAAAACCAAAGCGCCAACAATTCCAATGGTTGGACCAATGGCAGAAGGAACACGAAGGCCAGCTTCACGAATTAGCTCAAAAGAAATTTCCATCAATAATATTTCTACAATAATAGGGAAAGGTACATTTTCCCTAGAACTTAGAATCGAGTAGAGTAAGCCAGTGGGCAGTATTTCTTGATGAAAAGAAGATAAGGCAACGTAAAGACCCGGTAAAAGTAAGGTAATAAAAGCTGCTAGAAATCGAAGGCCACGTAAGAAATTGGCAAAGTCTACTTTCATATTGGTGTCTTCTGGAGAAGTTAAGAAATCAATTAATATAGCAGGCATAATGATACCATAAGGCGTTCCATTGACAATGACAACGACTCTACCTTTTAACAAAAATTTACTGGCTTTGTCAGGTCTTTCCGTAGAAATCATTTCGGGAATCCCCAAAGCATTCGATTCTACTAATAATTGCTCTAGTTCACCAGCAGATAATAAAGAATCAATATCTAAATTGTTTAAACGATATTTTACCTCATTTACTAAATCAGAATTGGTGATGTTTTTCATGTAACAGACAGCACATTTAGTTTTTGTGATTTTACCAATTTCTAGGTTTTCAATAATTAGATTTTCATTATTTACAATTCTTCGAATTAAAGAAGTATTGGTTCTAATGTTTTCGACAAAAGCCTCATGTGGCCCTTTGATGACAATTTCATTATTGGGACTGTCTACACTTCTTTGTTTAAATCCTTTTACTTCAATGTCAAGAGCAAGGTTTAAGGTGTCAACAAATAAAGCACAATTTCCGTGAATTAATACCATTGGCTACGGCATCAAAATCAGTTACTTCTTTTACCGCATTTTGTGGCATTAGACATCCCATTAAGTAATTGGATAAATCAAATTTTTTTACTTTACGCACGGTAATATTATTGGCAACTGCTTCTGATATGACTTTGTTTTGCGTTCCATCATATAGATTGCTCTTATTTCGTAACATTAGGGGTTCTAAAATAAATTTATCCATAATTTCAGAATCTACCATTCCGTCAATATAGACTAAGAAAGCATTATATTGCTTCCCTCTAGCATTAATGGTGAATTGTCTTAGGATAACATCACTATTGATGAGAAGATTATATTTGGTTCTCATATATTCCAGATTTACATTTAAACTAGGAAAGATGTTTACTTTTTCCTCTGGTTCTTGAGCTTGGTTGTCATTTGTTTCGGTTGTTTGCGTGTCTTCTGGTAAACTGAAGTTGTAGTCTACAGGAGGTGTATAAGCAAACATAGAGTAAAATAAATTTTTTAAATCCATCGTTTTCTCCATTATTTTATTTTTAATAGTATTTGTAAAAAAATACAAAATATACTATTTTTTAAGAGAAAATTAAATATTGTAAATAATTGAAAATGGGACACTTTTATGATATGATTTTAGAAATAAAATAGTAAGGATAGGAGGAAAGATTTGAAAATATTAATCATATATGCTAGTAAGACAGGAACAACAGAAAAATGTGCTAAAATGATAAGTACAAAATTGAAAGATACCACAATTATAAATATTTATACTCAAAATCAAGATATTAACCAATATGACTGGATCCTTGTAGGTACACCAATTAGAATGGGAATGATAGATAGAAAGATAAAGAGTTTTTTGATGAATAACCTAGAGTGCTTGAAAACAAAAAAGACAGCTTATTTTATTTGTTGTGGATTTAATGAGAACTGGAAAAGATATTATGAACAAAATTTTCCAAAGGTTTTATTAGATAGTGCTATTACCTATGATACTTTTGGTGGAGAGATGGATATACAAAAACAAAAAGGGATTGACAAATGGATTACAAAAATAGTGAGCAAAAATATAAAGGGAACGAAAGAAATAAAAATATTAAATGAGAATATAGATGAGTTTATAAAAAGGATAGCTCAAGTAAGTAAGATAGAAGACATAGAATAAAAAATGTGTATTATTAATTTTTTTACAATTGAATGAATATCTATCAAGTAAAGAATATTAACCATACTACAACTGACTTAACTATATTGAAAAATATAAAAACAACTAATTATGGACGAAAAATGAAAAAAGAAAATGGAGAAGATGTTGAAATAAAGAAGACACGAAAAAGAATGTGTTCTTATATTGGAAAAGGACTCAACTGTTGCAAAATTTGCAACAGTTCAAAATGAAAGTGGCAGAACAGTTACAAGAAATATTGATTATTATAATTTAGATGTAATAATAGATTTAGTAATGAACTTTTTAAACAATGATTGAGATTTAACCTCAGCGATAAATTACAATTTAGAGGGGGAAAGATGAGTTGAAAATATTACAAGCAAATGTAGAATATGATAATAATTTAAAACAATATACAAAAAAGGATGGAGTATTAGCATTTGTATTATTCGGAATTATGATGTTAATCTATTCCATCTTGGCAGTATTGCAAATTAAATGTGAAATTATAAAAGAAAATAGAATGATTGTTGGTTGCATAATTGATGCTTTAATAATAGTTATTACAATGTTATTTATTAAGTCAAACAAGCAAAATATGGATACAATAGGTCTTTATAAAGGAAAATGGAAAAACAGTATAATTATAGGAATAATACTTGCTTCTTTTCTGTTTTATACTAATTGTTTATCGGATTTAATAAGTGGAAGTCATTTAATTGATTTAAAAGAAATTTTAAAATTACTTGTATATTACCTTTCAGGAGCAGTTTGTGAGGAAATTGCTTTTAGGGGATATATAGGAACGAGGATATACGGATTAATTAAGAAAAGGTGGTTGGCAGTAACTATAGTAGGTTTTTTGTTTGTTTTGATACATTTTCCATATAGAATGATAGCTTATGGAATGACATTAAGTGATTTGGCTATTAAAAAATTTAGTTGGATTATAGATTTATTTATTACACATCTTGTTTTAAATTTTATATATTTAAAAACAAATTCATTATATGGTGCAATTATCCCACATTGGATGTCTAATCTTGCATACAATATCATTTTGAAATAGTAATACAAATTACAATTTTGAGGAGAAATAGAAATGTTAGAAATAAGACAAGAAACCAAAAAAGACTATGAAGAAGTATATAATGTAGTAAAAACAGCATTTGAAACAGCAGAACATAGTGATGGAAACGAACAAGATTTAGTAGTAGCATTAAGAAATAGCAATAATTTATGGAATAAAAGCACCATTTGAAGTGCCAAACGAAAACTTTATGGCAATAAAATTGAATCATGCAGATAAAGAAATAGTTGGTATAGTAGAATATGCAAAAGAATTTGGAATATAACTACAACTTACAAGTTATAGAAGGAGATATAAAAATATGAATAAAAAAGAATTCAAGAAAAAATGTAAACAAGAAAAAACCACAAGTTATAAATTAATGTTGTTAGGAGGAATCGTATCTACAATAGGCTTAATAATTGTTCTATTATCATTTTTAATGATAATAGAATTTATACCACAAATGGTTGGGTTTGTAATAGGTGGAATAATTGCATTTATTGGAATGATATTAGATGTAACAGGAGAGATAATTTTCGCTAAAAATTATAAAAAATACAATAAATAAGAAATTACAATAAGCGAGAAGATAATCAGTTAAAAATTAACTAGATAAATAGAATTTTAGAGGAGTATAAAAATGGAAACAAAAATTATAAAGGATATAGTAGTAGTAAAAAGCAATGAGCTGATAATAAAAGATGTGCAATCAGCAATAGATTTGATTATGACGATAAAATATGAAACAAACTGTAACAAAATAGCAATCAATAAAGAAGCGGTAATAGAGGACTTTTTTATATTAAGTAAAGGATTAGCAGGAGAAGTTTTACAAAAATTTATAAACTATCAAACTAAATTTGCTATCTATGGAGATTATTCAAAATATACAAGTAAGCCATTAAGAGATTTCATATATGAAAGCAATAAAGGAAAAGACATATTTTTTGTAGAAAATGAAGAAAATGCAATTAAGATATTAAACAAGTAAAAAGTAACTTAAAAATAAGAAAAGATGAAGAAAGAGGACACCAAAAATGAAAATATCAAAACCACAAAAAATGCAGTTAGAGAATCTTAAAAAAATACACAATTTATTAGATCTGTTAAAAAATGAAGAGGAAATCGAAAATATTGTTATTGAAAATAATAAAGAAGAAAAGATAGAATGCAATGATATTACCATAAGGAAAGCGATCCTAAATAAGGTAGAAATCATAGAAAGTAATTTAGAAAAAAACACTTTTATGGATATTGAATTTAACCATTGTAATTTTTCCAATACATCTTTTGAAAATTGCACTTTCATAAGGTGCGAATTCAATAATTGTAAGTTAACAGGTTGTAATTTTATAGAAAGTAGATTACACCATGTAAGTTTTATAGAAACCAATATGGATTATAACAACTTAGCAATGGCCAGTATGGAAAATGTTTTATTTGAAAATACAGGATTAAGAAATAGTTGTTTTCAAGAAAATAAGCTAAAAAATATAATATTAAAACAAGCGGATTTAACACTGTCGCAATTCTTTAAAACATCTTTAAAAGAAATCGACTTTTCAGATAGTAGGATAGAAGGCATTACTGTTAATATGGCAGATATAAAAGGTGCCATTATTAATCCATTGCAAGCCCTTGATTTAATTGGATTAATGGGGATAAAAATAAAAGAATAATAGAGCCTAACCAGTTAGGAGTAGATTCTTTTTGTTAGACTTTTTCGAGTTTGTATGATATAATAAAAAAGGAGATCAAACAAAGGAGAAATGTTATGAAAAGTAGAATAACAACAATTATCATGACAATTGTCATACTTTTAATTGTTAGTGTTTTTGCATTATTTGGAGTCATCTTTTGGAATGAATTGAAAAGGCTTGAAACTTCGGCACAACCAGAAAACGTAAAAACAATCATTTCTGGAAATGCCAATACCATAAATCAAGACATTCAAACACCACAAATATTAGGGAATCCATTTAATGATTTAAAAGATGGAGATAAACAAGCAAATGAAGTAGATTATTCTCATGTAACGATTAATAAATATTTTTATAACCAATTAGATGAATATGCTAAAACTATATACAAAGCTTTTGAAAGCAACAAAGAAAATATGAAAACAGGAACTTATAAAGTAGAACTAGGAAGTTCTTTTAGTTCTTTGTTAAAGGAAAGTAATGGGCAAGATTTATTAGGGGAATATTATCAGTCAGCCATTGAAGCCTACACCTATGACAACCCAGATGTGTTTTATTTGAGTCCTAACAAAATGTATCTAAACATTGAGACTACAACAAAAGGAAAAAATGTTACTTATGAGGTATATATTAATAGTGGAAATGAAGACAATTATTTGATAGATGAGTTTTCTTCTCAAGAAGAAGTTGAAAATGCTATTAATAAGATAGAACAAGTTAGAAATCAAATCCTACAAAACAGAAGCTCAGATACTTATGATAACATAAAAATGGTACATGATTATTTGGTGGACAATATCCAATATGATACGACCATTTCTAAAAGTAATATCTACAACATTTATGGTGCTATGGTAAATGGTGAGGCAGTATGTGAAGGATATGCAAGGAGCTTTAAATATTTAATGGATTCACTTAGAATACCATGTACATTAGTAATTGGAAAAGGGACCAATTCCGATGGAGAAACCGAAAATCATGCTTGGAATTATGTACAAATAGGGGAACGTTGGTATGCTGTAGATAGTACGTGGGACGATCCGGTATCTCTTACAGGCTGGGTAAGCCAAAGTTCAAAATATCGTTATTTCCTAAAAGGTTCAAATGATATGATAAGAGATCATATACCAAGTGGACAGTTTACTCAAGGAGGTAAAATGTTTAGTTATCCACCATTGAGTAGTTCTAATTATGAATAATTTTTAAAAATAAGAATGAAATGAGAGAATAAAAATATGTTAGATAAAATAAATGTAATTTTAGATACCGATACCTATAATGAATGTGATGATCAATTTGCTCTTTCTTATTTATTAAAATCACAAGAAAAATTTAACATAGAAGCTATTACAGTAGCCCCCTATTATAAGAAAAATGGAATATCCATACAAGAAGGAACGGAGAAGAGCTATCAAGAAATTAACAAGATTTGTAATTGGTTAAATTTTGATACCACTGAAAAAGTATTTAGAGGTTCAACCAACTATATAGGAGAAGGATATCAAGAAAAAAATGAGGCTATTAATAAAATAATAGAAATAGCCAATAAAAATGATAAGACTTATGTATTAGCCATAGGGGCAATAACGAATATAGCAAGAGCAATCCAGGAGGAACCTAAAATAATAGATAAAATAGAAGTGATTTGGCTTGGTGGTAATAGTTTATTAAGCAAGGATAATAAAGAATTTAATTTTAAACAAGATGTACAAGCAGTAAAGATAGTATTAGCATCCAAAGTAAAACTTATCATTATACCTTGTAAAAATGTAGCTTCTAATTTAAGAACTTCCATTTATGAATTGGAGCATTTTCTTAAAGGAAAAAGTGAATTATGCGATTATTTATGTCAGAGATTTTATAATGATGGAGTACATGGCATACAGGAAAGAAGAGTTATTTGGGATGTTAGTGTGATTGCGTATATGATAAATAAAGAGTGGTTTGAGAGTAGCCCTATTAGTTGTCCTAATATTAAAGCGGATACTTCTTATGAGCTGACAGAGAATAGGCACAAAATAACAATGGTTAATGATTTGAAAGTAGATGAGATTTTTAAGGATCTGTTTGAAAAGTTGGGGGCAATCAAGTATTAGAGTAACTTCGAAATACCTTGCTACCAAAATTAATAAATGGAGAAATAGACCTAGATAAAATAGCAATTTAGACATATTAAAAAGAGAGTGGACATTCTAACGAATGTCCTTTAACTCTTATAAAATAATACAAATTAAACCGCCACTACCTTCATTCACAATACGTTCTAGAGTCTCCTGTAATTTACATTGTGCATCTTCTGGCATTTTAGAAAGTTTCGTTTGAAGCCCTTCATTTACAAGTTCATGTAAGCTCTTTCCAAAGATATTAGATTTCCAAATTTCCTTTGGATTACTTTCAAACTCAGAAAGCAAATAATTAACCAATTCTTCGGATTGTTTTTCTGAACCAACAATAGGAGAAACCTCAGTTTCTACAGATGTTTTTATAAGATGAATCGAATTTGCTCTAGCTTTTAATTTAACTCCAAAACGAGAGCCTTGCTTAATCATTTCTGGTTCTTCTAATTCTAAATCATCAATGCTAGGATTTACAATACCATAGCCTTTTGCTTCTACTTCCTCTAAAGCATACGCGATTCGATCAAATTTCTTTTTTGTTTTCGATAAGTCAGAAATAATGCTAAACAAATCGCCTTCATTGGTAACATCCACATTGGTAATTTCAGAGAGAACTTGATAAAATAATTCTTCCTTCAAAGTAATTTCAACATTAACATTACCATCTCCTAATCGAATATCGGTAATCGAAGTTCTAGAGATGATTTCTGTTTGTTTAATACGGTCTACGCAACTAGAAACATCTTTTAAAACATGTACATCAGTAAAAGCATTTTGGATTTCATTGAATAATTCAGCTTTTAAAGGATGAGCTCCTTCTAAACCATCAATCCAACGAGGGAATTTAATACAAATTTGTTCCACTGGAAATTCATACAACACTTTAGAAAACATGTTATTAATATCATCAATCGTTAGATATTCACAGTTGGTAGGCATAACGGTTGTATTATATTTTTCACTTAATTTATCAGCTAATTCTCTAGTATAACTAGAATTAGGATCGTCTGAATTTAAAAGAATAATAAATGGTTTGTTTAATGCTTTTAATTCACTAACCACTCTTTCTTCTGCTTGAATGTAATCTTCTCTTGGAATATCCGTAATAGAACCATCGGTTGTAACTAAAACACCAATCGTAGAATGTTCATCAATTACTTTTTTGGTTCCAATTTCAGCTGCTGTTTCAAAAGGGATTTCTTCATCAGACCAAGGGGTTTTTACCATTCGAGGCATATCATCCTCTAAATAGCCAATTGCATTATCAACTAAATAACCAACGCAATCTACTAATCTGGTTTTAAATTTTAAATTGTTGTCCAATGTGATTTCGATTGCTTCATTTGGAATGAACTTTGGCTCAGTTGTCATGATGGTTTTTCCGCCAGCACTTTGAGGAAGTTCATCTTTTGACCTTTCTTTTTTGTATTCATTATCAATATTTGGGATAACTAATAAATCCATAAATCTTTTGATAAAAGTAGATTTACCAGTTCTGACAGGACCAACCACTCCCACATAGATGTCACCATCTGTCCTTTTTGCGATGTCTTCATACAATCTTGTATTTTCCATCTATATACCTCCTTTAATATCGCTCTTTGTTTTGAAGCAAAATGTTTGTACAAATAACTTTAGTTAAATATATGGGGGATTTTTTTAGAATATGACAAGTTTAAATCAAAAACTTGATAATTAGAGGCAAATATGATAAAATCGCATATAATATAGAAATTAGTTATTGTTTCTAATAAATGTTGCTATATTAATATAGCAACATTTAAGATAAGAAAGAAGATACTAAATATTGGAAGACCGAAAGGGATGGGGTAAAGGATGGATAAAACACAAGATACAATAGAATTATTGAAAACCTATCATCAAGAACATATTGTAAAATTGTTAGAACAATTAGAAGGAAAAGAAAAAGAAGAACTAATCGAACAAATTAATAAAATAGACTTCCATCAAATTATGGAGCTTTACGATAGCACAAAAAGAGAAATTGAAATCAGAGAAAATAGGATAGAAAATATAGCCTATTTAGATAAAGCCAAATTATCCAAAGAACAAAAGGAAGATTTTGAACGATTAGGAGAAATGGCAATTCGAAATGGAGAATATGCTGTAGTTACTATGGCAGGTGGACAGGGAAGTAGACTTCGGACATAATGGACCAAAGGGAACTTTTCGATTAGATGTTTATGGAAAAGGAAAATATTTATTTGAAATATTAGCAGAAAATTTAAAAGAAGCCAATAGAAAATACGAAGTAATCATTCCATGGTATATCATGACAAGTAAAGAAAATAACGAAGAAACTGTATCTTTTTTAGAAAAGAATAATTATTTTGGTTATGATAAGAAAAGTGTGATTATCTTTACACAAAGCGAATTACCATTAGTGGATACAGAAGGAAAGCTTTTAATGAATAAAGAAAAGAAGATAAAAGAAGCATCCGATGGAAATGGGGGGACCTATTCTTCTTTAAGAAGAAGTGGTTGCTTAGCAGATATGAAAGAAAGAGGCATCAAATGGATATTTATTGGTGGGGTAGATAATGTACTTTTAAAGATGGTAGATGTAATATTATTGGGAATGGCTATTAAACAAAATGTTCAAATAGCATCAAAATCTGTAGTAAAAGCAAATCCACATGAAAAAGTAGGAGTATTCTGTAAGATGAACGGACACCCAAAAGTAATTGAATATGCGGAGCTTCCAGAAAAAATGGCAGAAGAAGTTGACCAAGATGGCGAATTAAAATATGGAGAATCTCATATTATGTGCAATTTATACACCATAGATGCTATCGAAAAAGTTAGTAAAGAACATTTAATGTATCATTGTGCATTTAAGAAAAACTCGTACATAGATGAAAAGGGAAGAGAGGTAATACCAGAAAAACCAAATTCTTATAAATTTGAATCTTTTATTTTTGATGCTTTTGAGTTTTTCGATGATATTGCTATATTAAGAGGAAAAAGAGAAGATGATTTTGCCCCAGTTAAAAATAAAGATGGTGTAGATAGCCCCAAAACAGCTAAAGAACTATATGAGAAATTTTGGATGAGAAGATAGTAGTCTGTCTATCGGGAACTTGTCACGGTTGCCAAATAAACCCGGAACCAGTGGCAACCGATCCCAATAGACACCAATGAGCAGAAAGGAAAAAGAAAATGGAAGAATGTAAAGTTTGTAATTTATATAACTTGGAAGAGACAATAGCAAAAGAATTACTAGAAAAAGTAACTTATCCATGGGAAGCTCTTTCTCAAATTAATGATTACATATTAGAATTAGGAAATAAATTGGATCTAGAAAAGTATGAAAAGATAGGAGAAGATGTATGGATTGCTAAGTCAGCTAAAGTTATGCCATCAGCCTATATTCACGGACCAGCTATTATTGGAGAAAATGCAGAAGTAAGACATTGTGCTTTTATTCGTGGAAAAGTGATTGTTGGAGAAGGAGCAGTGGTAGGAAATTCTACCGAGTTAAAAAATGTAATTTTATTTAATAAAGTGCAAGTTCCACATTATAATTATGTGGGAGATTCCATCTTAGGTTATAAAGCACACATGGGAGCAGGCTCCATTACTTCTAATGTGAAATCAGATAAAAAATTAGTGGTCGTGAAAAATGGAAAAGAAAAAATAGAAACAGGAATTAAAAAGTTTGGAGCGGCGATTGGTGATGAAGTAGAAATTGGATGTGGTAGTGTATTAAATCCAGGTACAGTGGTAGGTAAAAATTCTAATATTTACCCGCTATCTTCTGTTAGAGGAGTTGTTCCTGAAAATAGTATTTATAAAAACAAAAATGAAATTATAGAAAAGAGATAAAAAAGCAGATTAATAAATTCTAAAAAATAAAGTTTTTAAGAATTTGTAACATTCATATAACGATCTTTTATGGAAAGTTTCTCCTCTTAGTCGAACTTTCCTAGAATATAAAAGAAAAGAAACGATATCAATAATGCATAAAACATTATTGATATCGTTTCTTTTTTAGATTACTTAGGTTACAAAGATTGATTTCCAGGAATAAAGTAATCAACAACACCATAGATTAAAGCACCAATAATGGCAGCCATCCATGAGATAGAATAACCTGCAACAAAGAATTGTGTTACATATAAAACAATAGCTGCTAATGCGAAACCTACAAATCCCTTACCAAATGGACTAGCATGTAAACCAGTAAATTTGATAACTAAATAATCGATAACTGTTAGGACGACAGCAGCAATTGCTAGTGTCCAAAAACTATTAATGGTAAATCCTGGTGTAAAAAATGCAGTAATAGCTAAAACTACAGCGGAAGCAACTAATCTACCAACTATTTGCCATGCAGTAGAGCCACCTGCTCTTGTTTGATTTCCTTGAGCTTCTGACATAAGTCTGACCTCCTTAGAATTAAAATTTATCATGTGTTTTTTTCAAAGGTTCTAAAATTATTATTCTCAAAAAGAAAAAAATTATTCAAAAAAAAGCGTATAAAAAAGTTAAAATTTGTAAAAAATAAATAAAAACTTTAAAAAAGCAAAAAAAAAGTAGGTGTTTTGATGTTAATTACATTTTTAAGAGCGATCATATTATATATTATCGTTTTAATTGTAATGAGATTAATGGGAAAAAGGGAAATTGGGCAATTACAACCATTTGAATTAGCCATTTCAATTATGATAGCGGACTTAGCATCTATCCCCATGACTGAAATAGGAATCCCCATATCAAATGGAATTATACCAATATTAGGACTTTTAGTCATGCACTTAATTATTTCTATTATTAATATGAAAAGTTTAAAAGCAAGAGAAGTAATTTGCGGAAAGCCGAGTATTTTAATTTATAGAGGAAAAATTAATGAAGAAGCACTTAGAAAAGAAAGATTTACAATCAATGAACTAGAAGAAAGATTACGAGGAAATAATGTTGTAAATTTAGGAGATGTAGAATATGCCATATTAGAAACAAGTGGCCAAGTAACAGTAATACAAAAACCAGAAAAAAGAAATACCATTCCAGAGGATTTTCAAATTCAACCAGAATATGAAGGAATTCCATATGATTTGGTAATTGACGGAAAAATTATGACAAAAAATTTGCAAGCATTAGGAAAAAATTATGCTTGGTTAAAAAAACAAGTAGAGAAATTTAAAATAAAACCAGAAGAAGCATTAGTAGTAACAATAGATGGAAAAGGACAAATCTTCTGCCAGAAAAAAGGTGCTTAGGTTGCCAATGGTTCCTAGTTTGTTTGGAAACCATGTGTGCCATTGGGGACGGACCTTTTTGGCAACTATAATGTTTAGTGTTATTTAGATTGTATGGTATATAAAAATTTCGTTCCTTACTGGTTGGACGAATCATATAAAGGTATTAGATATATTTCATAAGTAGAAAAGTTAGTCCATTTTTTTATATACCATACAATCTAATAAAAAATAAATGAAAGTTGCCAAAAAGGTCCGTCCCCAATGGCACAATGGCAATTTTGAAAATTTAATTTGTTGCCAAACAAACTAGGAACCATTGGCAATCCAAAGGAGTTTGATATGTTAAAAGAAACCATTATATGTATTATTATTGTAATAACTATATTTTTTGGAGATAATGCAACTCAAAATTATACAAAAGAAACAGTTAGTAATCTGTCAAATGGACTTACTTTATTAAGAGAAAATTTGATACAAGAAAATATAGAAAAAGAAAAAGTGCAAAAAGAAATAGAAGATATTTATAAACAATGGGAAGAAAGACATGATAAATTAGCCTATTTTATTGAACATGATGAATTAGAAAAAGTGGAAACACAATTTGTGGCCATAAAAGGTTATATTGAAACAGAGGATTATGAAGAGTCTATTAGCGAATTGGATAAAAGTGTTTTTATTTTAGAACATATTGAAGATAAATATGCTTTTAATTTGCAAAATGTATTTTAGATAAAGTCTTTAAATAAAGGCTTTTTTCTATTGTATTATATGCAATTAAGATTTTTAAAAAGTTGCCAACAAGGTCTATCATCCTCTTTGGCAACTTTTAGAAAAGTGAAGGACTGTACCTAAAGGTATAACTTAAAGGTGTCAATCTTAATCCTTCTCGCTAATCTTAGCATATTTCTTTAATTTTTCATAAACCAAATAATTAATGGTACCAGCTGGGAAATGACCGTCTTTATCTTTTTTACCAGCAGGAACACCTGTCAGAACTTCAATTCCTTCTTCAATGGTAGAAATAGAATATACATGGAATTGTTTATTTTTAACAGCTTCAATAATTTCATCCGATAATTGTAAATTATCAACATTTTGTACAGGAATCATAACGCCATGTGAACCATCTAGCCCTCTCATTTTGCAGATTTGGAAAAAGCCTTCAATTTTTTCATTTACGCCACCAATTGGTTGGATTTGCCCTTTTTGATTAACAGAACCAGTAACGGCAATTGATTGATTAATTGGTATACCAGATAAACTAGAAAGTAATCCATACAATTCTGTACTAGAAGCACTATCACCATCGACTCCATTGTATAATTGTTCAAAACAAATACTAGCTGTTAGGCATAAAGGAATATCTTGTGCAAACATTTCTCCCAAATATCCGGGTTAAAATAAATACACCTTTTGAATGAGATGGTCCAGAAATTTCAACTTCTCTTTCAATATTAATAATACCATCTTTTCCTGTATACGTATTAACGGTGATCTTTGCAGGTTTTCCAAAAGTATAATCTCCAATCGTCATAACGGTTAAACCATTTAATTGGCCTACTTCAAAACCAGAAGTATTAATTAAAAGTGCATTTTCTTTTATCATTTCTAGATATTTACTATCATATTTTTTAATTCTTTCAATTCGCTCTTGTAAAGCTTTATCAATAAATTTAGCGCTAACGGTTTTGGATTTTGAAATCTTTGCCCATGTAGCAGCTTCTCCAACAACTTGTGTTAAATTATCAAATCGAGTAGAAAGCTTATTATGGCTTCCTGCTAATTTAGAAGCATATTCTACCAAACGAGCCATACCTGATTTATCAAGATGTGGCAATCCTTCATGTTCACAGAAACCATGAACGATTTGTGCTAATTTTTGTACATTTTCAGCGTTAATGATAGCATCATCTTCAAATTCTACTTTTATCTTGAATAATTTTTTGAAGTCAGAATCCATAGCTAAAAGCGTTTGATAAATATTGGCATTTCCAATTAAAATAACTTTTAAATCTAAAGGAATTGGTTCAGGTTTTAAGGAAACCAATACCATAGAATTTTGTTGATTGGTAGCATTTTCAATACTTAGTTCTTTTACTCTTAGTGCTTTTTTTAGTGCTTCATAACACATTCCATTAGCTAATAAGTCTTTGGCTTGAAAAATAATATAGCCTCCGTTGGCACGTTGCATCAGTCCAGGTTTTAACATAGTATGATCGGTCTTTAAAGCACCATAATAATTTTCATATTCCAAAGAACCAAATATGTTATGATAAGAATAGTTGGTGTCCATAATAACAGGTGCACCTTCACGGTTTGAATTATCAATAAATAAGTTAACTCGATAATTCAAACAAGGGTCAGGTTTTTTGTTATTTGGTCCTTGCTGTGGCTGCGGTTGTTTGTTTGTGTCATCTTCTAAAAATACAGAGATATTTTTTAAGATATCTTGCTTAATATCGTTTAGAAACTTATTAATTTTTTTATTTCTTTTATATTTTGATTTTAAATAATTAATGTGAACATTAACGGTTAGTAAAGCTACGTTGGATTGCCATTCTGAAATCTTTTTATCAGATTGACGTTCGATTTCTTTGATTTGACCGATTGCTTCCATAATCTGTTCTTGTACAACAGCTGATTTTTCTTCATATTCTTGTTTAATAGAATCATCTAATTTTTCAAATTCTTCTTCTTCAATTGCTTTACCATCTACAACAGGCATCATATAAATACCGTTTTGGGCAGCTTTTACTTGAAAATTGTATTTAGAAGCATCTTGATTTAATTTTTCCAATAAAGCGGAACGTTTTATTTCAAATTCTTGTTTAATCAAAGCTTTTTCTTTTTCAAAATCGTCGTTATTAAAGGTTTTCTTGATATCTTTTCTAATTTCTTTGATAAATCCATCCATAGAATCTTTGAATTCTTTTCCTTGACCTGCTGCTAATTCTACAGCAATTGGCTCATTGGGGTTATCAAAATTATAGATATAACACCAATCAGAAGGTATTTTTTTCTTGGAAGCTATTTTGTCTAAATAATTTTTGGTATACATAGTTTTTCCTACTCCACTTGGTCCTTCTAAATATAGGTTATATCCTTTTACATCTACTTGTAATCCGAATTCTAAAGCTTTAATACCACGTTCTTGTCCAATCCCCGATTGAATAGGGTCTAATTCCTGTGTGGTATCAAATTTGAATAGATTGGTGTTACATGTCATTTTTAGATCATGATAACTTAATTCATTTTTGTTTTTCATTTGTTTCCTCCAAATTTTTTCTTAGTATATCCAATTTAAGATTATTTTATATTAGTTGTAAAAAAAAGTAAAGAGGAATTTGTAAAAAAGATAATTTTGGAATTGGTATCCATAGGGGATAGCTCTTTTTGACAATGTCCAAGAACAACCTCTCCAATGGACATTTTTAAAACTGAACAAGTTGTTCAAATAACATAAAAAGTATTGCAAAAAAATAGAATAGAATATATAATGAAAGCAATTATAATTAGGAGAAAACTTAGGAAAGGATGTTAAGGATATGAATAAGACAAAAAGAAAAATATTTGAAACATCAATGAAGTTATTTGCAGAAAAAGGATATGATGCAACCAGTATTGAAGAAATAACAGCAACCGTAGGAGTAGCCAAAGGAACGTTATACTATCATTTTTCTAGTAAAGAAGAAATTTTCAACTTTTTAGTAGAAGAAGGAATTAAGCTTTTACAAAATAGTATTGATATAAAAACAGCTAAGTTTTCTAACTATATTGACAAAATAAAATCCATTGTATTAATTCAAATAAAAATAGTAGTAAAATATGAAAATTTAATTACTATTTTGCTAAGTCAATTTTGGGGACATGAAGCAAGAAATCAAAAATGTCAAAAGCATATTTTAGAATATATCAGTCAAATAGAAAATATAGTAAAAGAAGGAATAGAAGCAGGACAAATCAAAAAAGGAAATCCACAAGCCATTAGTTCTGAAATATATGCTTTAATTTGTTCAGCTTTAGTATATAAAACCAGAAATCAAGAAATAGACATTATGAAGTTATATAAAGAATTTGAAAATACAGTAATAGAAGGGTTGAAAGTAAAATGAGAGAACCAGTTCATAAAATGCCAAAATATGAAAATTTAAAAGAAATGCTTGAAAAGTCAGGAGAAATGTATGGAGACAGACCAGCTTATTTATTTAAAACAGGAGAGGCTGGAAAATTCAGAGAAATTACGCACAAACAGTATAGAGAAGAAATTAACAATTTAGGAACAGCTTTAATAGATATGGGATTGAAAGATAAGAGAATTGCTGTCATATCAGAAAATAGATATGAATGGGGACTAGCCTATTTTGCAACCGTAGCAGGAACAGGTGTGGTGGTTCCACTAGATAAAGCCTTACCAGACAATGAAATAGAGAATTTAATCATTCGTTCCGAAGCGGATGCAGTTTTCTATTCGAATAAATATGATGGGATTATGAAAGAAATAAGAGAAAAAAATAATACGAATCTAAAATTTTTTATTTCTATGGATTTAGAAAAAGAAAAGGATGGTATTTATTCGCAAGCAGAATTAGTGAGCAAAGGTAAAGAATTAATAGAAAAGGGAAATAGAAAATTCTTAGATGCCAAAATTAATGCTGAGGAAATGGCAATTATGCTATTTACATCTGGAACAACAGCTATGTCAAAGGCAGTAGCTTTATCACATAGAAATATTTGTGCTAACTTATTTGATATTGCTTCTACTATTAAAGTCGATGAGAAGGATGTATTTTTATCTTTTCTACCATTACATCATACCTTTGAATGTACGACAGGATTTATTTATCCTATTTCAAAAGGAACTGCTATTGCCTTTTGTGAAGGAATTAGACATATTGCCGACAATATCAAAGAATATAGAATAACGGTTATGGTTTCTGTTCCTATTCTTTTTGAAAGTATGTACAAAAAAGTAATGAAAAATATTGAGAAAAAAGGAAAATTAGAAACAGTAAAAAAAGGAATCAAAATCAGTCAATTTTTATTAAAATTTGGAATTGACATCAGAAGAAAATTATTTAAAGAAATACATGACAATTTAGGAGGAAGACTAAGATTATTTGTATCTGGTGGAGCAGCCTTAGACCCAGAAACAGAAAAGGGATTTAATGAATTAGGCGTTGTTACCTATCAAGGTTATGGATTAACAGAAAGTTCACCAGTAATTGCAGCAGAAGATGACAAATATAGGAGATTAGGTTCGATTGGAAGAGCCTTTCCTAGCTTAGATGTAAAAATAGTAGAGCCAAACGAAGAAGGAATCGGAGAATTAGTTGCTAAAGGACCTTCTATTATGTTAGGCTATTACAATAATGAAGAAGCAACCAAAGAAACCATTGATGAAGAAGGTTGGCTACATACAGGAGATTTAGCAAGAATCGATTCAGATGGCTATATATTCATTTCTGGTAGAAAGAAATTTGTCATTGTTTTAAAAAATGGAAAAAATATTTATCCAGAAGAATTAGAAACATTAATCAACAAAATAGAAGGGATTAAGGAAAGCTTTGTTTATGGGAAACCAGATGGAGAAGGCGATTACAAAATTTGTGCTAAAATTGTTTATGATAAAGAATTAGTAGAAGAAATCTATCATACTTCCAAGAAGGAAGAGTTAAAAGAATTAATTTGGCAAGAGGTTAAAAAAGTAAATAAAACCATGCCAGCCTATAAATATATTAGAGAAATTTCTGTTACAGAAGATGACTTGATTAAAACAACCACACAAAAAATAAAGAGATTTGAAGAAATTAAGACAGTATTAAACTAAAAAGTCGAACGATGAAAACGCTGTAGGGAAATAAGAATAAGAGGATGTCGAAATTAAAAACATATTGTAATATTTTTGTAACATTTGTGTAATGAAAAATTAAAATAAAATTATGCAAAACTACTTGTAGTTTTTTATTAGTTAATGTATAATGATAAATGAAAGAGATAAAAAGCGAGCATGCGTAAGATAAAAGGAGGTACATTACAATGTCAAAATCAGGCATAGTAAATGTGAGAATGGTTATCACAGAAGAAAAAATGTTATGCAATATAGATAAAATTCAAAAATTAATTAATCCAAAGAGTAAGAAACAAATTGTTCAATTAGAAGATGATTCTTACTTTAAAGATTTAATTGAGTCAATAAAAATGTATTTAATAGAATATCCAAAAAAGAAAAATTTTCCATCTAGTGTATATAAAGCAGCCTATGGGTTAGTTGAATTTGCAACCAACCAATTTGAAGAAAACACAAAAAAGATTGAAGAATTAATCAGACAAAGAGAACAAAATATAGCACAAGCAGGACAATTAAAAGAATTGTTGGAAGCAACGGAACTAGAAAATAGAGAAAAAGATTGGAAAGAAAAAGTAAAAAAAGCAGAAGGTACATTTTCTGAAGATATGATTGAAGCATTAACGATTGTTGGAAAAACAAAAGAAGTTGAGAGCGAAGATTATCAAGATGCTATTAAATTATTAAATGCAAGAATTAATAATTTAGAAACCAATTTACATATTGAAATTGACATGGAAAGAATTGAAGATCGATCAAAAGCTTTAAGTTATATTGGAATAGAAATAGCAGATGCTTTAAAATCCATTCCAACACCAATTGACGAACCAGAAGTAAATGTAATAGCAGAAGAAGAAGTGGAAGCAACACCAGCAGTAGCACAACAACAATATGTGGAAGAAACAACATTTGAAGCAAAACAAAGTTTATGGCAAAGAATTAAAAATAGTAAATTCGTAAGAGCTATGAAAGCAATTACAAGAATTAGAATTGTTTTGGATTATTCAGATGCACTTCCAGAAGGTAGAGGAGAAAATAATTAATAGAAATAAATTAGAAAAGAAGTCTATATGACTTCTTTTGCTATTCTGACTATTTCGCTAAATCTTCTTGTTTGAGTTATGTATTTCAAACTTTCAACATTCAATACCAAGTAATTTTCTAATAATTTGTTATATTCTTTAACAGTTCTTATATTTAGTAGCTTTATCATTTTCAGAGACTTTAAATAATATTCTTTCATATCAACCATCTCCTTTTTATATATTACACCACATTATGTCAACTTTGCATGTTGAAATTTGTCGAATTATAAAAATTATTTTTATTTCCTTGCTAGCAAAATATATACAAACAATACCAAGCCCTAAAAGCTTGGTATCTCTGCATTTTTCTATACTTCCATAATAATGGGAATAATCATTGGGTTTCTTTTTGTCTTCATAAAGATGTAATCCCTTAAATTCTCTCTTGTGGTTGATTTTATTGTTGCCCAATCTGTAATTCCTCTATCTTCACATTTCTTTATTTCATGTCTTACCACAGACTTTACATCATCCATTAAGTTTTCAGATTCTCTAACATAAACAAATCCTCTTGAAATAACATCTGGACCAGCAACCACTTCTCCTGTCGTAGAATCCATCGTAAGCACAATCACTATTAATCCATCTTGTGACAGATGCTGTCTATCTCTTAGAACAATACTTCCTACATCTCCAACGCCTAAGCCGTCTACTAAAATTCTACCACTTGGAACAGAAGTTGTTAATTCTGCTCCTTCTTTATTAATCTCTAATACTCTACCATTTGACATCATAATAATATTGTCTTTATCAATTCCCATACTTTGTGCCGTTTCGCTATGAGCAATCAATTGTCTGTATTCCCCATGTACAGGTATGAAATATTTCGGTTTTGTTAAAGCTAATATCAATTTTTGTTCTTCTTGACAGGCATGACCTGAAACATGTATTGTTTCTAAAGAGCTGTATACTACTTCTGCCCCAATTTGCATTAAATCATCAATTACTTTTGATACAAATTTTTCGTTTCCTGGTATTGGTGTTGCGGAAATAATAACTAAGTCATTTTGTGTTATTTTTACTTTTCTATGATCCCCAGCAGCCATTCTTGTTAAAGCTGACATTGGTTCTCCTTGACTTCCTGTAGTTATAATAACCAATTGCTCATCTGTATAGTTATTCATCCTATCAATATCAATAAATATATTATCTGGACATTCGATATAGCCTAATTCTTTCGCTGTTTCTATCATATTTATCATACTTCTACCACAGACAGCAATTTTTCGATTATATTTAATAGCTGAATTAACAATTTGTTGTACTCTATGCACATTAGAAGCAAAGGTTGCTACTACAATTCTTTTTGTGCAATGTAAAAACAATTTGTCAAACACTTCTCCTATTGAACTTTCTGACATGGTAAAACCTTTTCTTTCTGCATTGGTACTGTCTGACATAAGAGCCAAAATTCCTTGATTTCCAATTTCAGCAATTCTTCCAAAGTCCATGATTTTTCCGTCAATTGGTGTATAGTCTACCTTAAAATCACCCGTGTGTAAAATGGTTCCTGCTGGTGTAGTAATCGCTAACATAACAGAATCTGGAATACTATGTGAGCTTCTAATAAATTCTACTTTGAAGTTCTTTCCTAAACTTATTGTTTGTCCTTGCATTACTTCTGTTAATTTCGTACTTCTTAATAATTTGTGCTCTTCTAATTTATTTCTAATTAATCCACAAGCTAGTCTAGGTGCATAAATTGGTATATTAATTTTTTTCAATAAATATGGTACACTTCCGATATGGTCTTCGTGTCCATGTGTTATAATTAGTCCTTTGATTTTGTCTACATTTTTTTCTAAGTACGTAATATCTGGTATGACTAAATCAATTCCTAACATATCATCTTCTGGGAAAGACAATCCACAGTCTACTACAATCATTTCATTTTCATATTCAAAAACTGTAATGTTTTTTCCTACTTCATGTAATCCACCTAATGGAATTATCTTTAGTTTAGAGGATTTAAATAAAGAATTATTTTTACTTGTTCTATTATTTCTTCTAGTAGTTGTTCTCTTTTTTCTTTCGGTGCTTGTGCTTGTATTTGTTTTTGTTTCTTCTTTTTCCACATTTTCTATTTCTGCTGTAGAAACTCTTTTTTCTTTTTCATTTTTTGTACTAAGACTATTGGTTCTTTTATGATATGGTCTTGTTGTTCGAGTATTTTTTTCTCCTTCTTGTGTGCTTCTTCTTGTAGTTCTTGTCGTTCTTGTCGTCCTTGTTGTTCTTTCTTTCTTTTCATAACTTCTCTTTGGCTTATTTTCTAATTTTTCTTCTGCCATAAATCTTCCTCTTTTCTCTTTCTTATTTTTTGATTTTATTAATAATTTCCTTGTTAGCATTCGTAAATAGTATCCTATATTACTATTAAATTACTTTTAGAAACAGCAAAAAATTTACTCACATATATGTGAGATATCCAATCATATAGAATAATTTTCTTATTTATCACTTGAATCCTAACTTAATCATATGTAGTATAAAATAAAGTTTCATATTCTATGCTTACTTTTTCTCTCTTCTTAAACATAGAATAAACTTTTTAAATTCCGATCCCTACTATTATTTGCTTTATTTTCTCTTTTCATACATTTTTTACTTAATAATAAAATCTCATTCTTTAGCAACTAAGCAATTTGTTGCTAATCACTGTTTTTCATTATACTATATTTTTCTTTAAAAGTCAAATTCGCATTTAGTTTTCTAAATGGGAATTTGACTTGGATAATGAAAACCACCCGTTTTATGGGTGGTTATTTATATTCTCATAAAATCAATATGTGCTATAATTGAAAAATAATACCTTGTAAACCCATAAAAAATCTGATATAATAAGTCAATAAGAGAGAAAAGATAGGAGAGAAAGAGAATGGATTATAAAGATTTAGCTAATTTAATATTTCCAGAAGCAAAGGAAATAGCATATTATGAAGAAAAATATCCAGAAAGGAACTTAAAAGAAGGAGCAATTGTCACAAGATTTGCACCAAGTCCAACTGGATTTGTACATATAGGGGGATTATATCAATCGTTAATTGCTAGAAAGTTAACGAAACAAACAGAAGGAGTATTCTTTTTAAGAGTAGAAGATACAGACCAAAAAAGAGAAGTAGAAAATGGAGTAACAGGAATTGTAAACGCATTAAAAGATTTTGTCATATTACCAGATGAAGGGATGATTTCTGAAACGGATGAAAAAGGAAATTATGGACCATACAAACAATCACTAAGAAAAGAAATATACCAAGCATATAGCAAATATCTAATTGAACAGGGAAAAGCTTACCCATGTTTTTGTACATCAGAAGAGGTAGAAGGAATAAGAGCGAAACAAGAAGCGGCCAAAATTAGACCTGGATATTATGGCGCATGGGCTAAATGTAGAAATCATACAGTAGAAGAAATGGCAGAAAGAATAAAAAATGGAGATAGTTATATTATTCGTTTTAAATCACCAGGAAGAGAAGATAGAAAAATTAAACATCATGACTTAATCAAAGGAAATGTTGACTTTCCAGAAAATGACCAAGATATTGTTATTATTAAAGCAGATGGATTACCAACCTATCACTTTGCGCATGCCATTGATGATCATTTGATGAGAACAACTCATGTTATTCGTGGTGATGAGTGGTTATCTTCTGTTCCCTTGCATTTACAATTGTTTCATGAATTAGGTTTTAAAGCGCCTAAATATGCTCATATTGCCCCAATCATGAAAAATGATGAGGGAAATAAAAGAAAGCTAAGTAAAAGAAAAGATGCCGAAGCAGCAGTTAGCTATTATGAAGAAGAGGGAATTCCAGAAGAAGCAGTCAAAGAATATTTGCTAAATATTGCCAACTCAAATTTTGAAAATTGGAGAAGAGCGAATCCAGACAAGTCAATGGATGAATTTGAACTTCAATTGAATAAAATGAGTGTAAGTGGTGCTTTATTTGATATGGTCAAATTGCTAGATGTGGGAAAAACAGTTATTTCAAGAATGACAGCAGAGAAAGTGTACGAAGAAGCTAGTAAATGGGCCCAAAAGCATGATGATGAATTAGTAAAAATGCTAGAAGATAAAGAATATGCACTAAAGGTATTTGGTATTGAAAGAGGAAATAAAAAGCCAAGAAAAGATATTTCAAAATGGTCAGAAGTAAAAGAAAATATTGAGTATATGTATGATGATAAATTTTATGATAAAGTGCAAGAATATCCGTATCAAGTGATAAATGACAAAGAAGAAATTAAAAAGATATTAACCTTATATCTGGAGAAATATTATGATGTGGCTTATGACAAGCAAACTTGGTTTGATCAGATTAAAGAATTAGCGGGAGAGATGGGGTATGCCAAAGAAGTAAAAGAGTTTAAGACAAACCCAGATCAATATAAGGCCCATGTTGGTGATGTAAGTACTGTTTTAAGAGTGGCTTTAACAGCTAGAACCAATACGCCAGATATGTATGAGATTATGCAGATTTTAGGGAAAGATAGAATGGCAAAAAGATTTGAGAAAGCAATACAAGAAATGGGGCTGTAAAATGGAGTATCAAGTAGGAGATATTGTAAGAACGAAAAAGCAACATCCTTGCGGAAGTAAATTATGGGAAATTACTAGAGTTGGTGTTGATTTTAAGTTGAAGTGTCAAGGTTGTGAGCATGTGATAATGCTACCCAGAGAGAAAGCTTTGAAAGCAATTACGAAGAAAATGGGAAAAAAAGAGACTCAGGCATAAGAGCCTGTTCTCTTTTTTTCATTTTGTAGATTTTTCGGAGATCAAAAGCTTTTGCTGTCTCTCTTCTTTTCCAGATTCGCTATGCGCCGTGCCTCGCGTTTTTTTAATTTTTGTTGTTTCTTTTTTTCAAATTTAGGTTTTTGCGTCATATGACCTCCATTGGTGTGCGACCGATAAAGCTTGGTCGACTTATTAATTACATTGTACCTATTATTATAATATAACAAAATCAACATAAAGTCAATATAGGAAAAGAAAATTATGTAAAAACATGGAGAGAAAAAGTAAATGTAACTAAATGACAAAAAACGACATATAATACAATATAGTATCAAACAAGGTACTATATTGGAGGTGACTTTAACATGGAGCCACAAGAAACCATTTATTGCTATGACAACAGAGAAGAAAAATGTGCAAAAAAAAGAAATTGTCTAGGAATAGTAGCAATCATATTATTAACAGCATTTGCCGTTGTCATTGGTTTAATTATTGGAGCAGCTTTAGCTGCAGCAATAATTGCAGCATTACCAGCAATCATTGTGTTAGCTGTAATATTAGGGTTATTGTTGATTTTAACGATTATCTTAATGTTCTGTAACTGCAAAAAAGAGAAAAAATGCAAATGTAAATGTTGTTGCTAATAAAAAATAAAAGAGTTTCCCAACATAAAAAGTTCGCTTAAAGCAAATCTAAGGATTACTTTTTATGTAAGAAACTCTTTTTTAGCTCAAATTTTTAAAATTTCTAATTATAATATGGATACTACTCTGGTAATTCTATAAATGGCTCAATAAAATTCCAAACATCATCTTGATAAATTTTCCTTTCTGAAGAAAAAGGTAAGGTAGTAATATCACCAAGAGGATTTAATTGCTTTTGTAGAGAAATAACGGCTTCATTTACTTTTGTTTTAGCAATTTTGTCAGCTTTGTTGGCTAAAATTAAACAAGGCAATTTAGAGGAAATCATATAATTGTACATTAATTTGTCATTTTCAGAAGGACTATGTCTAATATCTACTAAAAAAATAATCAAAGAAATTTCTTTTCGATGGAATAAATATTGTTCAATAAATTTTCCAACTTGATCTTGTTCTTTTTTAGACATTTTACTATAACCATAGCCAGGCAAGTCAACAAAATAGAAACAATCATCTATATTGTAAAAATTAATTTGACGAGTTTTACCAGGTTCACTGCTAGTTCTAGCTAATTTTTTTCGATTAATCATAGTATTAACAAAACTAGATTTTCCTACATTAGATTTTCCCACCAAAACAATTTCAGGTAAACCATTAGATGGATATTGATTTGGTCGAACAGCAGAAATTTCAAATTTTGGATTTTTAATAAGCATAATATTTCTCCTTTAAAGTTGCCACTGTGCCAGTGGGGACGGACCTTTTTGGCAATCTTTGATTTATTTTTTATTAGATTGTATGGTATATAAAAATTTCGTTCTTTATTGGTGGGACGAATCATATAAAGTCATTAGATATATTTCATAGGTAGAAAAGTTAATCTATTTCTTCTGTATGAATAAGTGTCCTTCCAAACTGTGCGTCACTATATTTTTATATACCATACAATCTAAATAACACTAAACATTATAGTTGCCAAAAAGGTCCGTCCCCAGTGGCACATTATCTGCCATTTAAACTTAGGAAATCAATGACAAATTATTGGCAATTTATTTTTTCCAATCCACCCATATAAGGTCTTAGAACTTCAGGAACAATAACACTACCATTAGGTTGATAATTATTTTCCATAATAGAAATTAACATACGAGGAGGAGCAACTACGGTATTATTAAGTGTATGTGCAAAATAATTTCCGTTTTCTCCTTTTATACGAATTCCTAATCTGCGAGCTTGGGCATCTGTTAAATTAGAACAACTGCCAACCTCAAAATATTTCTTTTGTCTTGGGCTCCAAGCTTCTATGTCACAAGATTTTGCTTTCAAATCTGCTAAATCTCCACTACAACATTCAAGTGTCCTAACTGGAATGTTCATACTTCTGAAGAATTCTACGGTGTATGACCACATTTTGTCATACCATTCCCAAGATTGTTCTGGTTCACAAACGACTATCATTTCTTGTTTTTCAAATTGATGAATTCGATAAACTCCACGTTCTTCAATGCCGTGAGCTCCTTTTTCTTTTCTAAAACAAGGAGAATAAGAAGTCATGTTATAAGGTAGATTTTCTTTCTTTAAAATTTGATCTTTAAATTTACCAATCATAGAATGTTCACTGGTACCAATCAAATATAAATCTTCTCCTTCAATTTTATACATCATGGCATCCATTTCTTCAAAACTCATAACACCTGTTACAACATCAGAACGTATCATAAAAGGAGGAATACAATAAGTAAAACCTTTGTTAATCATAAAATCTCTCGCATAGGTTAAAACGGCTGAATGAAGTCTTGCTACATCTCCCATTAAGTAGTAAAATCCATTTCCAGATACTCTTCTAGCACTATCTAAATCAAGTCCTCCTAAACTTTCCAAGATTTCGCCATGAAATGGGATTTCATAATCTGGAACGATAGGTTCACCATATTTTTGTACTTCTACATTTTCGCTATCATCTTTTCCAATAGGCACAGAATCATGCATAATATTAGGGATTTTCATCATTTTGTTTTTGATTTCTTCTGCATAGGTATTTTCTAATTTCTCATTTTCTTCTAATTTCTGATTGATTTCATTTACTTGCTTTTTTATTTTATCAGCTTCCTCTTTGTTGCCAGCTTGCATTAAACTACCAATTTGATTGCTTAAACTTTTTCTTTCTGCCCTTAGATTATCTCCATTTAATTTGGCTTGTCTATTTTTTATATCTAAATCAATGACTTCATCTACTAAAATAAGTTTATGGTCTTGAAATTTCTTTTTGATGTTTTCTTTTACAATGCCAGGATTCTCTCTTAAAAATTTAATATCAATCATATTTTTTTCTCCTCTCATTATCTGATGACGCAATTATACTATATTTTCTAATAATTGGCAAGAAATTGGATAAAATAAAAGAAAGTTGCCAAAAAGGTCCGTCCCCAGTGGCACAGTGGCAACGCTAAAGGAGAAGAGAGATGTTTTTTGAGATTGTAAAATTTATTCTATATTCTGGATGGATAGTTTTGATATCTAAATATATTTTAGTAATAACACTTCGAAAGTTAGCAGAGAACTTAAATTTAAAACCTAAAACAGTAGGTAATATTGCTGGTTATGCAACTTCTGTACCAGAACTTTTAACCATTAGTGTTTCAAGTATGAAAGGACTTATGGGTACAAGTATTTTTAATATAGTAAGTTCTAATGTAATTAATTTAATTCAATATATGACTTCTATTATCATGAACAAAAATAAAAAAGCTTTTACCAATAGAGCCATAAAAACAGATTTAGTGCTTGTTATTATTACAATAATAATTCCCATTATATTAATATGGAAAAACATTGAAATCAATTTGCTTATTGTTCCTGCTTTTTTAATTTTATATATGTTATTTCAATATATCGATCATAATGTCCATAAATTATATTTAAAAAAGGAAGATATGGAAATAGAAAAACAAATTGAAAAGGAAGGTTTGACAGAGAAAGGAAACACAAGAAAAACTGTACTTTATGTTTTGATTTTAATAGGAACAGGAATTTTATTATATGCCATAGGAGAATTATTAGGTGAGACACTAAATAATTTGTGTAATCAATTCAATGTTTCACAAGTTGTAATAGGTATTTTGCTTGGTTTTATTACAAGTATACCAGAATTAATAACCTTTTTTGAAGCACAAAAACATTATAAAACAAAAAAAGAAGATGATATGTTAGGGGTTGTGGAAGCAACGAATAATCTTTTGACTTCTAATGTTTTGAATCTGTTTATCATTCAAACAATTGGCGTGTTAATTTATGTGATTTTTTGAAAAAAGCTTGACAAAAAGCTATTAGATAGTATATAATATAACACGTTACAAGAAGAAGTCAAACTTCTCACCTGATCCAAATAAGGAAAAAGGTTAGAATAAAATAAATCCAAAGTATTGTACTTTAGGGCTTTATTATTGATTTGACTTGTAACAAAGTCAAATTTTTTAGATTGTAGGAATTTTCGACCAAAGGGAGAAAAGCGCCATACAAGATAAATATGCGTAATAACGTGAAGAATTTTAATTTTATGGAGGTGTTTTCAAATTAAACAAGAATTACCAATCAACAGACAAATAAGAGCAAAAGAGGTACAATTGATAGAGGATAATGGACAAAAAGCAGGAGTGATTCCATTTGAGGAAGCATTAGAAAAAGCAGAAAGCAAAAATTTAGACTTAGTGCTGGTTGCTCCAAATACCAATCCACCAGTTTGTAAAATTATGAACTATGGAAAATACAAATTCGAGCAAGCTAAAAAAGAAAAAGAAGCTAAGAAAAAACAAAAAGTTTTTGAGATAAAAGAATTAAGAGTAACCCCAAATATCGAAGAACATGACTTTGGTTTTAAATGTAAAAATGCAAGAAAGTTTTTAACGGATGGAAACAAAGTAAAAATAACGGTTCGATTTAGAGGAAGAGAAGTCAACAACGCAAAAGCAGGAGAAGCCGTTTTAAACAGATTTAGCGAAGCTTTAGAAGAAGTATCAACTGTTGAAAAAGCACCAAAATTAGAAGGTAGAAATATGTCTATCATATTAGCTAAAAAAGCAGATAAATAAATTATCTGTCTAATATAAAAGTAAAAACGAAAGGAGTTATTATTATGCCAAAACTAAAAACGAACAAAGCTGCTAAGAAAAGATATTCATTAACAGCTACAGGGAAAGTAAAAAGAACAAAATCAAACAGAAGACACTTATTAGCCAATAAAACAAGTAGACAAAAAAAATCAGGAAAAATTCAAAATGCATATGCAGACAAAACATGTGTAGAAACTATCAAAAAATTATTACCTTATGGAAATTAAGAAAAGGTGAATATTAAATAGTAGGGAGAAAATAAAGATGATTTGATAAAATCCCTGTTAAATAAAAAAGGAAGGTGAAAAGAAATGGCAAGAGTAAAAACAGCTAGAACAACAAGAGCAAGACATAAAAAAATATTAAAACAAGCAAAAGGATATTATGGAGCAAAAAGTTATAGATTTAGAAATGCAAACCAAGCCGTTATGAAATCTTTATCTTATGCCTATGTAGGAAGAAAAGATAAAAAAAGTAACTTTAGAAAATTATGGATTGCAAGAATTAATGCAGCAGCAAGAATGAATGGAACCACTTATAGCAAAATGATTGCAGGACTAAAAAAAGCAAATGTTACCATCAATCGTAAAATGTTAGCAGAAATTGCTGTAACGGATCCAAAAGCATTTACAGAAATTGCAGAAGTAGCAAAAAAAGCATAAATCCTATGCTTTTTTTTTACTCTTTATTGCTTTTTCATTTTAGGTTTTGAAATCAAAGAAGCAAGATAACCAAAGAACACAGCAGCAGCAATACCACCAGCAGCAGCCTTAACACCACCAGTAAAAGCACCAACTAATCCACTTTCTCTAACTGCTTCAATAGCACCTTTAGCAAGATTATAACCAAAACCAGTTAAAGGAACGGTAGCACCAGCACCAGCAAAATCAACAATATACTGATAAATACCCAATCCACCAAGAATAGCACCAGCTGTTACAAAAATAACTAATATTTTAGCAGGAGTAAGTTTGGTTTTATCAATCAAAATTTGACCAATAATACAGATAACTCCACCAGTAACAAAACATTTTAATAACATCATCCAATCAAAAACATTAGCCCAATTAACATTCATAAAATTTCCTCCTTTTAGGGATTTTAAGGAACGTACCTAAAGGTATAACTTATCTGTACGCATTTAAAATGCTACAGCTAAGAAATCCCTGAATTCCTTTTTAAGCTTCTATACTAATTGCATGAGCAATACCAGGAATTGACTCGCCTTGTTGAGAACTTGTTGAATTCATTAAAGCTCCTGTTGCAATTAATAATATTTTTTTCATTTTGTTTTCCTTTAATTGTTTAAAGAAATAACCAGAAAATACCGTTCCACAGCAAGCACAACCACTACCACCAGAGTGAGTATCTTGAGCATTTTTATCAAAAATTAAAACACCACAGTCATTGTAATTTGATTTAATATTATAGCCTTGTGATTTAGCAATATCAATAGCAATTTCTTTACCAACATGTCCTAAGTCACCACTGATAATGGCATCATAATAACTTGGATTTCTGCCAGTATCTAAGAAATGAGTAATTAACGTGTCTGCAAAAGCAGGAGCCATAGCAGCGCCCATGTTATTAGCATCTTTAATTCCCATATCTACAATTTTTCCAGGAGTAATATGGGTAATATAAGGACCTTGACCATCTTTTGTTAAAATGGCTGCCCCTGAACCTGTAACCGTCCATTGACTTGTAGGTGGACGTTGATTTCCTAATTCTAAAGGAAATCTAAATTGCTTTTCAGCACTACAAAAGTGACTAGAAGTAGCACATAAAACATTATTAGCAAAACTTTCTACTGCCATAGCACCCAAACTCATAGACTCCACAAAAGTAGAGCAAGCACCAAAAACACCAAAGAAAGGGATGCTTAATTCTCGTAAACCGAAACTAGAAGAAATACATTGATTTAATAAGTCACCAGCAAACATACAATCAATTTCATTAGCTGGTACACCAGATTTAGAAATAACGGTATTGACAGTTTCCTTTATAATTTTACTTTCTGCTTTTTCCCATGTTTTTTCACCCCAGAACTCATCATCTAATGTTTGATCAAAATATTTAGATAAAGGACCTTGTGCTTCTTTTGGACCAACAATTGAGGCACAATCTAAAATGGTTGGGGGTGTACTAAATTTTATAGTTTGTTTTCCTAATTTTTCCAAAACATCATCTCCTTAACTTTTAAAATTTAAACCAAAGTCATACTTTGTGTATTAAATATCAAGAATATGATACCTACTAAAATAGAAGCAGAAATACCAAATACTAAAACAGGACCAGCAACGGTGAACATCTTTCCACCAACTCCCATAACATAGCCTTCTGATTTGTATTCCATAGCAGGTGATACAATTGAATTGGCAAATCCAGTAATAGGAACTAAAGAACCAGCGCCAGCAAATTTACCTATTTTATTAAATAAATTCAGACCAGTTAAAAAAGCAGAAATTCCAATTAATAAAATGGAAACAATTGTACCAGATGTTTGGGTATCAAAACCTCTTTCTTTACATATATTAAGAATAACTTGTCCAATGGTACAAATTAATCCGCCAACCCAAAAAGCATTGAAGCAATTTTTTAAAATAGGAGAGTTGGGAGATTTTTTATCCACATATTCTTGATAAGTTTGTTTTGTTTCTAATGGATCCATTTATACTACCTCCTTAATTTTTGTTTCTATTCAAATCAAGTGTAAAACTAATATCCAAATCAACAAAATATTCTAAAATTTTGTCACCATCAATACTAGCTCTTTGCTCTAAAATTTTTACTTCTGATAAATAATCAATTGTCTTTGAAGCTTCAGCAATTGCTTTTACAATGGCATCTTTCCAAGAAACTGTTGAATTACCAGTTATAATTAAATGTTTTTTTATATCCATAATCAACCTCCAAAAAATCTTTTACAAATATCCTTTCCAAGAATTAGAAAAAATATACAAAACCAGTAGAAATTTTTTGTAAAAAATTATATAATTCGATTACATGGTTTTTCCTCTATAAAAGAAGGTATTAGTTAATAGTAAGCGTGCTTAATGCTCGCACAGTTGAGGAAATCCCCAAAATTATGAAAAATCACAGAAAGTAAGAAGTTGCCAAATAAGCCTGGAACCAATGGCAAAGAATTTGCCAAACAAACTTAGGAAACCAATGGCAGAAAATTGCCAAAAAGGTCCGTCCCCAATGGCACATTGGCAAATTGAAGGGAGAAAGATGATAGATAAGGTAAGAGAAATAGCACTAAAAGTATTGTATGAAGTGGATAAAAGCGATGCTTATTCTAATATTGCATTGGATGAAGCATTCAACAAAGCAAGAAAAGAAAAAATAGATATGAATGAACGAGATATTGGATTTATTTCTGAAATTGTGTATGGTACCATTTCTTGGAGATTGACAATAGATGAAATAATAAAAAAGTATTCTTCCATCAAAATTAAAAAAATTTCATTATGGATTTTAAATATCTTAAGAATGAGTATATATCAGATATTATTTTTAGATAGAGTTCCTAAATCCGCTGCGGTTAATGAAGGAGTTAATCTGGCTAAAAGATACGGGCATAAGGCAAGCAGCAATTTTGTAAATGCCATTTTACGAAAAGTAGAGAAAAAGGATTTTGAAGATTTTTTTACCATAGAAAATGAGATAGAAAGAATTAGTAAAACAAATTCTATGCCAAGCTGGATCGTAGAAAAATTGCTTCAGGATCATTCCCTTGAGCAAGTGGAGAAAATTTGTCACGATAGTAATATAAAACCACAACTACATGTAAGGGTTAATTCTTTAAAGATTGATAAACAACAATTAAGACAAAAATTAGAAAAGGAAGGAATCCAAGTAGAACAAGCAGATATGGACAATTTTCTAGTGTTAGAGGGAGCAAAAAATATAGAAGGAAAAAATACTTTTAAAGAGGGTTTATTTACCGTTCAAGATGAAGCAGCAGGATGGATCCCATTCCTATTAAATCCAAAACCAAATGAAAAAGTATTGGATGCTTGTAGTAGTCCAGGCGGTAAAACAACCTATATGGCAGAAAGAATGAAAAATCAAGGAGAAATTATCGCTTGGGATTTACATGAACATAGAGTGAAGTTAGTAGAAAAAACAGCACACCGATTAGGAATTAAGATAATTAAAACAGAAGTAAAAGATGCTAGCCAATATGAAGAAAAATATAAAGAAGCATTTGATAAAATATTACTAGATGTTCCGTGCTTAGGGATTGGCGTTATTAAAAGAAAACCAGACATCAAGTGGAAAAGAAAAATGGAAGATTTGGAAGAAATTACAAAAATACAACAAAACATATTAGAAAATTGCTCTTACTATTTGAAAGTAGGAGGAGAATTAGTGTATTCTACTTGTAGTATTTTAAAGGAAGAAAATGAAAAGATAATCAACGAATTTTTAGTAAAGAATAAAAGATTTGAAATAGTCAATTTGGATGCTATAAAAGAAGAATTTTTTGAAAAAAATGTCGAAAGAGATAAGTTTATACAGATTTATCCCAATGAAAAGACCGATGGCTTTTTTATTTGTAAGTTGCGAAAAATACAAGAAAAACCTTAGTATTACAAATGTGTTACATTTTTGTTACAAGTGTATTAAATGTATTGACTTTTTGCCAAATAAAGATAAAATATAAATATATTTGAAGAAATGTGTAAATTATTCAAGTATGGATTTTGTAAATTTGTAAAAAATAAAAATATATCAATTAAAAAGGAGAAGACAATGGCGAATGGAAATTGCTTAGGGCTATATATTGAAGAACATTTAATTAAATATGCAAAAGTTTCAAAAGATCATGATAAAGTAAAAGTAGATGCTTTTGGATTGATGTTTTATGATAAATTAGGGGAAGCAATCGCACAAATTATTCAGGAAACCTATAGTCAAAAAGCACCAATTAGTATTAACCTATCAGAAGAAATGTACAATTATTTTGACATGTTTGCTTTATTAACCAAAAATGACTTGCAAAAAGCCATTAAAACAGAATTTGACTCCTACTGTGCTGAAAAAGGATATAATCCAAATGTATTTGAAAGCAGATATGCTATCGTTGGAAATCAAGAGGAAAGAGAAAAAATAAGAGTTATCCATGTGGCAGAAAATAAAATTGAATTAAACAAACAAATACAACAAATAGAAGGTTATAAATTAGCTAGTATTTCACCAATTTCTATGGCAATTCCTAATTTAATTGATATAGAAAAACATGAAAATGCTTTAATTGTTAACATAGAAGATACAACAACCGTAACGACTATATTAGATGACAAAATTTATAATATTGATAAAATAGAAGAAGGAAGCAAAGACTTTTTAACCAAAATCAATCTAAAAGAAAATTCGTATCTAAAAGCCTATGAAATTTGTAAAAATACAACCATTTACACATCGGAAGGAAGAGAACTACAAGAAGAACAATCTACGTATTTAGAAGACATTATGCCAACGCTATATAGTATAGTAGGAAATGTAAGAAGTATTATAAGAGAAAATGGTGACAGAATTAAGAAAGTTTACATTACAGGAACAGCTGCCTTAATTAATAATATTGATTTATATTTCCAAGAATACTTAGAAGGGGTAGAGTGCGAAATATTAAAACCATATTTTATTCAATCCACAGCAGGTGATATTAGTATTAAAGATTATATCGAAGTAAATTCTGCTATCTCTTTAGGAATGATGGGAATAGGAGAAGGCATTAGCGGAATGAACTTTAAAAGTCAAACCCTTGCCGATAAAATTCCTGATTGGTTAAAAATAGAAGTAGGGGGAAATGAGACTACAAAGTTAAAGCATGGTGCAAGCAATATGTTTACTTGGGATTTAGGACAACCATTTGATAAAACAGAAACAGGATTACTTAGAATAGCAATTGCTTTAATTCTATTAGTTGTTATGTATTCAGGATTTTCTGGCGTATTAGCGAATCAATTAAACAAAAAATCACAACAAGCTGAAGAATCTATTGCCGCTACAAATGGTCAAATTGGATTAGCCAAAACAGACAATGACAAAATTAACAGTAAAATTAATGAATATACCAATATGTTAAAGAATTTAGAAGAGGCCAATAACAGACTTACCGATCGAAATAAAACAAGAAATGCAATACCTAATTTATTAAATCAAATCATGTCAATTGTACCAGAAAATGTGCAATTAACTTCCATTGAAAATACCAGCAGTACTCATATTATAATTAATGCACAATCCAATAAATATGAACAATTAGGTTATTTTGTAGCAAAAATGAAAACAGAAGTGATTTTAACAAATATCATTTCAACAGCAGGACAAAAAGATAATAATGTAGTTAGTATTAAAATAGAAGGAGATTTGCCATGAAAAAATTATTAATGTTAATTCTAATTGGATTATTATTAATACTTTCTATCTATATAGCAGTTAGTGGATTTAAAGTAGGAAATATAGAAGTCCTAAGCTATATGGGAATTCAACAAAAAAATAAAGAGTTAAACGGAAAAATTCAAGAAGCTAGTAAGTTAGCAGAAAAAGATTATAGACAAACGGTTAGTACAGTAGAAGAAAGTAGTAAAAAATTAGAACAAACCAAAAAAGAATATGATGATATGACAGTAATTAGTTCAGATGGTAGTATCGATACAGCAGGACAATTGGAAAGATATGAAATAGAGACATTATGGGTTAAATTAGGAAATTATGCTACCAGTGAAGGTGCGGTTGTAAGAATTGATATTGTTCGAGGAAATACAAGTAGTACCTATAATCTAAGATTCACAGTAAATGGAAGTTATATTTCTATTACTGATTTTATATCAGATATTGAAAATGATAGTACGTTAGGATTTAAAATAGAAGACTTTAAAATGGTACCATCTGGAGATACACTACAAGCAACATTTATTTGTAAAGAAATTGCCATTAAAGAAGTTTCAGAAACCAGTAATCCAAATGTGGGATTACCAGAAGATAAAAATAATACAACCAATACACAAAATGGTACAAATACGACCAATACGAACAAGAATACCAATAGTACCAATACAGCAGGTGGAAATAACACAGCTACATCCAATACCACAAATAGAGTGAATGTAGCACAATAAAAAGAAAGGGGGATAACATGACAAAAACAATTGTAAAAGAATTGATTATTGCATTATTATTATGTTTGGCTATCCTTTTATTGTTAGGAATTTTATTATATGAGTATGTTCCCATGACAAAGACAATACCTAATCCCGTTTCTTATACGACACCAGAAAATGTCAAGAAGGAGTTGGCAGAAGCGGAAGGGGTAGACGAAAACCAAATTATTATGACTTATGAGGTTGATTCGACTGACTTAAATAATTATAAAAATATACAAAATTATAAACCAGGAAAGGCCAATCCATTTTCTTCGTATGAAACAACAGGAACCAATACAACCACAGCTAATTCTTCAACAGGAAATACAAATTCAGGAACTGGAACATCTGGAACAACAACAGGAAATGGAAATACTACTAATAATAGTGGTATGAATTCAAATGATATAAATAATTCAAATGGTACATCTAGCACTTCTACACCAGAAAATACCACAACGTCTGGAGGACAATTCTTCCAAGATAAGGGTACCAAATAATTAAGTTTTTAACGTTATATGATAACTCATATAATTCAAAATATATTTTATATATTCAAAAGAAAAAAGAAAAGGAGGAAAAAATCATGATGAAAAAACAAAACGGTATTACTTTAATCGCTTTAGTTATCACAATTATTGTATTATTAATTTTAGCTGGGGTGTCTATTGCTATGCTTACAGGGGATAATGGTATTTTGACAAAAGCAAAAGGTGCCAATGAAACAACATTACAAGCAGAAGTAGAAGAATCTATAAAATTAGGTTTAGCTGAAATATTAGCAGATAAATTAGATCCAACAATTCCTGATACTGATAAGCCAGTAATTGATGCTAGCACAATAACAACTAAAATGACAAGAAATAATGCTAATATAGGTACCAATAATGATGCTAAAATCAAAGTAACTGTAGAAGAAATAAAAGGTGGTACACCAGAAGCAGTTACAGCTGTAAAAGTTACTTATGCAGGAAAAGACAAGAATTATATTTGGACAATAAATCCAGAAGGAAAATTAACTGGACCAACAAATTCATAAGATAATAAGATTAATATAAAGCCATACGCACACCACGTGTGTATGGCTAAAATTAAAAATAAGCAAAAGAGGAAAAACAATGAACCTAACATTTTACATACTAATATTTATCATAGGAACACTATTTGGAAGTTTCTATACACTAGCCGTTTATAGAATTCCGAAAAGACAAGATATTGTACATACCCATTCATACTGTCCTAATTGTAATCACAAATTAGGTTTTTTAGACTTAATACCAATCATTAGTTATGTATTTTTGAAGGGGAAATGTAGATATTGCAAAGACAAAATAAGACCACGTTATCTAATTTTAGAAATGTTATCAGGCATACTATTTGTAGGAATAGCTTATGTCATGAAATTCAACTTTGAAACTTTAAATGCCATTAAAATAGCTGAATTTTGTTTTATGATTTTCTATATAACATTTATTATATTAGTAGCAGGAATAGACAAAGAAAATCGAAAAATAGATAAATTGGTATCTGTATATGGAATTGTAATATCTATTATGTATATGGTATATCTATACATAGTAGAACAAGCTAATATTTATAGATATGGTATATACTTAATTTGTTACATAATTGTTTTGTTATTAGATACCATAACACTAAAAAAATACGCCAAAAACAGTTATGTCACAGGAATTTTATTAATGATCCTTACGATGATAATCTTTACTGGTGAATATATAACACAAAATGCCATTATTTTTACATTGTTAGCCATTTCTTTATACCTATTCATGTATAAAATAAGCGAAAGAAAAAAAAGAAAGAAACATACAGAAGAACAAATTACAAATAAACTAAGTATTGGATTATTCTTAGGAACTTTCAATGTTTTAATGTTAATGTTAGTTCTATTTATCACAAATTGTAGAGGAGTTTAATATGAATGTAAAAAGTGAAAAAGGATATACAGGTATGGATATAGCGATTTCCATCGTAGTACTATTTATATTTGTATCGTTAATTGCGATGTTATCTTATCATTTAAATAGTTCAGCCAAAGAAATAGAATTAAAAGCACAAGCAACAGAAATAGCAGTGGAAGAAATAGAAAAATTAAAAAATGTGAGTTTTGATAGAATAGACGACAGCAACACGGCTGAAATATCTGAAATACCAGAGCAACGAGGATTTTATAAAAACGTTCAGGTAGAAGATTATGCAGATATAGAGCCTAACAAAGATAGTGAGATTGTAAAAAGAGTAATCGTAACCATTCAATATAACTATAAAAATGTGCCTCAAAAGATAGAGCTTTCAACCATTAGATCAAAGGAGAATTAGTATGAAATCAGAAAAAGGAATTACTGTTACATCCTTAATTATATATGTTATCGCATTAACCGTTGTAATTGCTAGTATAGCTATGCTTAGCAATTACTTTTATCGAAATACATCAGCGGTAACAGGTAATATCAATCCTATAACAGAATACACAAAATTTAATACTTTTTTTTCAGAAGAAGTCAACCATAGTAACATCAAAGTATTGGAATGTAAGCAAGAGGGAGAAGAGGGAGAAGGCAATTATATTGTATTTGATAATGGTGTACAGTACACGTTTATCAAAGAAAATGAAGCAATTTACAAAGATAAAGTAAAAATATGTACTTATGTAAAAGAATGTTCTTTTACACATAAAATACAAAATGGAAAAAATGTAGTAACGGTTAGTATTACAATGGAAAATTCAACAACACCAAAAATTATAGAGTATACTTTAAAAAATTAGTAAATTTATGTAATTATACAAATGGCCACAAAAAGCAGGCAAATTATAGTATAATAAATAGGAAAGATACAAAAGAAACTTCAAATAGAAGGGAGAAAAAACATGGATACAAAAAGAAGACAACCCATAGGAGTAGAACTGGTAAAAAGGGGAATTGTAAAAGAAAAAGATATTGAAACAGCTTTACAATATCAAAGAGAACACCCAGACCAAAAATTAGGAGATATTTTATATCAATTAGATTTATGCGAGCCTAATAAATTAATCGAAGCCATAGGAGAAATTTTAGGAGAAAAGGGAATTCTTTTAAAAGGTGATAAAGTAAAAGTAAAATTAACCGATTATTTTTCTTTAGATGTAGCCCAGAAAAATAAAGTCGTTCCTTTTGAAGTAGCATCTGGAAAAATAAAGGTATGTTTTGCCAATACGACAAATGCTAAAAATATAAGTGCGGTTAGATTATTATTGTTAAATAAAGGCTTAGTAATGGATAGTTACATTACCTTTGAAAGAGATATTGAGAGAATTTTAAAATCTTATGAAGGGGAAGTAACCACTGATTTTGATATGGAAACAGAAAATAATGATACTGCCATAGGAATGGTAGATAGCATTATCAAAACAGGAATGAAGCGTAGAGCAAGTGATATTCATATTGAGCCAATGGCAAAGGAATTAAGAGTTAGATATAGGATTGATGGAGAATTATTTACAGCCGCTAAGATAAAAAAGGAAAAACAACCACAAATCATACGGAAGACTAAAAGCAATTTCTAATATGCACCAAGAAAAACAAGAATCACAAGATGGTAGAATCTTATTATATGATGATTACAATATTCGTGTATCTTCTCAACCAAATGTGTATGGAGAAAAATTTGTTTTAAGATTACTAAAGAAAAATTCCAATATTAAAAATATATTTGAATTAGGATTTCCAGGAAATGAAGAAAGTTTGAAAAAAAGTATTCAAAAAAAGAACAGTATTACGATTATAGCTGCTCCTACTGGAGAAGGAAAAACAACGACTTTATATAGTATTATGGATTATTTAAACAGTCCAGAAATTAACATTACTACGATTGAAGACCCAGTAGAAATTAGAATACCAGGATTAAATCAAATTGAAGTAGATGCCAAATCTTCTTTCTCAGGTTCTTTAAGAACGGTACTAAGACAAGATCCAGACATCGTATTAGTAGGAGAAATTAGAGATACGGAAACAGGAGAAATAGCCATCCAAGCAGGACAAACCGGACATTATGTATTATCAACCATTCATACCATTGATAGTATAGAAGTAATTACTAGATTAAGAAAAATGGGACTTTCTGATTATGATATTTCAAGTACTTTAGCGACAGCTATTTCCCAAAGATTAGTAAGAAAGTTATGTCCAAAATGTAAAAAAGAAAGAAAATTTGACGAAGAAGAAAAGAAAATTATCACAGCCATCGGCGAAAAATACAATGTTACATTTGATTTAAGTGGGACAACCTATGATGCTCCAGGTTGCAAGTATTGTAATAATACAGGATATTATGATAGAATCGGAATTTTTGAAGTTTTAGATTTAACCGATGAAATCAAAGAAACCATTATGAGTGGTAAATCTAGTTTAGAAATTCGAAAATTAGCTTTACAACAAGGATATCAACCATTAGCAATAGATGGTATTAGAAAAATTATCAATGGATATACGACATTAGAAGAATTAAACAAAAAACTATTAATTTTTTAATAGTAAACAAAGGAGGAAGCTATGAATTTAGATCAAATATTAGATGAAGCGATAAAATTAGATGCTTCGGATGTACACTTGATATGTGATAATAAACCCATGCTGAGAATTGCTAGAAAGTTAGTCCCAGTACCAAATAGTAAAGTATTAACACCAGATGATATGTCAGAATATTATGATTATTTAGTACAAGGAAATGTAGACAAAGATGAAGTATTTAATAATACCAGAAAATTGGATACTTCTTATGAATATAAAGACATTCGTTTAAGAGTCAATATTTCTTTATCAGATGATGTTCCACTATGTACATTAAGGTTAATTAAAAATGAATTACCAGAATATGAATCCTTAGGTGTACCAGATATTGTAAGAAGAATGACTTACCAACCACAAGGATTAATCTTAGTAACAGGAAAAACCAACTCTGGTAAAAGTACAACCTTAAATGCCTTAATTAATCATATTAATGAAAATCAAAATAAAAAAATTCTAACACTAGAAAACCCAGTAGAATATAAACATCACTCTAAAAAATCTCTAATTGTGCAAAAAGAAATAGGAAAAGGAAGGGATAGTTTAACTTTTAGTGATGGTGTAAAAAATTCTTTAAGAGAGGATTGCGACATTCTAGTTATTGGAGAAATTCGTGATAAAGTAACAATGGAAGCAGCCATCGAAATGGCAGAATCAGGCCACCTAGTAATAGGGACTTTGCATACCAAATCTTGTGCAGAGACCATCGACAGAATGATTAACTTTTATGAAGTGAGAGACCAAGCGAGTGTAAAATACCTACTATCTGCTTTATTAAAATTGGTAGTTTCACAAAGATTATTACCAGGAACCAATGGAAAATTAGTTTTAGTACCAGAAGTAATGGTAGTAGATAATATTGTCGCAGGTATCATACGTAAAGAAAAATTAAGCGTATCCGAAATAGAAGATGCGATACAAAGTAACTTAGAAAAAGGAAGTATAGGATTAATCAATTCGTTAGCTGAGCTTTTTGTACAAGATAAAATTACTTTAGACCAAGCAAAAGCACAAATTGAAGAAAAGAACCTAGAAATCTTAAATAGAACCATTATGCAATTAAAGATTAAACGTGATAAATAAAAATAGGAGGTACAAAAAATGCCTATATATATGTATAAGGCTGTAACTAAGACAGGAGTTGTCGTAAAAAACAAAGTCGAATCACCAAGTAGACAAAACTTAATGAAATCATTAAAAAATGGTAATTTAATGCCTATTTCGATTGAACAAATTTCTTACCGTTCCAACAATAAGCAAAAGAAACAAAAGAGAAACGTTACAGATATACAAGAAATTATGAAAAATGTAAATACCACACAATTAGGAGTTCAGAAAAAAACGTTAACGACCAAAGAAAAAGTCAATTTATATTTTGCGAAAACGGAAAAAATAACACAAAGAGATTTGGTAGTATTTACACAAAACTTTTATTTGTTAAAAAAGGCCAATTTCAATAATATTCATGCGTTAGATACCATTATAAAAAGTACAGAAAATGTATCTTTTAAAGGTATTTTAGAAGATATTTTAGCTGGAGTCGAAGCCGGAGAAAATATGTATACTACGATGGAATATTATGAGAATGTATTTCCTTATATCTATGTCAATATGATAAAAGTAGGGGAATTATCTGGATCGCTTACCAGTTCCTTAGAACAAGCTGTTAAATATTTAGATGAAACAGAGGCGTTGAATAAAAAATTAAGATCGATCTTAATTCCGAATATCGTACAATTTGTTTTGTTATTAGTTATGCTAGTAGTAGGAACATTAGTAGCCATTCCAGCCATTCAAGGAATTTTTGATGAGTTAGGAACGGAAGAAGAGTTACCAGCTATAACCATATGGTTTGCAGGATTTATAGATCAAGTTATTCTCTACTGGTATATACCGACTTTCATTATCCTTGCTATTGTAGGAGCGATTGTCTTTTATGTTCGTACACCAAAAGGAAAATATAATTACCATTATTTTAAATATAAAATGCCAATCTTTGGAGAATTAATATTTGCTTTGGATTTTTCAAGATTTTTAAAAGCTATGTTATTAAACATGAAAAATGGCATGAGAATACAAGATTCTATTGAAGTTAGTAAAAATGTCATTAAAAATTATGTTATGCTATCCATTATAGAAACATCGATTAACAATATTTTGACGGGATCCTCTTGGATTGAACCATTTGAGAAGTCAGGATTAGCCAAACCAATGATAACAGAAATGTTGAAAATAGGTATGCAAACAGACTTAACAGAAATGATGGAAAAATTAGTAGAATATATGGAAATTGATATTGACAATATTATGACTAAGATTATGAAGGCATTACCACAAGTAGTGTATGCTATCGTTGGAGCTGTCTTGATATTCTTCGTAATTGTTGTATTAGTACCATGTGTACAAGTATATATGGGTAACTTCTTATTCTCAGCCTATGGCGTATAAAAAGAAAAATGTGCATTGGAAGAATCCTTTTTGGATAGGGATTGAGTGATGTTATTCGCTCAAGTCCCTTTTTTATTGCATAGGAAAAGTTCAGGATATGATAGGTATAGTATAAGATTTTAATTGAAAATGGTATAAAAAATGTGTTTAAAATGCCACACTAGAAAGGGTGAAAAAAAATGAAAATTGGAATTGATTTAGGAGGAAGTCATATAGCAATCGGAGTATTAGATGATAAGGGAAAGATAATAGAGAAAATTGAAAAAAGACTGATGAAGGAAGAAAAACAGGACATAAAAAGAAGCATTGTATCGTATATAATAAGTGAGATTCATCCATTGAAACAGCGATATGAAATAAAAGAAGTGGGAATAGGAATGCCAGGACGTTCTGAAGATGGATTTGTTATTACAAGCGGAAACTTAGAAATAAAGAATTATAATTTGGCAGAAGCATTACAGGAAATTAACTTACCCATTAGAATAAGAAATGATGCAAAATGTGCGGCTTTAGCAGAACATGCCTATGGTTGTCTACAAGGATATGAAAGAAGCGTGTTTTTGACATTAGGAACGGGAATTGGAGGAGCTGTCTTTTTAGATAATAAATTATTAGAAGCTGGTAAAAAACCAGGATATGAATTTGGTCATATGGTAATTGAAAAAAATGGAATACCATGCCATTGTGGAAGAAAAGGTTGTTTTGAAAGATATGGTTCTATGAAGGTTTTTAAGGACAAGCTTAGAAAAGCATTGAATTTAGATGAAACGACAAGAGGAGAAGAATTATTAAAAATAATCCAAAGAAATCGTCCAGAAAATCCTGATTATGAAAAGATCGAAAGAATTGTGTCCGAATATGTTGAAGATTTGAGCGTTGGAATACAAAATTTGATTTTTATGTTTGAACCTCAAGTAATAGGAATTGGTGGAAGTTTTGTTTATTTTGAAGAGGTGTTTTTAGAACGATTGAAACAAATATTGCAAACACTAAATAAGGAAGATTTGGTGAGGAAAAATATTGAGATTAAAACTGCTGTTTTAGGTAATGATGCAGGAATGATTGGTGCTATTTTGTAAAAAGATTCAAAATTTGCAATGAAAAATAGAATTGATTTTTTTAAAATATTTGAATAGAAGAAAATGTGAAATATGTGGAAATCAGTAAAGAGGAACTAGACAAATTAAAGAAAACAATCTAATCACAAAAAATTAGAAAAAAAGCTTGAAATTATTGAAAAAGCATGATATAATAGCGAACGTATTAATCACACAAAGAGAGTTTTAAGGGAAGTGCCTAGAAAGATAGGTCCTAAAAAATGTAGAAACTTTGTGGAAGAAATAACAAAAAGGGAGGAATTAAAATGGCAGTAGTTGCAATGAAACAATTACTAGAAGCAGGTGTTCACTTTGGACATCAAACAAGAAGATGGGATCCTAAAATGGCTGAATACATATTCCAAGCCAGAAATGGAATTCACATTATCGATTTACAAAAAACATCAAAAAAATTAGATGAAGCATATGCCTTTATCAAAGAACAAGCAGAAGAAGGAAAAACAATTCTGTTTGTAGGAACTAAAAAACAAGCACAAGAATGTATGAAAGAAGCAGCAGTAAAATGCGGTATGTACTATGTCGATCAAAGATGGTTAGGAGGAATGTTAACAAACTTTGGAACCATTCGTACTAGAGTACAAAGATTAAAAGATTTAGAAACTATGCAAGAAGATGGTACTTTTGATATATTACCTAAAAAAGAAGTAATATTACTAAAAAAAGAAATGGAAAAATTGGAAAAAAATCTTGGTGGAATTAAAGACATGGAAGAATTACCAGGAGTTATCTTCTTAGTTGATCCTAAAAAAGAAAGAATTGCTATCTTAGAAGCTAAAAAATTAGGAATTCCAGTAGTAGGATTAGTAGATACTAACTGCAATCCAGAAGAATTAGACTATCCAATACCAGGAAATGACGATGCGATAAGAGCTGTGAAATTAATAGCAGATGTTATGGCAAATGCTGTTATTGAAGGAAAACAAGGAGAAAGTTTTGAACCAGAAATGCAAGAAGAACAAACCGCTGAAACAGAAGAAGCTACTAGCATAGAAGAAGTAGTGGAAAAGGCAGAAGAAACAGAACAAACAGAAGAAACAACAGCAGAATAATAAATTTGATTAAGAAGAGTAGGGCTTTTCTGCTCTACTCTAATTTAAGATAAAAAGGTTAGTCAAAAGGGTAAGTGATCTGCAACTGGCTTTGCTTAAGAAAGGCAGAAGGAGAAGATTAAGGATTACAAAATGCTAACGCATTTTGCATAAGCTATCCACACTCGCTTTGCTTAAGAAAAGCAGAAGGAGAGGATTAAGGATTACAAAATGCTAACGCATTTTGCATAAGCTATCCACACTCGCTTTGCTTAAGAAAGGCAGAAGGAGAGGATTAAGGATTACAAAATGCTAACGCATTTTGCATAAGTTATCCGTAACTCGCTTTGCTTAAAAAAGGCAGAAGGAGAGGATTAAGGATTACAAAATGCTAACGCATTTTGCATAAGT
>CAOJRU010000006.1 GCA_948442365.1 uncultured Clostridium sp.
CCCCAGTGGCACACGTCTTCAGTGGCACAGTGGCAACCCAAATGGACACGCAATCGTTCCTACTCAAATTCATCTAACGATTTAAATTCATATCCCATATTTTTAGCATCTTTGATGACAGCATCTAAAACATCGGTATTGGTTTTTGAATTTCCATGTAATAGCATGATTTCTCCATTGTGTAAATTATCTAATATTTTCTTCTTAGCCATTGTCTCATCTGGTTGTTTGTCTTCGTTCCAGTCTTCATAAGCAAATGACCACATGACAGTTTGATAGCCTAATTGATTGGTTACTTGTAATGTTTTCTCACTATATTCTCCTTTCGGTGGTCTGATATACTTCATTTCATAATTGAATTTTTCATTGATTACTTGGTGTAATTCCATTACTTCTTTTCTTATTTGCTCTTCGTTTAATTCTGGCATACTTTTATGATTGACGGTATGATTTCCTACAATATGCCCTTCATCTATCATTTGTTTTACTAAGTCTGGCTGGCTATTTACGTAGTGCGCAGTGATAAAAAATGTTGCTTTTACTTGATTTTCTTTTAAGCATTTAAGTAACTGTGGCGTATATCCCGCTTCATAACCTTCGTCAAAAGTTAAATAGATTGTTTTCTTTTCTTTATTTCCTAAACAGATTCCTTTGTTTTCTTCCAATACTTTTTTATTTTTACTTCCTACATCTGGTTGCTCATGATTATTATTTCTTTTGATTCCCCATCCTATTTTTTGATTACTTATGGTACTAGCATTGGTTGTTATTTTTTCCTCTTCTGCGTTCATTGAAATAATGCTTAAGGAAAATATAGCAATGACTAAAATTCCTATTATTCCATATTTTATTTTTTTCATAACCTTTCCTCCAAATTGTTTTACTATTACATGTATATTAAAAAAATAAAAAGATATGAAAAAAGATTTTCTTTTTTCATATCTCTACTTTTACTAATTTATTTTATATTCCTATACACTTCTTTTAAAATTTCATATCGTTTTCCTATCACTATTCTATAAAAATTTTTCCTTACTTCAGACATACCTTCTATATTTTCTATAAAACTATTTATTTCATCTATATTAATATTAAAAAATAATCTTTTAATAGCCTGATTGCATTCTTCCTTTTTCATTTGTCTTATATATGTCATATAATTAATCTTTTTTCCGTTTTCTTTTACATAAGAATAACAATAATTTTTTAATTCTATTTCATTTATTTTTTCAATCTCTTTATCTTCAAGCATTGGATTGAAAGCTGAACCACAATCATAGATAGGAGAAAATTTTACTTTCCCTGTTTTTTTATTTAATAAAAATCCCCAGTTTCCATTATGCCTATCTGTGTTTCTATTTTTTATCTGGATTTGTACTTAATACTAAGTTTTCAAATTCATATAATATAATAAATTAAATATTGGAAGGATGCGTTATATATTAGTTTAATAACTTCTTAAATGAATTAGCATTTAATATTGTATTTGAAATAAATTGACCTTTATAAAAATTCGCCCAATTATTAAATATACATGGTACATTTTTGGCTTTTTCTAAAGAATCTATTTTTATAAAGTGAATGGTAATATGATTTTCTTTTGCATATTCGGTTAATTCCTTTACTTCATATTCTACATAAGGACATTCTGGGCTATAATAAACAGTGAACTCTTGATTATCTATTTTCATTAATTTAGCATTATCCTTAAATCTAGGAGTTTCATTTCTGTCAAATGGTAAAGCTAATAATTGATATTCTCCTATTCTAATAATTCTTTTGCTATACCTTTTCCTTTAAAACTACTCTCTACTTATAAGCAACAAATATATTATATTCACTCATAATTTCCCTTTTTCTATATAAAGGTTAATTGCTCTCCTTGTTTGCTTTCTTTTTTATATGCCTTTACTATATCACTCATTTTATAAAATAGTCCATATTTTTCACACTCTTCTTTAAATATTTTTTTTAAGTTCCTATTTAATGGATAACAAAAATAGTTATCACCATAAGTTTTAATATATCTTTCTTTTAGTTTAGGAAAAGTCTTATCTAATTGCTCATAAAAGTATTCTCTTTGATTTTCTCTTAAGGTAACGCCTTCCATTGAAAATACAAATTTTGCTCCATTTTCGTAAGATAATCTTATTACCTTTCTGATATTTTCCTCTGAATCTGTTATAAATGGAATAATTGGTGTTAATAATGTCCCAACAAATAATCCTTCTTTAGCTAATTGTTTCATTGCTTTTAGTCTTTCTGAAGAAACACATACACCTGGTTCTATTTTTCTTGATAAACTATCATCTGCTGATGTAATTGTAAATTTAAGTATTATATCTGCTTTTTTGTTTATTTCCTTAAATATATCTACATCTCTAACCATTAAATTACTTTTTGTCTCTATGGATACTCCAAAATTATAGAACGAAATCAGTTCCAATGCTTGTCTTGTTATTTTATATTGTTTTTCAAAAGGATTATAAGTATCTGACATGGCACCTATGCCTATTACACCCTTTTTCCTTTTTGTTTTTAGTTCTCGATTTAATATTTCTATTTCATCTTTTTTTGCTCTTACTTTATCAAAATCTTCTACTTGATAGCAGTTACTTCTACTATCACAATAAATACATTTATGGCAACACCCTTTGTATAGATTCATATTATAGTCAATTCCAAACCATTCTTCTCCATGTGTTGCCCTTTGAAGTATTGTTTTTGCTTCTATCAATTCGATAATTATTCCTTTTCTTTTATTGGATGTCTTATAACTGTTTTTAATTTATTTACATCACATCTTCTTGGATCACTTAAATAAATTTCGTGATGAAAACGAGTATCCGTAATATCTACTTCATATCCATTTTCTATCATATATTCGTGCATTAAATTTATTGTATTGGGCTCATCATCATAAGAACCTATGTGCATACATTGAACACAAATTCCTTCCTCATAACTTAAAAATTCTACTTTTGAAAAATCTGTTTTTTTCTTGTTTGTTGCTTCCTTTATAGCCCACTCAAAATCTTCTTTTGTTACAAAGTCTGGTAATCTAATAATAGATATAAAGTTCATTTGGTCTTTATTGTTATAATCAATGCCACCCTTCCTTCCATCTTGCCACCAAAAGCCTTCAAGTGGTGGAACAACATACTCAAAATAGCCATCTATTTTATGTGTACCTTTATAGCTCATTTTTATAGTAAAGGCAATTGCATATAAAAGTCCTATTGAATCTTTATATTCACTATTTTTATCATTTGGATTTCCTTTTCCTCTAACTGCTATATAATTTATTTTAGGAATTTCCACAATACTAGGTTTATTCTTTGGCATATAAAATTCCTTATATTCTTTTTTATAATCAAAAGCCATTTTATTTTTCCTTTCTACTCATCTAATGCAATATAAATATGAATTTCTTGTTTTTGCATATCCTCTGAATTGTTTTGATATTCTTCAAAATCACAAGTATATTTTCTTTTTAAATCCATATTCCATATTTCTTGCCAAGCTTGTCCTACTGAATTTTGCACATCGCCTATTAGAATGAATTTTGCATATTTTCCTTTTGGAATCACAATACTTTCTAGTCCTTCATTACTTTCTACTTCTTTACTCACTTCTGCTCCTGCCATAAATGTATAAGGTTTTGTATAATCTCCCTCATATTGTGCATATAATCCTATTGTTTTATGATTTACTTTATTTTCTATTTTCTCATAAATTCCATTAGCAAATAACTTTTGCCAAGTTAATCCTATGTCTTGCACAGCCTTTCCCTCTTGATTCGTTGTTTTAATTTTCATTCCTACAACAATCTTTTCTTGTAATTCTACTACTTCATATTTCATAATATCTACCTCCTAAAAGAAGTGTATCTTATTTAACTTGACAACTGTATGTCATATTATAAATAATTTTTTAAAGTTTTTTGTAATTTATCTTTAATTATATTTCTAGCATAGCTAGGATTTAAAACTTTTGCATATTCTCCAAAAGATAAAACATAGCCATATACCCATTCATTCTCTGGACATTCTACTTTTACTCTAAAATTCCCATCTTCCTTTTTCGTTATTTGATTACTTTCAAATTCATCATATACTCTATAAGCCATATTTTTGCTTATCTCTAATTCAAGCTCTATCATTTTTAAAGGACATTTGTCTTCACTTTCTTCTTTGGGAAGTTCTCTTTCAAAATGTTCTTTTAATGTTTTACATTCTTTTACTCTTGCCATTTTAAATATTCTATAATCTTGTTTGTTTCTACAATAACTTATTAAATACCAAGCTTTATCTTTAAACCATATTTGTAATGGTTCTACCATCCTTTTGCTCTCTTCTCCCTTAGTATTATAATAGATAAATTGAATTACTTGTTTATTTAAAATAGCAGATTTAATTGTGTCAAATTGTTCTTCTTGCTCATTATCTTTCCCCCAATAAGAAAAGTCAATTTTAATCCAATCATTTACTTTTTTATTAAATAATGTACTTAACTTTTCTAAAATATCTTTTTCATCTTGCCCTCTTACTTTCTTCATTCCTTGTAATGCAAATAAGATCTGATTTTGCTCTTCCTCAGAAAGAATGGTTTTATTTAATATATATTCATCTAAAATTCCAATTCCTCCTTCTTTTCCCTTACTTGCATAAATTGGTATGTTTGCACTACTTAATGTTTCTATATCTCTGTATATGGTTCTTGTAGATACTTCAAATTTTTCGGCTAACTCCTTTGCTGTCATTTTTTTCTTTTGTATCAAAATATATATTATTTCAAATAATCGGTTATTTACTTGCATGATTTCCTCCTATAAATATTATAACACATAAATATGACATCTGTTTGTCATATTCAAAAAAAGTAAGCATAAATATAAAAAATTAGCCCAAAAAGCATTTATAAAATACTTCTTAGGCTAATTCTTTATTTTTATTTTCTATAACAAATTTTGTAAAATTGCTAACATTCTACTTATCTACTAACATTTCCTTAATCTTCATCAATCTCGAAGTAGAAGCTCTTTCATCTTCTGACAATTTTAATTGAATATACTTAATCGTATCTTGATAATTAGGAATGGTAACATTTTCAATCGCATTCACTCTTCTTCTCGTCTTTTCAATTTCAGCAGAAATCAATTCAATTGCCTTTTCATTTTGTGCCAGTTCTAATAAAACTTTGGAAACTTCTGAAAAACTTTCAATTGCTTTATCCAATTCCGAAGTCGTATCAGCAAAACCATAAAGTGCCTTGTTATCCGTCTCTCTATTTTCCTCAAAATGAAACTTTGGAATTTTAACACTCATAATATTAATTTCTCCAATTTCTATGGAAACAGACTTTTTAGGAATCACCAAAGCTTCTTCCATATACTCTTCTCCCATAACGGCTTTCGCTAGCATAAAATTTTGATAAGCCATTTTTAACATTTCATCTGCCTTATGACGAAGAACTTGATTTTCTTGTACAAGATTCAATATCTTCTTAATCAATTCATCTAATTTATCTTTCAAAAGTTTATGTCCTTTTTGTGCTGTCTTGAGAGATTTTTTCATATTGATACTTTCGATACGAGTCAAATTTACATTTAATACTGCCATATTTAATTTTCCTCTCTTTTTTAATATCTATCCACTTTAGTTGTCTATGTAGTATTTATCAATATATACATCTTTAATACGTTTTAACTCTTGTTTTGGTAAAGTAGAAAGTAACTTCCAGCCAATATTCAAAGTTTCTTCAATCGTTCTATTCGTATCAAAACCTTGAGAAACAAATTCTTTTTCAAACTCATCAGCAAAATTAGCATAAATTCTGTCTAATTCAGAAAGTGCACTTTCTCCCAAAATAGCCATCAATTCTTTGGCATCCTTACCACGAGCATAAGAAGCAAACAACTGATTTAATACTCCAGAATGATCCTCTCTTGTTTTACCTTTTCCAATTCCCTCATTTTTTAAACGAGATAAGGAAAGTAATACATCAACAGGAGGAGTCATTCCTCTTTTATTTAAGTCTCTACTTAAGACGATTTGTCCTTCTGTTATATAACCCGTCAAGTCTGGTACTGGATGTGTTTTGTCATCCTCTGGCATCGTTAAAATTGGGATCATGGTCACAGATCCTTCTTTTCCTTTTATCTTTCCTGCACGTTCATAAATAGAAGATAAATCTGTATATAAATAACCTGGATAAGCCCTTCTTCCTGGAATCTCTTTTCTTGCTGCCGAAATCTCTCGTAATGCTTCTGCATAATTTGTCATATCTGTCATAATGACTAATACTTGCATGTCTTGTTCATACGCCAAATATTCCGCTGCTGTTAATGCCATACGAGGCGTTGATATACGCTCTACGGCTGGATCATTTGCCAGGTTAATAAACATAACAGAACGACTAATAGCTCCTGTTTCCCTTAAACTATCAATAAAAAATTCTGCATCTTCAAATGGAATTCCTATAGCTGCAAAAACTACAGCAAATTTGGAATCTTCTTTTAATACACTTGCTTGTCTTGCTATTTGTACAGCCAATTCTGCGTGTGGTAATCCGGATCCTGAAAATATTGGTAATTTCTGCCCAATTACTAGGGTATTTAATCCATCAATGGAAGATACTCCTGTTTGAATAAATTCAGATGGAAAGATTCTAGCTGCTGGATTAATTGGTTTTCCATTGATATCTACTTTTTTATCTGCTATCACATTTGGCATACCATCAATAGCTTCTCCCATTCCATTAAATACTCTACCTAAAATATTTTTTGATACGCCAAATTCTAGCCCTTTTCCTAAAAATCTTACTTTCGATTCTTTTAAATTAATTCCTGTGCTACTTTCAAACAATTGAACCAATGCTGCATTTTCATTAACTTCTAACACTTTACACAATCTCGTCTCTCCATTTTGAAGTTTTATTTGTCCAATTTCGTCATATTTCACATCTTTTACATTTTCCACTAACATCAAAGGTCCTGCTGTTTCTTTTATGGTTTTATATTCTTTTATCATTCTGCTAGACCTCCTTTTTCCATGATAGAGTCTGTTTCTTGCATCATCTCTTTTTCAATTTCATCAAATTCTCTATCTACTTTTGACTCTTCTATGAATTTTGCTTTTCCTATTTTTGAAACATATGGTAATCGAATATACTCTTCTACATTCACACCAGCTTCAATCGCTTTGCTCATTTTATCATAAAACTTGAATATCATTTTCAAAATTCTTTCTTGCTTATGACTAGAAGCATAACAATCTACCTCATCAAACGCATCTTGTGCCAAATAGTCTTCTCTTAAAATTCTTGCTACTTCTAAAGTCACTCTATCCTTATCAGAAACGGCATCAATTCCTACTAATTGCACAATTTCTTGTAATTTTGCTTCTTCTTGTAAAATTGCCATCGCTTCATTTTTCAAAGAAACAAATTCTTCACTGATGTTCTCTCTTTCCCATTTTTCTGCTTGTTCTTTATATAAAGAATAACTCGTAAGCCAGTTAATAGATGGGAAATGTCTTTTGGCTGCTAAGCTGGCATCTAATCCCCAGAATACTTTTACAATTCTCAAGGAACTTTGGCTAACTGGTTCTGAAATATCTCCACCTGCTGGTGATACGGCACCAATTACCGTAAGTGTTCCCTTTCTTCTGTCACTTCCTAAACATTCTACTTTACCAGCTCTTTCATAGAATTCGGCTATTCTAGATCCTAAATAAGCTGGATATCCTTCTTCTCCTGGCATTTCTTCTAGTCTTCCACTCATTTCTCTTAGTGCTTCTGCCCATCTTGAGGTAGAATCTGCCATAAGCGCTACATTGTACCCCATATCTCTATAATATTCGGCAATTGTAATACCTGTATAAATAGAAGCTTCCCTTGCCGCTACTGGCATATCAGAGGTATTGGCAATCAATACCGTTCGATTCATCAAAGAATCTTTTGTTCTTGGGTCAATTAAGTCTGGAAATTCTGTTAAAACTTCTGTCATTTCATTACCACGTTCTCCACAACCTACATAAATAATAATGTCCGCATCCGCCCATTTTGCTAGTTGATGTTGAATGACCGTTTTTCCACTACCAAATGCTCCTGGTATAGCACAGGTTCCCCCTTTGGCAATTGGGAAAAAGGTGTCAATTACCCTTTGACCTGTTACTAACATATCATCTGGATTTAGCTTTTTATTTACTGGTCTTGGCTTTCTTACTGGCCATTTTTGCATCATTTGAATTTCATGTAATTTTCCTTTTTTATCTTCTACCACACAAATGGTTTCCGTTACTGTATAATCTCCAGATTTAATATCTTTGATAACGCCTTCTATTCCCACTGGAACCATTATTTTACAAGCAATTACTTTGGTTTCTTGGACAATTCCTATAATGTCTCCTGTTTTAACCGTATCTCCTACATTTTTCTTAGGAACGAATGTCCATTTTCTATTTTTGTCTATACTATTTACTTCAATTCCTCTTTCTATGTTCTTTCCTGTTCTCTCATAGATTTTATTAAGTGGTCTTTGAATTCCATCATAAATGGATGTTAACATACCAGGACCTAACTCAACACTAAGTGGCATTCCTGTTTGCATTACTTTTTCTTGTGCTCCGATCCCAGATGTTTCTTCATAAACTTGGATAGAAGCATTTTCGCCATGCATGGCTATAATTTCGCCAATTAGATTCTTTTCCGATACTTTTACTACATCAAACATATTGGCATCTTCCATACCTTTTGCTATGACTAATGGACCTGATACTTTTGTTATGATACCTTCTTTCAATCCTTTCATCCCTTTCTTGTTTAAGAATTACTTTCTTTAAAATTAATTTCTATTCCAACTGCTTTTTGTACCATATCTTTGATTCTCTTTTCTCCTTGATGTATATTTCCTGTATTACTTGGTATGGTTAGAATAGCTGGAATTTTATTTTTTTGTAATTTTTCTAAATATTTCTCTGCTTTTATACTTACGTTTTCTGTTATATATATAATGGCATAATTTTTTTCTATTAGTTGGGGGATGATTTTTTTGACATCCTTTTCTTCATATGCTGGATATATGTCCATTCCTATAGCAGAAAATCCAAATATTGATTCTTTATCTCCCATTACTGCTATTTTATACATAACTTTCCCTTAGCCTTTCTTTAATTTTTTCGTTACTTATGTTATTTAACTTTCCTGTAAAAATAATTCTAAGATTTTTGAATTCTGTTTGTTTCGCATAGATAAATGATACAATAGGCTCTATGGTAAGTGCTTTTATTTTAGCTTCTTTCATATAATTCATAATATAATTATCGCAAAACTTATCTAAGTTATCATAATGATAAATTGCCTGTTCTATGGTCTCAGAAAATCCAACAAATTTATATTTTAGACTTTGTTCTTCTTCTGTCAAATTATCCATAAAAGTATTCAAAGTAATATTTCCGCCCTCTATATAAGAAACTTCCATTAAAAAAGATTCTTTATATATCTTTCTAATTCTAAAAAAAGTCTTTATATTGGTAATATCAATTAATTTTTCGATATATTTTAAAATAAATTCATTGTTTAACTTTTCTGCCAATTTTTTTCTTTCCGAAAAACAAGCTTTATCTAGCACGGCATCTATGATAAATGGCATTTTTCTTTTTTCATATAACTTAATTGCTTCTTCTACTGCCTGCCTCATAGTTTTATTTAGCCTATCATATTCTTTATTTTCCATGATGGATTCTATTTCTTCTTTGGAAAAAATCCCACTACCCAATAACTTATTTTTATATTCTTTTTGTTGTAGGTTTGCTTTTAATATTAGTTTTATATTGTAATAGTCATTCTTATTTAAAAATATTTGGGTAATGTTATGTTCTTCCATGATTTCTTTTATCAATTTATATAATGCTTCTTCTGCTTTTTCTAAAACAATCTCATAGTCTTCATATCTTTCCATACTATCAAATGGATAATCTTTTTCTCTTAAAATTGATACAATTCTTTCTATGCTATTTTCTTGTGCTAACTGTTCTAAATTGCTATTGCTTAATAAATGGTTTTCTTTTACCTTTATTTTTGCTACTGCATACGGATATATCTTTTCCATCTGAACCTCCTATTCTAGTTAAACTAAAATCTAAATAAAATGGTATCAATTTCTTTTTCTATTTCTTCGTCCATGAATTTCATATTTTCTTCAAAATCGTAATTGTATTCTATTTTTCCACATTTTACGATAACGCCTGCTTCGAATTCATCTGTTTCTTCTAACACTTTCATACCATAATCAGTTGCTATTTTTCGGATTGGTTCATAGCATTTTTTAGGTAATACAATTTCTACCTCTTTTTCGTCTTTATATTTTTTGATTTTTTCGTCTATTATTTGGATATATTCTGCTTCATTTAGGTCTTTTATTTTCTGTTTCACTTTTTCTTTTACAATTTCTATGATTCTCTTTTTTTCGATTAATATTTTACTTCTTGCGTCGAAATCTATTTTTTCTAACTCTGCCATCGCATCGGTTGTTATCTTTGCTTTCATGGTTTCAAATTTTTCTTGGGCTTGCTTGGTTGCTTTGTCTTTATTTTGACTTTCTATTTTTTGAGCCTTTTCTTCCGCTTCCTGGATGATAGTTTCTGCTTCTTTGGCAGCATCTTCTCTAATTTTGTTTAAGATAATCTCTTCTTCCACGCGTCAATCTCCTTTCCTACTTTTTCTTAATAGTACATTTTAGACTAATTCCTTAATCTAAGTTGTAATTATTATTTTACAGCACCGCGTAAGCGACCAAACGAGCGAAAGCGAGTGCGATTGGAGCAACCGACTAATGATTTTTTGTTTAGAAGGTTGCGACACACAAGGTGCAAAAAATAATATATTACAACTTTAATTAACATTAGACTAAATACTACTATTTAGCCTACTACAACACCATTGTAAGCTAAGAATGAAATTAATAATCCTAATAAGGCATACGTTTCAACAATAGCGGCAAGTGTAATTGCCTTTCCTAAATCATCTGCATTTTTAGCTACAATACCAACACCAGCTGCTGCTGCTTTTCCTTGCGCAATACCAGAAACTAAACCAGTAATTCCAATTGCTAAACCAGAAGCTAATAATTGAAATCCTTGACCCGTTGTTAAAGCAACACTTGCTCCTAATAAACCAGCTTTTGATAAAATCAAGAAAGCCACAATAAATCCATATAAACCTTGTGTACCTGGTAACAATTGTAATACCAATAATTTACCAAATTTGCTTGAATCCTCTGAAACAGCTCCTGCTGCTGCTTGCCCTGCAATTGAAGTTCCTTTTGCTGACCCCATACCTGCGAATATAATGGCAATAGATGCCCCTAAAATTGCTAAAAATTGACCATTTGCTAATCCTTCTAAAAATTCCATAATTAAAAATCCTCCTTAATTCTTGTATATTTATTTCTATAAATAAACGGTGTGAATTCTTTTCCTCCACCCTCATAGAATTTACCAAAAAATTCTACATATTGTAATCTACTGGTATGTACATAAGAACCTAAAGCACTATTGGCTAAATTGAATCCATGTCCTATAATTCCTACTAATACAGCTGGAATTGGTCCTACTAGACCACCTAATAAATTAACAACTTGTGCAATAACTCCTGTTGATAAGCATAATGCCATTAATCTAGAATAAGATAAAACATCAGATAAATAGCTGGTTATATCATACAAACTGCTAACTCCTTTAGTTGCTTTTTTGATAACATTTTTTTCTTTTCTTCCTCCTGTCAAAACAACACCTGCTACTCCTATAATGGCTAAATATTTTCCAACTTCTGACCAAATTCCTATATCACCAGCCACAATTGGTATGACTAATAAAAATACACCTGTTAATAGTAAATACCAAAATCCTATATCACATACGGCATCTAAAATCTTCTTTTGTTTTACTAGCTCAATTGCTTTCATAAACATACCCGTGTAAATATGTATAATTCCTAACAATAAAGCTAATCCCATTAGTGGCATAACATCATTTAAGGGATCTATGACTGCTTTTAAAGGAATTAAATTTCCAAAACAGCTTCCAAAGAAGACTCCCCATATAACCGCTGATACGCCACATAAGGCTAATAGTTTTACCAAACTACCTTCACGTCTTGCATATTTCTTCTTTTTAATAACAAATAAACAACCTAGCGTTAATAGTAATCCATACCCTGCATCACTTAACATTAGACCAAAAAATACAATATAGAAAAATGCCATAACAGGATTTGGGTCTAATTCATGCTTATTTGGTACACTATACATATTTGTGATGGATTGGAATGGCTCTACCAATCGATTATTTTTTACGAATACTGGTGGTTTGTCATTTTCTTCTTCTTCTCTTACTTTAATAATAAATTTTTTATTATTTTCTATTTGGCAACCTTCTGGCATCCAACCTTCTAAATAAAATGTATTTTTAGTTGTTACTATATTTTTTTCAATTACTTTTAAATCTCTTTGATTCAAAATAGCATCATACAAATTTTCAAATTCTTTAATTTGTTCTGGTTTTATTTCGTTTTTATCGTTCTCAATTTGTTTTTCCAATTGCTCTACTTCACGTTTGGCTTTTTGTATTTTTTCTGAAATAGATTCATCTTCTAAAATAATTTCTTTTTCTTTAAATTCAAATCGACTCAATCTTCTTTTTATTTGTGCCTGATTTTCACTTTTCGTTACAATAGCAATATACATATTGTTTTTATCTTTACTAATTACATTAATAGAATACTCTAGTCTTTCTTTATTTAAAGCCAATTCAATTTGTTCCTTTTTGTATTTAGAACGAATGGTTCCAAACATAATCTTTATATAGTTTATGTTTTTTAAATCTACCGAAATAGAAAAATTCTTCCATGGTTCTAAATCTGTAATAATTTTTTCTAATTCCTCAATTTTTTGTGTACTTTCTTCTAGGTTGTCCATTCGTTTATTTACTTTTTCAACTTCTTGATATAAACTATCTATCGTTTGTTCTGATAATTCTTCATAGTATTCTTTTCCTTCCAACATAGATTTCTTTACTTTATAGCATTTTCGAATATTGGCTATGGCTTTTTCAATGGCTATTAACTTTTGATTCAATTTAGTTACTTCGTCATTTTTTTCTTCCCTATGAAAAATATCTTTAAATTCTTCTTCCTCCACAATATGTGACATATCTTCTACTTGAAAAAAACCAAGTTTTCTTAACTTTTTCAATATCTCTTCTTGATCATCTTTGGCTCCAATGATTGTCACTCGGTTCATCTTCGCAATTGACATTTTCTTTTATCATCCCTTTCTGTCTTCATTTGAAGTTCTTTGGGTCTCTTTTTTTTGCTGTTTTTTAAATATTGATAACTTTTTTAAATATCTTATCTACTGCTTCTGGTACATTTTCTTGTAGTGTTGTTTGTAGCCTTTGAAGTTTTTCATTTGTTTCTGCCTGTATTTTTATTTTTATTTTGGCATTTTCTTCTGCCTTTTCTTTTTGCAAGTCTTTTGCTTGTTGCTCCAATTGCCCTTTAAAGTAATTTTGACTAATCTCTTTGGATTCTTCCGCTTTTTCTAAAATCAGTTTGGCTTTTTGCTCGGCTTCTTGCTTTGTCTTTTCTGCCTCTTTTTCTGCTTCCACAATTTTTTTAATACTTCGAAGTCCCATCTTTACACTCCTTTCTTTTCCTGTTTTCATTCCATACTACAAAATAGATATTTTCGTTGATACAAACTCACTTTAAGAATATTTGATACTATTCTGAAATATTTACATAATGATTGTATCACTTTTTTACTCAAAGTCAATATATTTTGAAAAAAACTTAAAAAATAGTAAAAATATTGCTTCTTTTTCTTTTCTATATTATAATATACATGATTTTATAAATTGAGATAGGAGATGAAATTTATGAGTAAAAATGTAGACGTTTCTATCATCATGGGAAGTGACTCTGACTTGCCCATCATGAAAGATTGTGCAAAATTTTTGGAACAAATGGGAATTTCTTATGAAATAAAAATTCTTTCTGTTCATCGTACCCCAGAAAAAGCAACCGAATATGCCAAAATGTTAAAAGAAAATGGAGTAAAAGTAATTATTGCTGGTGCTGGTGGAGCGGCTCACCTTCCTGGTGTATTTGCTGCTATGTTACCAACTGTTCCTGTAATTGGTGTTCCTATTCATACCAAAACACTAGGTGGAGTTGATTCTTTATATTCTATTGTTCAAATGCCTTCTGGTATTCCCGTTGCTACTGTTGCTATTAACGGAGCAAAAAATGCTGGTATTTTAGCAACTTCTATTTTAGCTGTGGGAAATGAAGAACTAAAAAATAAATTGGCAGATTTTAAAAATTCTTTGAAAGATGCCGTGTCTCAAAAAGATGAAAAGTTACAACAATTAGGCTATGAAGCTTATTTGTCCAATATGTAATTGTAAAAAGTAAAGGTGGTTTTAAAATGAAAAAAATTAGTAGTGGTAAAGTTCGTGAAATATATGAAGTAGAGGATGATAAACTTTTGATGGTTGTTTCTGACAGAATTTCTGCATTTGATTATATTTTACCAAGTCTTGTTCCAAACAAAGGAAAAATATTAAATCAAATTTCTGAATTTTGGTTTAACTATATTAAAGATATTATTCCGAATCATATTATATCAACAGATAGTAAAGATTTTCCTGAAGAGTTTCAAACAGAGGATTTTGAAGGAAGAAGTATGTTAGTTAAAAAACTAAAAATGATTCCTATTGAATGTATTGTAAGAGGATATATTACTGGTTCTGGGTGGAAAAGTTACCAAGAAAATGGAACAGTTTGTGGTATTCGCTTACCTGAAGGATTGCAAGAATCCGAAAAATTGCCAGAACCAATTTTTACACCAACTACAAAAGCAGCAGAAGGACATGATGAAAATATTTCTTTTGATGAAGTTTGTAAATTAATTGGCAAAGATTTAGCAGAAGAATTACGTACTAAAACAATTGAAGTTTATTCAAAATGTGCAGAATATGCTGCCACTAAAGGTGTTATTATTGCTGACACAAAATTTGAATTTGGCTTAGATGAAAATGGTACTTTAGTAATTGCAGATGAAGTATTAACACCAGATTCTAGCAGATTTTGGCCTGCTAACGATTATGAAGTAGGAAAAAGTCAAAAAAGTTTTGATAAACAATATATTCGTGATTGGATTAAGTCTACTGGTTATGACCCAGAATCTGGTACACCAATTCCAGATGATGTAATTGATACTACTGTTAATAAATATAAAGAAGCTTATAAAATTCTTACGGGAAAAGATTTCTAAATCTATTCTATTACAATAAAATGTATAAAAAGATACAGTCTTTAAAACTGTATCTTTTCAAATTTATCCTTATCAATCTCTTTTGGCACATCAATCGGATACTTACCAGTAAAACATCCATCGCAGAATCCTTTTACTTTACAAGGTTTAGTTATTTCCTTTAAACTCTCTAAACTCAAATATTCCAACGTATCTGCACCAATCTCCTGTCTAATTTCTTCTACTGTTTTGCCATGAGCAATCAAATTTTCTCTTTTATCTACATCTGTTCCAAAATAGCAAACATCTACAAAAGCAGGAGATGCAATTCTAATATGAACCTCTTTTGCACCAGCCTCTTTTAAAGATTTAATAATTCTAGTAATAGTAGTACCTCTTACAATAGAATCATCCACTAATACTATTTTCTTACCTTTTACAGTATGATGTAATGGATTTAATTTCAAATTGACTAATTTCTTTCTCTTGTTTTGCGTATTTTGGATAAAAGTTCTTCCAATATATTTGCTTTTAACAAACACAATATCATAAGGAATTTTAGATTCTTTTGAATAACCCAAAGCAGCATCATTTCCGGAATCAGGAACCGCTGCTACAATATCGGCATCCACAGGCGCTTGTCTTGCTAACCATCTACCAGCTTCTTCACGGAAAAGATGTACATTCATACCATCTATGGTAGAATCTGGTCTAGCAAAATAGATATACTCAAATACACAAGCTCCTTTTTTCTCATCTGGTAAAAATTTCTCACTTACCACTTCATTATTCGTAATTGTCACTACTTCGCCTGGTTCAATATCACGATCTAAAGTAGCTCCCATAATATCTAATGCGCAACTTTCAGAAGCAAATACAATATCCTCTCCAGAATGTCCCATACAAAGAGGCCTAAAGCCTTGTGGGTCTCTAACAGCAATCATTTTTTGTGGTGATAAAATTAAAAGGGAATACGCTCCTTTTATAATTTTCATAGTATTTTTTACAGCTTCTTCAATAGAATCTGTTTTTAATCTTTCTTTTACGATAATATGGCATATTATTTCGGTATCACTTGTAGTGGTAAAAATAGCACCTTCTTCTTCTAATTCTCTTTTTAGCTCTACTGCGTTGGTTAAATTTCCATTATGAACCACTGCCAAATTTCCCTTTTTATGTCTTACTACCATTGGTTGTGCATTTTCTTTTTTACTCGCACCTGTTGTAGAATAGCGTACATGTCCAATGGCCATTTTACCTTGTGGCATACTTGATTGGACTTCTTTTGTAAAGACTTCAGAAACTAATCCCACATCTTTATGAAAATGAATGATACCATCCTCATTAATGGCAACACCACAACTTTCTTCTCCTCTATGTTGCAAAGCAGATAATCCCACACAAACTTGTCCAATTAAATCTTCTTTTGCTCCTTTGGCATAAATTCCAAACACACCACATTCTTCTTTTAATTTATTAAACATTTTCTTTTATCCTTCTTTCTACCTAACAATCCCTCTCTCCTAATCATTGACTTTACACTATATTCATGCTAAACTACAAGTATATAAATTAGGAGGTAATATTTATGTATCATTTAGTTGTATTCGCTTCTGGCAATGGTTCTACCCTACAAGCTATTATTGACAGTATTCATTCCCATGAACTAGAAGCTAAAATTGATTTAGTCGTTTCCGATAATCCTAATGCATATGCTTTAGAAAGAGCAGAAACGAATCATATAGAAACTTACGTCATTCAAAATAAAAAATTTGAACCAAGAGATTTAGAATTAGCAGGCATACTTTCTAAATACTCTATTGACTTAATTGTCCTTGCTGGTTATTTAAAGATGATTGGTCCAAACTTACTTGGAACCTATACTATTATCAATACCCATCCTTCTTTGCTACCTAAATTTGGCGGTAAAGGCATGCATGGCATGCACGTTCACGAAGCCGTCATAGCAGCAAAAGAAAAATATACCGGTGCTACCCTTCATTTTGTGAATGAAGAATATGATAAAGGTAATATCATTAGCCAAACCAAAGTAGAAATTTTACCTGGCGATACCGCTGAAACCGTATCGCAAAAAGTACAAGCTGCTGAAAAAGTCCAACTAATTGAAGTATTAAAACGTTTTATACAGGAATTTAAAAACCTTCCTTAAAAGTTCCAATAATTGCCGTCAATGGCTCCAGGTTTAAATGGTAACCATTGGCAACTTTAAGGAAGGTCCCTCGCTCCCTTTTAATGTTCGTAAATTTCTCCAATGTCTTTTCTGTAATCCAATTTTTTATCAATATTATTTTCCATAGCAGCATAGGCTTTTTGTTTTGCTTCTTCTAAAGTTGTACCATTGGTATGAATGGCAAACAATCTTGATGTTCCTACTGACATATACTTACCATTTTCAGCTGGTTTAGTACTTGCAAAATAAATTTTGGCTCCTTTTTCTAAAATAGCTTTTGTATTTAATGTAAATTCACAAGGTTCTCCTTTTCTAATGGCATAATCTGGGCTTACAACATAAACTGTAAAGGTATAATTCTTTTTAAATTTACAGTTTTCTGTTGATAATTTTTGTTCCCATATATTTTCCATTACGTCGCTAAATGGCGTTTCTAATGAATTTAATACATTGATTGCTTCTGGGTCTCCAAATCTAGCATTAAATTCAATGAACTTAATTCCTTGTTTGCATTTAAAAAATCCACCATAGATAACACCTGTAAATTCTAAACTATCTTTATTTACATATTGAATCGTATCTTGAATTAATTTACTACATATATCTACATCTTTTTGTTCTAAAAATGGTAATAATCCATTTTCAAAACTCAAGCATCCCATTCCACCTGTTCCAGGTCCTTTGTCTTCATCAAAACGATAGGGATAGTCAAAAGTAGTTGGTGTTACTACAATATTTTTTCCATCTGTTAATGCCATAACCGTGAATTCTCTACCTTCTACTTTGTCTTGTACAATTACTTTTCCATCTGCTTCTAAGCAAAATTTTGCATATTCAAAACCTTCTTGTTTTCCTTTAAAATGAATTCCTCCTACTTTAACTCCCTTTCCTCCTGTCAATCCTTCTGGTTTTACGACAAAGCTATCATCTTCATAGGTTTTCATAACTTCTTCTAGCTTTTCTAATGTGTCTATGCTTTCATTTTTAATAATCATTTCTGGTGCTAGTTTTTGGACAATGTCTAAAGCATAGGTTTTACTCCATTCTACTTTTGCCCCTTGTGAAGTGGGTCCAAAGGTTTTTAACCCCAGCTCTCTTGCTAAATCAATCATTCCTTCTTGTAATAAATTATCTTGGCTAACGACACAAGCTTCAATGTTTTGTTCTTTCACAAATTTTTTGACTAAGTCTTTGTCAAATGAATCTCCTATGATATATTTTCCATTTGATTTTTCTACTTGCTCTACTACGGATGGATTAGCATATGGCAATATAGCATACAATTCAAACCCTTTGGCTATTTGTTCTGCTAATACTGCTTCACGTCCTCCATTTCCTAATAATAAACACTTTTTCATTTTTCTTCTCCTCTTCTTGGATTTAGAGATCTTCCCCATCCCGTTTAAACATTTACTTCTGCTTCTTTGTCAGTTACTAAGTCGCTATATTTCTCTAAAACAGGATTGACTCTTTCTTCTATAAAATCTTCTACTTGTTTTGGAGCTCTACCACATAGATGATCTGGGTTTAAAGCTTGCATGATTTCTTCTTTGGTCAATCCAAAGGTCTCATCTGCTGCGATCCTATCCACTAAATCGTTTGGTTTTCCTAATTCTTTTACTTGTTTCCCTGCTTCCATAGAATAGATCCTAATTTTTTCGTGTAATTCTTGTCTATCGCCACCTTTTAATACAGCATTCATTAAAATTTCTTCGGTTGCCATAAATGGTAGTTCTTGCATCATATTCGTTTTGATTACATTTTCATAGACCACGATATTTTTAGAAATGTTAGCATATAAAATTAAGATAGCATCTACTGCTAAAAAGCTTTCTGGTACACAAATTCTTTTATTGGCTGAATCATCTAGTGTTCTCTCTAACCATTGGGTTGCTGCTGTAATAGTTGGATCGATTGTCAAAGTCATAACATGTCTTGCCAAAGAATTAATCCTTTCACTTCTCATTGGATTTCTTTTATAGGCCATTGCTGATGATCCAATTTGTCCTTTTTCAAAAGGTTCTTCTAATTCTTTTTCATGTTGTAATAATCTCATATCATTGGCAAATTTAGAACAACTTTGGGCTATTTGTGATAAAACACTTAGTACCCTACTATCCAATTTTCTAGTATAGGTTTGTCCCGATACTGAATATACTTTATCAAACCCCATCTTTTCTGCTATTTTACCATCAATTTGTCTTACTTTTTCCTCATCTTTAAATAGTTTCATGAAGCTTTCTTGAGTTCCTGTTGTTCCTTTACAACCTAGTAACTTCATATGACTTTGTACAAATTCTAATTCTTCTAAATCTTCTACTAAATCTTGCAACCACAAAGTAGCTCTTTTTCCTACTGTTGTTAATTGTGCTGGTTGAAAATGTGTATATCCTAAACAAGTTACCTCTTTATTTTCTAAAGCAAATTTCTTTAGATTGTTAATAACAGCAATCAATTTTTGTTTAATTATTTGTAAGGCTTGTGCCATTAAAATAACATCTGTATTGTCTGTTACGTAACAAGAAGTGGCTCCTAAGTGAATGATTGGTTTTGCACTTGGACACTTTAGGCCAAATTCATATACATGTGCCATGACATCATGTCTACACTCTTTTTCTCTTTTACTTACAATATCATAGTCTATGTTGCCAACGTTTTCTTTCATTTCTTTGATTTGCTCTTCTGTAATGTCAATTCCTAATTCTTTTTCTGTTTCTGCAAGTGCTATCCATAATTTCCTCCAAGTTGAATATTTACTGTCATTTGACCATAATTGATTCATTTCTTGACTTGCATATCTTCCTGATAATGGTGTTACATATTTGTTGTTTTCCATTTTTTACTTTTCCTCCATTTATTTTTTAAACTCTGTAATAATTAACTCCTGCTTCAAACAACTTCTGATCCTTTCTACCTGGTACATTTTTTAAAATATCACGATAGGTTCTCTCAGAATGCCCCATCTTACCTAAAATTCTACCATCTGGGCTAGTAATTCCTTCAATTGCGTCAATGGAACCATTTGGATTATAGGCAATATCATAGGTTGCATTTCCTTGTAAATCTACATATTGCGTTGCAATTTGCCCATTGGCAATTAATTGTTTCTCTAACTCTTCTGATACCATAAATCTTCCTTCTCCATGAGAAATTGGAATCGTAAATTCTTCTCCCAATTCTACTTCACTAAACCATGTAGACATCTTAGATACTACTTTGGTCTGTACCATTCTTGACATATGTCTTGCAATAGTATTAAAAGTTAATGTTGGTGCTGTAGCATCCAATTCTTTAATCTCACCATAAGGTAATAACCCTAATTTCACTAATGCTTGGAAACCGTTACAAATTCCTAACATTAATCCATCTTGTTCCTGTAGATGTTTATGAATTAAGTCTTTTAGCTTTGGATTTCTAAACACTGATGCTATAAATTTACCCGAACCATCTGGTTCATCACCACTGCTAAAGCCTCCTGGCAACATGATAATCTGTGCCTTTTCAATTTCTTTGGCAAATAATTCAATGGATTCCCCAATATTTTCTGGTTTCAAGTTTTTAAATACCACCATATTGGCTATCGCCCCTGCATCTTCAAAAGCTCTGGCCACATCATATTCACAGTTTGTTCCTGGAAATACTGGTACAAATACACGTGGTTTGGTAATTGGCATTTTACGAGTTATGGTACAAGTTTTATCACTCATAATGTTATTTGCTTTTTTATTTTCTGTTTTTACTCTGGTTGGAAAAACTTTCTCTAGTGGTTTTTCCCACATAGCAATTAAAGCATCTAATTCAAATGTTATTTCCTGATCCACTATAATTTTTTCTTCTGGTATAGTACTTCCTAACATTTGTGCCTTTTCTACTTGTACTCCTTCTTTTACTTCAATAACAAAAGAACCATAATAAGGATAGAACAAGTCCGGTACATTCTCTTCAAACTTAAATCCAATTTTATTTCCTATACTACTCTTTGTAATGACATCTGCTATTCCGCCATGTGTAATGGTACTAACGGATAATACTTTTCCTTCTTTTATTAAAGTATGAATTATTTCATAGTTTTCTTTTAAATCTTCAAAATCCAAAATATCTTCTTGTCCCATTTTAGTTGGTAAGAACACTACTTTTGAATTAGTTTCTTTAAACTCATTAGAAACTACTTTGGTTGTATCGGTTTCACCAATACAGAAAGACACTAAAGTTGGTGGTACATCTAATTCATTATAAGAACCAGACATACTATCTTTTCCTCCAATAGCTGCTATTTTTAATTCTTTTTGTACCAAATAAGCTCCTAATATCGCTGCTAATGGTTTTCCCCATCTAATTGGGTCATTTCTTAATTTTTCAAAGTACTCTTGTAGGGTTAAATAAGCCTTCTTGTAATCTCCTCCGAGTGCTACATATTTTGAAACTGATTCAATAATCGCATAGACGGCTCCATGAAATGGACTCCAGCTTGCCAAATTTGGATTAAAACCATAGGTCATAATGGTTCCACTATTCGTATAACCATTTAAAGTTGGAATTCTTGCTACCATTCCTTGTGCTGGTGTTAATTGATATTTTCCACCAAATGGCATAATAACGGTGTTAGCTCCTATACTACTATCAAAACGTTCTACTAATCCCTTTTGTGAACAGCAATTTAAGTCTTGTATGGTTTGTTCCCATTTTGTTTTAATATCTTCTACTTTCTCTGGTTTAAAATAAGATTTTTCTTCTTCTGGCTTGGTAATTTGAACCGTTGCATTTTTGACATCTCCGTTTGTATCCAAAAATTCTCTTGCAATATCAACAATTAAATTTCCTCTCCAATACATTTTTACTCTTGGTTCTTCTACTACTTCTGCTACGATGGTTGCTTCTAAGTTTTCTTTTTCGGCAAAAGCTACTAATTGGTCAGCATTTTCTTTGGCTACCACCACTGCCATTCTTTCTTGTGATTCTGATATAGCTAATTCTGTTCCATCTAGTCCTTCATATTTTTTTGGTACTTTATCTAAATTAATTACCAATCCATCTGCCAACTCTCCAATGGCAACCGAAACACCACCGGCTCCAAAGTCATTACATCTTTTAATGATTTTGGTTACTTCTGGATTTCTAAATAATCTTTGTACTTTTCTTTCCTCTGGTGCATTTCCTTTTTGTACTTCTGCCCCACAAGCTGTTAGTGATTCACTGGTATGTGCTTTGGAAGAACCAGTTGCCCCGCCACAACCATCTCTACCAGTTTTTCCTCCTAATAAAATGACAATATCTCCTGGCACTGGTCGCATACGTACTACATTTTCTTTTGGAGCTGCTCCCACTAATGCTCCTATTTCCATACGTTTTGCCACATAACCATCATGATAAATTTCTGCAACTTGCCCAGTTGCCAATCCTATTTGATTTCCATAAGAGCTATAGCCTCTTGCTGCTTCATTGGTAAGTTTTCTTTGTGGTAATTTATTTGGTAAGGTTTCTTCTACGGTTTTTCTTGGGTCACCACAACCAGTAACACGCATTGCTTGATATACATAGACTCTTCCTGATAATGGGTCACGAATGGCTCCTCCTAAACAGGTAGCCGCTCCACCAAATGGCTCAATTTCTGTTGGGTGATTATGGGTCTCATTTTTAAACATAATCAAATATTCTTCTGGTTTTCCATCTACTAAAATATCAGCTTTGATACTACAAGCATTGATTTCTTCCGATTCATCTAGTTCTTTCATATAGCCTGCTTTTTTTAATTCCTTTGCTGCAATGGTCGCTACGTCCATTAGGCAGATATCTTTTGCTTTTCTATTTTCATATACCATATCTCTTGCTTTTAAATAGTCTTGATAAACTTTTTGTAATAAATCCCATTTAATTTCTAATACTTCTAGCTTTGTTAAAAAGGTGGTATGTCTACAGTGATCTGACCAGTAAGTGTCTATCATTTTCATTTCGGTCATGGTTGGATCTCTTTTTTCTACTTCTTTAAAATAGTTTTGGCAGAATTGTAAATCTGCAAAGTCCATTGCAAATCCATATTTTTGATAGAATTTTTCAGAATCCTCTTTGGTCATCTTGGTAAAACCTTCTACCACTGCTACATCTGCTGGAACTTCCATTTGTTGTTTTAGATTTTCTGGTTTTTCTAAAGAACATTCTCTTGAATCTACTTGATTTATCATATATTTTTTGATTTTGTCACATTCTTGTGGTTGTAACTTTCCTTGCAAAATATAGATTTTAGCTGCTCTTGCTGTTGGTCTATTCCCATCTAGCAAAATTTGCAAACATTCTTCTAGGGCATTTGCTCTTTGATCAAATTGTCCTGGTAAAAATTCAATTCCAAAAACATAATCTTGTTCTTTAAATGGATATTCTTCTACAAAACTTTCGTCTACTTGTGGCTCAGAAAAAATGGTGTTTTTGGCTTGTTCAAATGTTTCTTCTGTAATCCCTTCTACATCATAACGATTTAAAATAATTACATTTTCTAATGTTTTAATTCTTAAATTTTCTTGGATATCGGCTAATAACTCTTTTGCCTCTACATCAAATCCTTCTTTCTTTTTCACATAAATTCTTCTTACTTTCATAAAACAACCTTCCTTTTTTATATAAAAACAATAAGTGATTTATATTATCTCTATTTCCTTTTTTCCTTTGATTACTTCACCGATTACATACGCTTTTTCTCCTTGTGCTTCTAAAATCTCGGTTGCCTTTTGTGCTTCTTCTTTTTTAACAATTACTGCCATTCCAATTCCCATATTAAACGTATTGTACATGTCTCTTTCTGGAATATTTCCTTCTCTTTGAATTAATTTAAAAATTGGTAAAATAGGATAAGAATCTTTTTGAATTTTTAAAGAAACATCCTCTTTTAACATTCTTGGCATATTTTCATAAAATCCTCCACCTGTAATATGTGAGATTCCTTTTACTTGTACTTTTTCTAATAATGCTAAAATGGCTTTTACATAGATTTTAGTAGGTGTTAATAAGGCTTCTCCTAAGCTCATACCTAACTCTTCTCTATTTTCTTTAATATTTTCTTCGTTAATATCGAAAATTTTTCTAACTAAAGAAAATCCGTTAGAATGGACCCCTGAAGATGCAATTCCAATGACTTGATCCCCTACTTCAATTGTTTCACTATTAATCATTTTCTCCTTGTCTACCACGCCTACTGAGAATCCTGCTAAGTCATATTCGCCTTGTTTATAAAATCCAGGCATTTCTGCTGTTTCTCCTCCCACTAAGCTACATCCTGCCATTTTACATCCTTCTGCTACTCCTTTTACAATCGTTGCTACCACTTCTGGTATGTTTTTTCCAAGTGCCATATAATCTAAGAAAAACAGTGGTTTGGCTCCACAACATACAATGTCATTAACACACATAGCTACACAATCTTGTCCAATGGTATCATGTTTGTCCATTAAAAAAGCCAACTTTAATTTAGTACCTACTCCATCTGTACCTGAAACTAAAATTGGTTCTTTTATTTTTTGTGTATTTAAAGCATACAGTCCCCCGAATCCTCCAAGGTCTGATATAACTCCTTCAGTATAAGTGCTTTTTACTGCTTCTTTCATTAGTTCCACTGATTGATATCCTGCTGTCACGTCTACTCCTGCTTGTTTGTAGCTCTCGCTAAAACTTTTTTCCATTTTTTCCATTCCTTTCTAAACATAAAGAATTTGAAAAACATTGCTTTAAATTTTTCAAATTTTTTCTCTTTTATCTTTACATTTCTATTATATAATATTTTTCTTTTTTATTCAACATTTTTTTGTTTAAGTTTTTATTTTTTATCTTCTTTAATTAACAAAATAAATATAATTATGGAAAAAACACTCGAAATAAGTCTTTCCTATCGTCTTGCTTCTTACATTTAACTATTATCCCATAAAAAAACTGCCATTCATAATCTTTTTATAATTTTCTTATGAATTAACAATTAAATTTTTTCATTTTTTCGAAACAGGAAAAACAATTCTAACTTATAGTTCCAATTTATACTTCCCTGTTTCTTATGCTATTTATGTATTTATTTCTTGTTTCTATTGCTACGAATTGTTTTACTTTACTGGATAATTTTGTAAATTACTATTGACAAGTTTAACTTTTTAGATTATATTGTTAGTATGCTTGGAAAATTAAGGTAATTTGATATATTTTGTCGTACCTTGTTTCCCTATTTTTTTGGACTATATTAATAAGAAGGAGAAACTACTATGTTAAACTTTGTAATTTGTGATGATAACCTTAATTTATTAGATCGATTAGAGAAAATGTTAGAAACCCTATTCACAAAAAATAATCGTGATGCTTCTGTTGTCTTTCGTTCTGATAATGCAGATGATATTTTAAACTACATTGATAACCATGTTGTTGATGTTCTAATGCTAGATATTAATTTAAAGTCTAGTAAAAGTGGTCTTGAATTGGCTGAGGAAATTAGAAAAAGGAAGAAAAATCCTTATCTCATTTTTACAACTGGTCACTTAGAATATGCTATGGTTGCTTACAAATACAAAACTTTCGATTATCTTGCTAAACCTATTGTTTATGATCGATTGGAAGATACTCTTAATCGATTATTTGAAGATGCCAATGAAGTAAGTAAAAATTATATAAAAATTGATAACAAAAATACGCTTATTGATGAAGCTGAAGTTCATTATATTAAAAGAGATGGTATGAAGTTAGTTTTTCATACTTCTTCTCGTGATTATGATACTTATAGTTCTTTTAATAAGTTTCAAGAGAAATTACCATCTTCTTATGTAAGATGTCATAAGTCTTATATTGCAAATTTGAATCAAATTAAAGATGTTGAACCTGTTTCCCGGTACCATTACTTTCTCAGATGGTCAGACTTGCGATATTGGACCTAAATATAAAAAAGATTTTATGGAGGTTATGAAAGACTATGGAAATTTTAAATAATATTTGGACATTATTAACTACATCAAATGCTTTAAATGCACAACTAATTACTACGCCTTGTATTTTTGTAGAAGCTTATATTACTATATCTTTCTTTTTACTTATAATAAATCTTTCTGCCAGCAAAAAAAGCAAAATTTTATATGTTGTGATTCAATCCTTAATAGGTATTATTATTAACTTTTTTATACCTAGTCCTTTTTATGTATTTATAAATTATATATCCTTTTTTGTCCTTATTATTGTAATATATAGAACTACTATTTTTAAAGCTCTAATTTCTCTTGTCGTATCTGTAGCCATCTTTCGGAATCATTTCTTCTTTAGTGGCAAATGCATATATTATAATCTTTAACATTAGTGCTGACGAATTGAATAGTATTCCAATTCACAATATTGGATTTTTATTAAGTAATTATACCATTAACCTTATTTTAATCTTTATACTAAAAAGAAGAAAAATAAAACTTAATCTATTCGAAGATATGGATAAAAAAAGCAAACGAATTATCTTTACTAATTTTATTTTTGGTATTTTCACTTTGTTTGTTCAAGTTTGTATTACCTTTTATTATATCGATAGATTGCCTTTCATTATTACCTTGTTAAGTTGTATTTCTTTAGCCGCTTACTTTGGAATCAGTATCTATAGTATAACAAAAGCTACTAAATTAACCTTAACTACTAAAAAATTAGAAAGTGCGGAAGAATATAATAAAACTCTACATATTTTACATGATAATGTTCGCGGTTTTAAACATGATTTTGATAATATTGTTACAACAATTGGAGGCTATATTAGAACTCATGACATGAAAGGTTTAGAAAACTATTATATACAACTTGAAGATGATTGCCAAAGAGTCAATAATTTGTATTTATTAAATCCGGAAATTGTTAATAATCCTGGTATTTACAATTTACTGACTAGCAAATATCATGAAGCAGAATCCAAAGACATTAAAGTTAATATGACTTTCTTATTAGATTTAAACACATTAAAAATGAAGATTTATAATTTTGCAAGAATATTAGGTATCTTATTAGATAATGCCATTGAAGCTAGCGAACAATGCGAAGAAAAAATCATCAATATTACTTTTAGAGAAGATTCCAGAAATAATAGACAATTATTTATTATTGAAAATACCTATCAAAATAAAGGAATTGATACAGAAAAGATTTTTGAAAAGGGTATTTCTGAAAAACAAAATCATACTGGATTAGGATTATGGGAAATCCGTAAAATGATTAAAAAAAGCAAAAATGCTAATTTATTTACCTCAAAAACTGAAAAATTCTTCTCCCAGCAATTAGAACTTTATTAATTAAATAGATACAAAAAAGCAGCTTTTCTGAAAGCTGTTTTTTGCTGGATTGTATAAGTATAACTTTTAAAGTTATAGTATTGGTAAAAATAATTTTTCGTCCTATCTTTACCAATGTAGTTTCATTAATTAGTCTTTTTTAACTAAGCTTGCTGGCATTTTTGGTTGATGAAATGCCCAAAATAATTTACAAGCAGTATTAGTTGATGTCGCATATTTTTCTGCTACTTTAGCTAAGAATTTTAACATAATAAAATCCTCCTTTTTTTATTTTTTATAATACAAAAACATTACTAATCTATGTTTTTATATTAAACATTTTGAGTTGAAGTATTTCCATATACTTCATATCCATATTTATTATTGGTTAGTCGATATGCTAACTTTGTTATCATTAAAGTTTGTAAAAAATAACCAAATATTATGATATTAGAAATACTATTATAACTAATTACTCCTGCTATTAGTAATCCAACGGAAAAAGTAATATACGAAATTACTTGTTGTTTTCTTCTATCTTTTTTCCTTAAAATTGGTACATTTTCTGTGTCTGCTGGTGCGTATAATTTAATCATACACATTCCAAATACCCATACACAAGCTATTATTATATATTTTAATATTCCACTTAATATGACTACTTTTGCTAATACTGGTATGGCACAATAAAAAGTTGTTGTTGCTAGAATACATCCTATATGAGTTTTTAAGTGAAGTCCTCCAGAAGCACTTTTATATGGTATTAATAATAAAAATGTTATTAAGGTTTCCTTCCAAATTCCTAAAAAATAAGCTATTATTAATACTAAAAAAGTTTTTGGAATTTCCCCTATAATATTTTGTAATCCATACTGAATTACTTCTGCCTTTTCATCGTCTATGTCTGGCATTTCTTTTCTAATTCGATTGGTTAGAAACATACAGATTTTATCTAACATTTCCTCACCTCACTTCGACACCCGAATTGTACCATCATAAATTTATTCTTTATTATTTTTTTTATGAAATACCGTTTTTCTTTTATGAAAAAGTTTTTGTTTTTTATAACAGTATTGGTGTTTTTTATAAATCTCTCTTTTCCTTTTACTTGTCATACATTTTTATGTGTTTTTGTAAGATTTCATAATTTGAATATATGATTATTATTAAATTAATAACAAATAAAAAAGAATGAGTTGCTTTCAATCTCATTCTTTTTATTTTGTTTATTTAAGTTTATTCATTCTACTATATTTAAATTAAAACGCACTAGAAAAACTAAATAAAGGTCAAATTCAATTATTTACATTCTACTATATTTAAATTAAAACTACATAGAAAAGTAAAAATGTTATCAATGCAACAATTTACATTCTACTATATTTAAATTAAAACCTTTTACTTTTGATAATACTAGACCATCTATAATATTTACATTCTACTATACTTATATTAAAGCAACTTATTCTTTCCCTTGCCAAGACATATCAACAGCATTTACATTCTATATTTACTTATATTAAAACAACATACAAATAATTTTAAATGGAGCATCAGCACCACAATTTACATTCTATTATATTTATATTAAAGCTGAAAAACAAATTTCAATTATTGAAAAAAATAAAACAATTTACATTCTGTATGTATATAATCATCAAATTTTAAGACTCTTTTATTTTATTTTCATACATTTTCATCAATTCAGCTACGCAATCTGATTCTGTCATTTTGTGCCAATCAAAGCCATACGCTTCCATTACTGCTTTGTCGTTCTCTTGATGAGCTTTTCTTAATTCTGGTGGCATCGTTAATTCATCGTATAAATCAGCAAGCGAATTATTAGGGTATTTATTTCTTGCTTCTAAAATTCCTTGTGCTGTTTTTTGTATTCTTAACTTTTGCGTTTCATTTGGGGAAGGCCAAGTAAAATTATTATATATAATTCCCTTTGAATATTGATAATCACTTTTCATTCTTCCACCAACTGTGCGCATCCAAGCATTATGCACATTTGAAATTAGAATACCGAAATAATATCTATCTGCATTAGGAATAATTAATGCACTTCCATTTATTATTTTTTTTGGACCAATTAATGAGATAGGAATATATTTTCTGTTTTCTGAAGAAACTTTGGGTATAACTATCATATCTGTATTTGGTTGTGCTTCAAAGAAAAATCTATGTGGAATATTAGCCTTTTTTCTAGTAGATTCAGAAGTGCTTGATTCTCTTTCTTTTTTTATTATATTAATTCTTTCTGATAATTCTTTACTCTCTCTAATTTCATTTGGTTGAGCCTCTTTTAACCAAAAACAATATCTAATTTTATTATTTATTATTTCTTCTGCTCCCATAAATGGATATATAAATTTTTCAAGTTTTGGCTCTCGTTTTAATATATCTTGTTTTTCTTGTTCAGATATTACAAATTGTTTACTTCCTGCAACATTCCCATAACTAATTTCTTGAACACTACAAATTGGTTTTGTTCTATTTTCTATAATAATATTTGGTGCATTGCATAAATAAGGGTTTATATTAGATACTTTATCAATAGTATCATTAACAATTATTAAGCTTTCTTTTTGCTTATATTTTGAGAAACCTATAATAATACAATGAACAGCTGCTTTATTTTTTGCTTCACTCTCCCATTTAAAAGTTTTATATGCAAAATTAATTTCTATATGCTCACTTAATAAAGTTTTCCATAGTGGAGCAACTTGTTCTCCTTGTGTTATTGAATTAGTAGATACAAAAGCACAATTTATTATAGTTTTCTCTATATATTCACTAGCTTTTTTATACCAGCCTGTAACATAATCTAAATCACCCAATCCCTTTATTTTTCCAAATATATATTTTAAATCATCTTTATTTGAAGTTGTTTGTTCTTTTTTCCCAATAAAAGGCGGATTTCCCATAATATAATTCAATTCTTCTTTTGGAACCACCTCATTCCAATCAATCCTTAGGGCATTACCTTCTGTTATATTCGTATATGACTTTAAAGGTAAAAAATCCAATGTGATATGTAAAATATTCTCTGTTTCTTTCATCATTTGGCTTTCTGCAATCCACAGAGCCGTTTTAGCAACCGTTACGGCAAAATCGTTAATTTCAATTCCATAAAATTGACTAATAGAAACTTTGATTGGTGAAATTTCTTCATCTCCAAATCCTATTTGTCCTCCTGTTAATTCAAAAATAACTTCATTTTCCAACTTTCGTAAAGAAAGATACGTTTCTGTTAAAAAATTACCACTACCACAAGCAGGGTCAAGAAACTTCAAAGAAGCTATTTTATCTTGAAACTCCATAAGTTTCTTCTTTTTCGTTCGGATAACAGGCATTCTTTTTATTTCTTCTAATTCTTCTTTTAACTCCTTAAAAAACAAGGGGTCAATCACTTTATGAATATTCTTAATAGAAGTATAGTGCATTCCACCAGAACGTCTTGTTTCAGGATTTAAGGTAGATTCAAAAACTGCTCCAAAAATAGTTGGGCTTATATCACTCCAATCGAAATCCTCACTTGCCTTTGATAATAATAGTTCTTTAACCGCTTCATTAAGAATAGGAATTTCTATCTCTTCATTTGCAAATAAGCCACCATTAACATAGGGAAATTGCGACAATTCTTCTATCATATACGGATCTCTATTTTCTACTTTGGTATCTAATACCTTAAATAAATCCATTAATGCACGTCTTAAATCCACTGCCTCAAATCGATCCAAATAATCATGAAACATAGATCTTTTCCCAAATATGCCCGCATCTTCTGCATACAAACAAAATACCAATCTTACACAAAGCATATTTAAGCTCTTTAGCGTCTCTTCCTTTTCTGGATTAATATACAATTTCAAAATTTCATCATATAGCTTACCAACTAATTCACCAGCTTGGATGGAAATCTCCATCTCTCTTTTTAAATGTTCTTTTCCTTCTTCAACTAAAAACTGTAATCTATAATATTCCTTTTCTAAATCTTTTAATAAAATTTCTTCTGGTTCTCCATTTGGATTTTCCATATCATAGATTAGAAAAGATTTAAAATTACATGTTACAACATATTTGGGATGTCTTGAAAGAGGAAGTTCTGCAATATATTTCTTAGCTTGTTGAAATGGCGTTAACAAACTTCCATCTGATTGTCTAATACCCTTTCGCAAATCCTTATCTATGCTTTTTTGTTCAATTAAGACTTTTGTAGTAGAAATATAGCCATCCATAAATCCTGTATGTTTATCAATATGAACTTGTTCTTCAAATTCTATCCATTCTTCTGGTTTCTCAATCCCAAATACTTGACTTAATAATTGAACCCAAAATATTTGAGATTGTCCTTTTTCATATCCTTTATCTTTCCAAAACTCTGAAAATTCTTTTGCTTTTTGTTTTTGTTCCTTTTCCGTCATATCGATTCCTCCATAATTTGGTTTTTTTAATTATACCATAAAAAAACAAGTAATAGATAAAATTTTTTTCTATTTTACAACTTTCGACACCTTTTTTATTTTCTTTTTATTATAATTTTGCATGTTATTTTATAATCTACAAAAGAAAAGAGGTGTCATTATGAAGAAAGATAAAATAATAGGTGAAAAAATTGGTGTTGTTTCTGTACATATCTATAAAGAACCTACAACAAATACTCCCTTTTTCTATATTAAATCCGAAAATGAAGATGTATTGCCAATTTCAAATATTATTGAAGATTCTTTAAAACTTTATTAAAATCTCTTAGACTGACTCTGTTCAGTCTTTTTTTTAACAGAACTATCCCCAATGGATACAAAATGAACATCGTATAAAATTTTAAAATTAGTGTATAATTAAAATAAAAGAAAGGAGTATTTTATGGACAGAAAACTAAAAGTAGTTCAATATGGAGCTGGAAAAATGAGTGTATATACCATGCGCTATGTATATGAGAAAGGGGCAGAAATCGTAGGTGCTATTGACGTTAATCCAGATGTCATTGGAAAAGATATTGGAGAAATCATGGGAACCGAAAATAAAGGAGTAAAAGTAGTTTCTATAGAAGAAGCAGAAAATATGATGAAAGAAACAAAACCAGATATAGCAATTGTCACTACTATGAGTCTAATTAGCGATGTAGAAGATGCTTTAATGCTATGTGCCAAATTAGGAATCAATGCCATTACCACTTGTGAAGAAGCCTTTTATCCTATGAATTCAAACCCAACCGTAACGAAAAAAATTGATGATATGGCAAAACAAACTGGTTGTACCATAACAGGAAGTGGTTACCAAGATATTTATTGGGGACAATTAATTTCTAGCATAGCTGGTTCAACCCAAACCATTCAAAAAATAAAAGGAAGTTCTAGTTATAATGTAGAAGACTATGGAATCGCTTTAGCCAAAGCACATGGTGCTGGATTGTCTTTAGAAGATTTTGATAAGCAAGTGGCATCTGTGGACCGCATTTCAGATGAAGAAAGACAAGCTATGATTGATAAAGGAGAATATTTGCCTTCTTACATGTGGAATGTTAATGGTTGGTTATGTGCAAAATTGGGGCTAACCGTAAAAAGTCAAACACAGAAAACAGTTCCACAAACACATACCGAAGATATTGAATCTTCTACTTTAGAAATGACTGTAAAAGCAGGAATGGCAACAGGAATGAGTGCTGTGGTAACAACCCAAACAGAAGAAGGCATCACCATTGAAAGTGAATGTATTGGAAAAGTATATGCAAAAGAAGATTTTGATAAAAACGAATGGACCATCATAGGGGAACCAGAAACAACATTAGTAATTAATAGGCCTGCTACTGTGGAATTGACTTGCGCTTCTATTGTCAATCGATTACCAGATGTTATCAATAGTAAACCTGGCTATGTGCCAACAGAGGAAATGGGAGAGTTAAATTATAGAGTAAAACCTCTTAATGTATACGTAAAATAGAAAAAATTGCCAAAAGAGCTTGTTTTTAAGGCTCTTTTGTGTTATAATAAGAATGTAGTATAAAAAAGGAGGTATAAACTTCGAGTTTATATTAGAGGTGAATAAATATGAGAGAAAACGCGAAGGCAGTTGAAAGCACTACCAAAGTAGTAAGATTTCAAGCAGCATTAAATTTCATAGAAGCATTAAAAACAATTATGTGGATTTCAGATGAAAAATTAGAAAATGCAGAAGATGTGGAATTATCACCAGAGCTAAAAGCTACTGTTGAAAATATCACTACAAAAGCCGAAAAATTAAATAATAGAAATCAAGAACCTAAGAAAACAACTCCCCTTAAAGGTTTAAAAGGAAACGTACAGGTAGTAAACGCTCCTACCATCCAACAAAGCGAGTTTCATTATGATAATGAAAAAGGGGAAACAATTAACGATAACGAAATTTCAGACTAAGAACTAAAAAATACAAGAAATTTGATTTTCTTGTATTTTTATCTTGACAAATGGAAAAACTACCTTTATAATAAATAACGTTATATCAATATGGCGAAGTAGCTCAGTTGGCTAGAGCATTCGGTTCATACCCGAAGGGTCATGTGTTCGAATCACATCTTCGCTACCAATATTCAAAATAGAGAAAAACAGTGTGTTTCAAGGAAAATGAAACATACTGTTTTTTATATTTTATCAATTTTTAAAAAATAAACTTTATACCAAAAATTCCTTTAAAATATTAGCACATCTTTTGGATGCTAGCTTCAAATTCTCATCAAAGGTAGAAGCATTTTTTCCATTTGGTGTATCTGAAATAGCTCTTATCACCATAAAAGGCACATTATCTAAATAACAAACTTGTCCAATAGCAGCACATTCCATATCCACTACATCAGCATCAAATTTAGCACGAATTTTATCTTTCATCCAAGCTTCACTACAAAAAATGTCACCTGTTGCTATCACACCTATTTTAATTTGATAATTTCTTTCTGGTATGGATTTTATAATCTGTTCCAATTCATCTACTAAATTTCTATCACACATAATGCTATTTCCAATTCCCGTAATATATCCTTTACTATGTCCAAATGCAGTAATATCAAAATCATGTTGAACCACTTGTCTTCCTATTAATATGTCCCCTATATTTAACATACCATTGATGGAGCCCCCTGCTCCTAAATTAATAACATATAGTATATTAAAATTTTGAAGCATTACTTGAGTAGTCCTTGCTGCATTTACTTTTCCAATTCCACTCTTTACTAAAACACAATTTTTCCCTTGTATTTTTCCTCTTAAAAATCTTAGATTGTATATTTGCTCTACTTTTGTATCTGTCATAATTTTAAGAATGGCTTCTCTTTCTTCATCCATAGCAACAATAATTCCGATTTCCTGCATAAATATCCCCCCTTTTTCCTGCCTATATTATATACTAAATAATTAATTATTTCAATCTTTAAGAATTTTTAAGTTTCGTTTTTTTGATAGGACTTGCCACTTTTTAAAATTTAGTGTAATATAATAAAGTAAATTGAAAGAAATGCAAAAAGATATGAGAAAGGAGGAAATTTACTTTATTTAACATAGCGCCAGAACACTTAATTTAAAGTGTTGACGAGGTCTAGGGTTATCGAAATGTTCGGCGGATGCTCTAGTGGCTTTAGCTTAAGGTCATATTATTAATTTAAAAAGCAGTAGTAATATTGTAACAAAGATTAATATATTTAAGCTTGCATACTTTCAATTCCAATATTAATTTTTAGGAGGATTTAAAATATGTGTGGAATTGTAGGTTACATAGGAAACCAAAAAGCAAGCCCTATTTTAATCAATGGGCTAATTCGATTGGAATACAGAGGATATGACTCAGCTGGTATTTCAACCATTGAAAAAGATGGACTTTCCATCATGAAAGATAAAGGAAGAGTCAAAAATCTATACGATTTAAAAGGAATTAACGATTTAACTGGTACCATTGGTATTGCTCATACTAGATGGGCAACACATGGAAAACCATCCCAAGAAAACTCTCATCCTCATATGGATAACAGTAAAACTTTTAGTGTTGTACATAATGGAATCATAGAAAATTATAATGAATTAAGAAGTTTCTTAACAAACAATGGCTATACTTTCTACTCTCAAACTGATACAGAAGTTATCCCCAACTTAGTTCATTACTATTACACAAAAGATGATAATACAGATGAATTGAAATTTTTACGTGCGGTAAAAAATGCTTGTCATGATTTAAAAGGAAGTTATGCCATTGAAATTATTTGTAAATACAACCCTGATTGGATGATTGTTACCAGAAAAGATAGTCCGCTTGTTATTGGAAAAGGAGAAAATGAAAACTATATTTCTTCTGATATTCCAGCTATTCTATCTTTTACTAGAAATTTCTATTTATTAAATGATTTAGAATTAGCTGTTTTAACAAGAGATGCTGTATCTTTTTATGATAATCATTTAAATATTATCCCAAAAGATACTACAACGATTGAATGGAATGCTGCAAGTGCTGAAAAAGATGGTTACGAAGATTTCATGTTAAAAGAAATTCACGAGCAACCAACTGCTATTCGAGAAACTATTGGAGCAAAATTCAATGAAACAACAAAATGTGAGTTTGACGAATTAAATTTTACCAAACAATATTTATCTAGTATCAATAAAATCTATATTGTAGCTTGTGGTACCGCTATGCATGCTGGCCTAGCTGGAAAAAATGCATTAGAAAAACTTTGCAAAATAACAACAGAAGTTGATATTGCTTCTGAATTTAGATATAGAGATCCTTTAGTCGATGAAAAAACATTATGTATTTTTATCTCTCAATCTGGAGAAACAGCAGATACCATAGCTGCCCTAAAACTTTGTAAGGAAAAAGGTGCTAAAACACTTGCTATTAGTAATGTAATTGGAAGTTCTATTACAAGAGAAGCTGATTACTCTATTTATACCCATGCTGGACCAGAAATAGCTGTTGCTTCTACAAAAGCCTATACTTCTCAAGTCATGTTAATTACGATACTAGCTATCTACTTTGCTGAAATATTAGAAATGGATGCTAATACCATTAACCAATTGAAAAAAGATATTATGGAGTTACCTAAAAAATTAGAAGAAGCTTTGAAATTATCACAAGTGATTCAAGATTTTTCTAAGAAAACATATCAAGAAAAAGATATTTTCTTTTTGGGTAGAGGAATTGACGAAACCGTTGCTAGAGAAGGTTCCTTGAAATTAAAAGAAATTTCTTATATTCATTCAGAAAGCTATGCAGCTGGCGAGTTAAAACATGGACCAATTGCCTTGATTGAAAATGATATTACAGTAATTAGCATTATAACGGATAATAATTTGCTTGAAAAAACCGTTAGCAATATTCAAGAGGTTATTACACGTGGTGCTAAGACTTTAGTGATTACCAATCAAGATGTGGATGAGAATATGTTTGATGTGACAATTAGAATCCCACAAACTAATTGTTTCCTTTCTCCTATCTTGTCTATTGTTCCTCTTCAATTATTTTCTTACTATATTGCTAAAGAAAAAGGCTTAGATGTGGATAAACCTAGAAATCTTGCTAAGTCTGTAACAGTTGAATAAAAAGGCGGCCCCCCTTCCATCGGAAGGGGAGCTCTTACTTAGGCCTCCAGATGCTCCAAAAGTCTCATGACCTCATCGCAATTTTGTAATTCTGGTTTTTCAAAAGCATATATAATCACTTTTCCGTCTCTTACAATACACATGAGATGGTTGGCATAATAGAATCCTGTTTCTTCAAGGCTTAATTTCTGCCCTTTTATAACTAATCCATTTACCTTCTCAAACCCTTTTGTCAAATTCCGGTCAATTTTGTTCAGTTCCTTGTCTGTTAGACATCTTGAAAAAGGATATAAATGGATATAGTTTTCTTTTACAATCATAATATATCTCTTGTTGTACTATGCATATCCTTTCTCAACTGCTTCTATCGACCACATTTTCTTCTCATGCATATAACCTTCTTCTTCTGCTACTTTCAAAATATGCTCTTCTGATTTCCGTAATATTTCCATACTGTCACCTCGTCCTAAGAACTAGGACTTTCCTTTCTTTTACTTTTTGTATTTACATCTATATTACGTTTATTATATCACATTTACATAAAAAAGTCAACTTTATGTGAATTTGTTTTGTTTCCAATTTATACCTCTTATAATTATTGGTTTTATTTAATTTTACATACCAAAAGGGCCACTACACTTAATTGTGGCCCTCTATCAAGGTTACAAATTCTTGAAACAAATATTCTTCAAAATAGCCATTCATTTTCTTCGTAAAATATGGATATTCTGAATTAAAATCCAAATGGGAATTGCCTAATACTGGTATTTCTTTGTTTTGCTTAAACAACCATTTCAATAATAGATCTCCTGCCCTTTTCACATCTCCTCCTTTTTGCAGAGGATACTGCATATCCGTTATAATACCATCCACAGGATTGTCCGTTAGGTACTCGATTGCTGACTTTAAATCATGTAATATCACCGTTTCTATTCCACGTTTTCCACATTCAGATTCTATTTTCCGGCACTTTCCAATACCGTCATCAATGACCACTATTTTCATATGCCTTCCCCCTTTTTTCTACGTGCTGAACTTCAGTTTCGCTTTGATTATACTATAAATTCACATAAATTGCAATATTCAAATTTATCCAAGTAGTAACTTTACTACAACTAAGCAAACAGCACCTGGCAATCCTAATAAACCGAATCAGTATACTGGTAAAAAAATTTAAGCCAATATGAAATCCGAAGGTACTCCCTATTAAATTGATGATAAAAATAGAAAGACCACCTAAAATAGAATTAAATAGTAATTTCAATATTTTCTTTAGCGGCAAAATAAAAATTCTTCCAAATATAAAAATAAAGCAAATACATGCTAAATATGTAAGTAAGTTTATATCCATTTTCTATCACTCCAACAAAAAATACAAATAGTAATCATTATTCTATTACCATTTGTATGTTAAATATTGGACAAATATTACATTAACCAGCTTCTTCTTCCCACAACGAAAACTTCATATCACTAATCATATCTACCTCAATGCCTTTTGCCTTTGCTATTTTTATTAAATAATTTAATTTTGCTTGGTTTGCTTTTATTTGATACGTATAATAATCTACTAAATCATCTTGTGCGTATTCAAAATTACGGTTAGCAGCTTTTAATTCTTCTCTTGTTTTTATAATCATTTTAATCAATTCTGTTTCTTTTTCCATTTCTGTTTTTTCTATTATTTCTTGTTCTCTTATATAATTATCATTTTGCATAAAAAATCCCCTTTTAATTATCTTTTTCCATTAGTATATTCTTATATATTTTTTTTATTCATTAACTTGGAAAATTTTTACTCTTTACTTAAAATTATCATTCTAAACTTAAGTTCTAAAAAAATTCAATTAATTTCCCCAAAAGTCTTGTTTTTTTCGCCATTTTGTAGGATAATATATATGTACGATTAAAATTTAGAAGGGATTTTCTCACATGAAATATATAGATAAATTTTTAAAAAAATTAAACACAAATCGAAATACTTTTGCCACCTATCTATTAACATTAGCCACCGCTTATATTGTAGTAGATAGAGTCGTAGAAATGTTACTTATGGCATTTACTGGAGTTTCTTACTCCTATTGGGGACCCATTCAATACACCTTAGCACTAGCATGTCCTTGCTTTGCTTTTGCTTTTATGCCTAAATCAAAATTTGCAAAAAGTAAAGGTTATAAAGTAACATTATTTTATGTATTTATGACGGCATTCTATGTTGTTGCTATTTCTATGTTAACACAATGGCTAAACATGGGAGCTTGGCTATTATTATTATCCGTACCAAATTATACCGAATTAATTACGGAATTTTCTGATTTAGTCACACCAGCACTTATCAGTCTTTCCCTATATTTACCACTGGTTACGGTATATCCTTTCTTCAAATTTGTTTATTTTAAAGTAAAAGACGATCCATTAAAAATTCGTTCTCTTTGGGACTTTCGTGGCATCGACTTATCGGATAAAAAAGAAGGACATGGGCCATATACTTGTGATGTATATGTATGTATAGATGATGATTATAACAAAACCATTATTATGCCAGAAACTTCTCGTTATCAATCTTTATTTGTATGTGGAGGTTCTGGAACGGGAAAAACTTCTTTGGTTTATGAACCCCTAATTGCTAGAGATTTTGAAAGAAAACATTTCTACAAAGAAGCTTCCAAAGAATTAGGTTTCACTGCTTTAAAAACAGGGATTGCAACCTTAAATAAACCATTCGATAATGACTATCTAAATAAAAATTTCAACTTAAACATGATAACACCTGTATCTGGAAAAGAAAATTTATTTAATGCTTATTTAAAAAAGATGACTTTAGGTACCATTGGTGGAGAAACCGTTTATCGTGACTTAGGACTTACCCTAATGGCACCAGACTATGAAGTAATTGATCACATGACGGCCGTATGCAAAAACTTTGGCATTGATTATAATGTAATTGACCCATCTGATAAAACTTCTATTGGTTTGAATCCTTTTACTTATGACGATCCATCCAAAATTGCAGTAACCATATCTTCTGTACTAAAAGCTATGTTCTTAGTAACACATGACGACCCAGAAGAAGCTTATCGAGGAGATGTGTCAATACAAGCCATTGAAAATGTTACCATACTATTAAAAGAAATGTACCCAAAAATGAATGGTGGAGCACTTCCTAATATGGAAGACTTATTGAAATTATTTACCAACTTTGAGTTAATTGAAAAAATGTGTGAAATTATGGCACATGACGAAGAATTAAAAGAAAAATACTCAATCCAACTTACGTACTTTAAAAAATATTTCTACAAAAATGCGCCAGGAAAACAAGAAATCGAAAAATATATTTATACGGCAGTTAGTCAATTAGACAACTTATTAAGAATTCCTGGTATTAAGCCAATTCTATGTAACAGACATAACAATGTAAACTTCGATCAATTCTTAGAAGAAGGAAAAGTAACTTTTATTTGTACCAGACGTGGCGATTTAGGCGCTGCTGGTCACAAAGCTTTTGGATTATTTTATTTAATCTCTATGCAAGATGCTGTTCTAAGAAGACCAGGAGTAGAAGCAACACGTATTCCTCACTTCTTATATATTGATGAATTTGCTGATTTTATTTGTAAAGCTACAGAGCCAATGTTTACTTTATATCGAAAATTCAAAGTAGCACCTACAATTTCTGTACAAAGTTTATCACAATTAGAAATTCATGGACAAAAAGAAAATTATAGATCACTTATTTTATCTAATTGTGCTAACAAAATATTTACAGGAAATGCTGAATGGGATGAACTAGAATGGTGGTCAAAAGAATTTAGTACTCGTAGGGAATGGAATTATACCAATAGTATAGATACTGAAAAACTAGAATATGATCCTAAATATAGTGGCGTATCATGGAAATATACAACTATTTTAAAAGAAGGAAAGCTACAAGCTTTAACTCTAGGAAAATGTGGTTTCAAAATTAAAGGAGACAAAGGATTTCAACAATGTGGATGTGGTCTTTTAGAATTTTTATCTTCTAAATATAAAGAGCCACAAAAAATAAAAAATTACGATTTTAGCAAATATTTAAAAGGAGCTATTGAAACTTCAGGAGAGGAAGATGACAATACTAGAAAAAAATTCGACTTAAAAAATCTTAATTTTATGGATGAAAAGAATGAATTTAATCCTGTTCAAACCGACGTAACAGATTCTAAGTATTTATTTAATAATGAAGATGCTATTATTGTTAATTTTAAAAAAGGACATTCTAATAATAACTAAAAACACTTAAAACAAAAAGAAACTAAACTTTTCTTGACGAAATTTTAGTTTCTTTTTATGTTATAGTTTTATTGACTCTATGTAACCTTTTACTAAATCTGAATTCCTATTAATTCCATAATAACCCCGACAATTACACCAATGCTATATAATATAGCTAATATTCTTATATTTTCTTTGATTCCTTTATTCATTTTAAATAATACAGCTAACCCAACACCAGCACCAACTAATAGACCTGAAATCATAGTAGCAACAGAAATTACATTTTCTAAGTACATTTGCGTTAAAATAACAGAAGAAGCACAATTTGGTATTAATCCTATCATCCCAGCTATTATTGGTCCTAAAATTGGCTGATTACGTAAAAATCCTGAAATATGTTCCTCACCTATTAGATAAATTGCAAAATTAATAACAATCGTAATCAATAAAATAAACACAAATATATTCAAAGTATGTTTTAAAGCTGACTTTATAATCCCATGTTCACAATGACAATGCTTTTTTTCACATAAATCCATTATTTTCTCTTCTTCCTTGTCTTTATGTTTTAATCGAATCACTAAATCAATAACAAAACCTGCTATCATTCCAACGACTAACTTTATTCCCAATATTGCTAAAATAGTTATGATTGGTACTGACTCCGATAAAAAAATAGGTAACATCTCATCTGATGTCGAAAGATACACAGCAATTAAAGTTCCCAATGTAATAACTCTTGCTGCATATAAATTGGTGGCTGAAACAGAAAAACCACATTGCGGAAATATACCCAATATACTTCCTAGTAAAGGACCATATTTTCCTGACTTTTTAATGGCTTTTTTGGTTTTATCTTTTGTCTTATGCTCAATCGCTTCCATGATTAAATAGGTAATAAATAAAAAGGGAACTAATTTTACACTATCAATTACTGCATCTAATAATATATCCATCCTATATTTTCTCCTTCTTTTCTATTCTTCTATCATATCACATATTACATTTTTTGCCAAGAGGGACGGACCTTTTTGGCAACTTTGTAACTATTTGATAGTAAAATTAAAAGCGAAGAAAAATAAATCAATTTTGAATTGATTTATTTTTCTGTCTATTTAACAATTGCTAAAAAAGTTATGATAAGTTGCCAAAAAGGTCCGTCCCTCTTGGCAACTCTTGGCAACTTTAAAAATTATCTTCTTCTACAACCACAACTATTGTTATTCCCATTTGGATTTTGACAACTATTATTGCTTGTATTTGGAATAATATTAATTCTTGCACTTAAACCATCTGCATTTGTAATTTGATAAGTACATCCATTGTCATTTTGATTACAACCACAATCTGAATTTCCATTTTGTAGATTACTAACGGCTAACAAATTATTATTGTTTGTGTTGCTATTACAACCACATTGACTTTCTCTTCTACAGCCGCATCCACATGTATTTTGGCATCCGCATCCGATTCTATCTAAAAGTCTTTTTATCATACAAGTTAAAAAGGCTGTAATAAAACTAATAATAGCATACACAATGGCAGCAATTAAAAAGTTTAAATTATTTACGATAAAAGTCACAATGAGAAAGATAGCAAATATAATGGCAGCAACCAAAGCAGGACATTTTAAGATTTTTTGCAAAGCAATTGAAATAATAATAACGGCAATTGGTAAAGCAAAAAATATAAGTAAAGTATTCATGGCTTCTCTCCTTTTCATTTTTACTATATTTTATGCTTAATTAGAATAATTTGTTAATTGCCACCATATAATATTAAAACTATCATTTTATAAAATTAAACTTTAAGAATATTCCACTTTTACCAAATATAGTCCCTGTGGTGGTAATGTCTTTCCTGCTCTCGCTCTATCTTTTTCTTGTATAATAGTAGAAATATCTTCTGGACCGTATATTTCCCAATCCAACTTCAACCAAAGTACCTGCTATAATTCGTACCATATTATATAAAAATCCATTACCTGTTAATTCAATCCAAATTTTGTCTTCTGGCTTCTCTATAATTTCTGCTTTATAAATCGTCCTTATACTACTTTTTGAACTTGTCCCACTTGCTTTAAAAGCTTTAAAATCATGCTCTCCTTCAAAATAAGAAATCGCCTTTTTCATCTTTTCAATATCCAATTTCATAGGAATATGTGTCTCTAAATTTCGGTAAATTGCTGTTCCTACTTTTGAATTGTTAATAATATAGCGATATGTCTTTTGCTTACAAGATAGCCTACTGTGAAATTTTTCTTCTACTTCTTCTGCTGACTTGATTAAAATAGATTTTTTTAAATTACTATTAATAGCTATGGCAAATTTCTCAATGGGAATGTTTGAATTAGTTTTAAAGTTAGCTACTTGTCCGAAGTGCATGTACACCACTATCCGTTCTTCCAGATGCTGAAAGTTCTATTTTTTCTCCTGTTATTTGTTCGATTGCTCTTTCTATGGTACCTTGTATATTTAGCTTATTGGGTTGCTTCTGCCACCCATTAAATTCTTTCCCGTCATATTCAATGACTAATTTTATATTTCTCATACTATCACCTACCACGTTTTTATATAACAAAACTTCTTTGCTTATAGGAAAAAGTCGCTATTTTTAAGCGACTCTATTTATTTTGTTGTCTTGGCATTTCCTCTTGTTTTTTCTGTTCTTTTATGTTCTGTTTTATTTCTTTTAATTTATTTTTTCTTTCTTTCTTCTCAGTGGCAAATCTTTTGGTTACTATATTACTAATTAAAATTTTCTTTAAAACTTCTTCTCTTACATCTGCAATTAAAGTCCCATCTTTTGCTACTGACATTTTTCCAGTTTCTTCTGAAACAATTACAACAATACTGTCTGATTCTTTTGATATTCCTATGGCTGCTCTATGTCTGGTTCCTAATTCTTTGGCAATATCTTTGTCATCTGCTAATGGTAATACACATGCTGCCGCCGCAATTTTATTTCCAGATATAACAACAGCTCCATCATGTAAAGGTGTTTTGGGTTCAAATATATTAACCAACAATTGTGGTGATACTTCTGCTTCCATTGGTATTCCTGTTGCTATGATGTCTTGTATTTTAATGTCTCTTTCCAATACAATCAATGCTCCTGTTTTGGCTTTCGAAAGCTCTGTTGCTGCAATAACTATTTTATAAATGTCTTCTTTTGTTTTGGTAGCTACATCTTTATCAATTCCAAAAAATCTAGTTAATTTGTTGGTTCCTAATTGTTCTAGTCCTCTCCTTAATTCTGGTTGGAAAATAACGATAATGGCAATCACTCCTAAATTCATAATACCAGTCAAAATCCAATTTAGAATTTTTAAATTTAAAAGTCCACTTACAGCAGTTGCTATGATTAAAAGTGCAATTCCTTTGATTAGTTGCCACGCTCTGGAACCTCTTACCACTTTAAAAAAGCAGTATACTAAAAATATGACAATTGCTAAATCTATGATTAATGTTATTAATTCAAACGGATTTTCTTGTAAGGATTTAATATACGACATAATATTGTCTTTATAAAAATTTTCCCAATTCATTCCTAAATTTATTACCATTTGTTTCTCCTTTTTTCTATGCCATTAACGCATAAACAAGTGTAATTCCTGTTCCAGCTACCATTAAAAGTGCTAAAATACCTGCCATGATTTTAACAAATATTTTTCCTTTATCATGGTTGGCTTTATTTTCTTTGTTTTTCATTCAAATTCATCCTTTCTATTTTGTTATATACTACTTATTATTATATCATATCTTGTCAAATTTTCAATTGTTTTAGTAGTAATTCTAAAAATTTCTAGTAATGATTTACAATTAAAAGCAGATATTCCACTAGAGTTTCTATTGTCTATATAACTCCTATTTTTATATTGTTATTTTTCACTTGTTATAATTTCTAATATTGTTTCTTCTTTGTCTACTTTACTTTGTGTAATTTTAATAATTTCTTTTAATCTTATTTTAGCTTCTATTAATTTCTCCTCATCATTCGCATGAATATAAGCTAAAACCTCATTTTCTCTTACTTTTTCTGCTACCTTTTTCTTTAATATAATTCCTACTGCTGGATCAATTTTATCCTCTTTCTTTTCTCTTCCTGCTCCTAATATTCCTGCTAATTTGCCAACTTCTTTACTATTTATTTCCTGTATGTAGCCATCTTCTTCGCTGTAAATGGCTTCGATATATTGGGCTTTTGGTAATTTTTCAAGATTTTCGATATAGGAAATATCGCCACCTTGATTTTTCACTAATTGTAGAAATTTCTGATAAGCTTTTCTATTTTCTATATTCTCTAATAATTTATTCTTATTTTCTTCTAAATTTTCTCCTTTTCCTGCTAACTTAACCATATAACTACCAAGTTCTAATACTACTTGTTTCAAATCTTCTGGCATATCTCCTTGCAAAAATTTAACGGCTTCGATGACTTCTAAACTATTACCAACAGCATATCCCAATGGTTCATTCATATTGGTTAATACACAAACTGTTTCCCTATTGGCTAATTTTCCTATCGCAATCATCGTGTTAGCTAATTTTCTTGCTTCTTCCCTATTTTGCATAAAAGCTCCTTTTCCAACGGTTACATCTAATACGATCTTCTGGGCACCACTTGCTATTTTTTTGCTCATAATACTAGAGGCAATTAATGGGGTACTTTCTACACAAGATATACTATCTCTAAGCGCATATAATTTTTTATCTGCTGGCGCTAAATTTAATGTTTGTGAAATCATGCTAATACCAATTTGTTTTACATTTTCTACAAATTGTTTCATTTCTATTCCCGTTTGATATCCTGGAATAGACTCTAATTTATCTACTGTTCCTCCTGTGAATCCTAATCCTCTCCCAGACATTTTAGCAATTGGTACGCCTAAAGAACTAACCAATGGTAAAAGAATCAGTGAAACTTTGTCACCAACTCCTCCTGTGGAATGTTTATCCACAATTATTTCTCCTAGTATAGACAAATCTAATATTTCTCCTGAATGCGCCATAGCTAATGTTAAATTGGTGGTTTCTTGGTTTGTCATTCCGTTTAAAAATATTGCCATAACTAAGGCTGCTGCTTGGTAGTCTTTTATATTTCCATTGGTATATTCTGTTACAAAGTATTCGATTTCTTGCTTGGTTAGTTCTTGCTTCTCTCTCTTTTTCTCGATAATATCTATCATTCTCATTTTTACACTCCTAGTTTTTATTTTTAAAAAAAGCACATTCGTTATTATGTGCTTCTATACGAAATTTTTTGTAAAACTTCTTCGATGAATGGGACATAATCCATATTCTTTAATCGCTGCTATATGCTTTGCTGTTCCATACCCTTTATGCCCACTAAAACCATATTGCGGATAAATTTCATCCCATTGTCTCATAATTCTATCTCTTGTTACTTTTGCTATAATAGAGGCTGCAGCTATGTTATAGCATTTAGCATCTCCTTTAATAATAGAATCATAAGGAATTCCTTTTGTATCGATGTGTGTTAGGGCATCTACTACCATTAAATCTGGTTTTACATCAAATCCCTCTACCACTGTAGTAACTCCCTGTTTCGTGGCATTTAAAATATTAATTTCATCAATTACATCTTGTTCTATAATGGCAACTGAATAACTAATGGCTTCTTCTAAAATTAAATCATATAGCTTTTCTCTCTTTTTTTCAGAAACCTTTTTAGAATCATTCACGCCTTCTATCAGAGAATCCTGTGGCATAATAACCCCCGCTACTACCACTGGACCTGCTAAAGGTCCTCTTCCTGCCTCATCTATTCCCGCTATTTTTTGGAACCCCTTTTGATATAAGTCTTTTTCTATTTCTTTTAATTGCGTTAATCTTTCTAACTCTTTTTCTTTCATTGCTTTCTCCATTATTACTTTATTGTTCTGGTATTTGTCCTATCTTTTCAATATCTGTCAAGGAATATTGTTTATCATATCCTTCTCTATAATAAATTTCCACTTTTTCATTTATTTCATCAAATACAAGGAAATAATCATTTACCTCATCTTCTAATTTATCTAATCCCCACTTTTTTACTGTTTCTTCTGTTAATTGATAACATGAATCTTTATAGTCCTCGTTATTTATGTTAAATTCGCTTGGTATACTTTCCTTTTCTACTTTTTTCAATTTTTGTCCGTTTACACCGTATATTTCTTCTCTTGCTTTTGTCTTATTGCTTTCTCGTTCACTCTCTATAATCCCCATCCTAAAATTCACTTCTTCTACATATTCTTTAGCTTTTGCTTGAATTAGAAGCATATTGGTTTTCAATTCTTGTAATTTTGCTTTTTCTATCGTTTCTTTTCCACTATAAAAACTAATGGTTGCTAGTATTAATAATAGAACAATGGTAATTGTCAAAGCAATTAATGTAATACCTTTCATCTCTTTCATTTTCTTTTTCCTCCTATGTTTTAGCATTTTTCTTCATTTCTTTCCTTTAAATTTCGGCTTGATAAACCTACAAATTTTATTTCTATCTTATATCAAACACATTATATATTTTTATCTCTATATTTTCAATACAAAGTCAAACTTTTTTCACAGAAATTTCACAAAGCTATTGTATTATATCCGCATAATAGGTTATTATATTAATAGTTATTTAATTTAAGGAGGTTTTTAACAAAATGGAAGAAAATGAAAAAAAAGAAGAAAAAATGAAAAACTTTAAAACCGTACAAAATCCAAATACATACAAAAATGTGTATAAAAATGAAAGCAAATCAAAAGTAAAAGTTGGATTTGGAAGAAGCGTTTTATTACCTTTTTTAAGTGGAGTAGTTGGTTGTAGTGTGGTACTTGGTACTTGCTTTGGTATTCCTTCGATTCGTTCTAAGCTATTAAATGGAAATACCAATCTATCCAATACTACTTCACACTCTCAAAATCAAGGATATATTAGTCAAACTTCACTTTCCAACTATTCGGATACGGCTGTTTATGCAGCCAATAAAATATTACCATCCATTGTAGGAATTAACGTAGAATACAATGTAAATTCTCTTATTTCTATGTTTGGTAGACAATCCCAACCAAGTACCGCAACGGCAAGTGGTTCTGGAATTATTATGAGTGATGATGGTTACATTTTAACCAATAATCATATTGTAGCTACTTCTTCCTCTGAATCTTATTACGAAGTATCAGAAGCTACCAAAATAACAGTCACTTTATTCAATGATGAAACACCATACGAAGCAAAGATTATTGGAACCGATGAACAAACCGATTTAGCCGTTATAAAAATCGAAAAAACGGGACTTTCTAAAGCAGAATTTGCTGATTCTGATAATATAAAAGTTGGCGAATTTGCTATGGCTGTTGGTAATCCATTAGGTATGCAAAGTAGTATAACTTGTGGTGTTATTAGTGCTGTTAATCGAGATGTTACCGATTCGGATGGAAAAAAATTCACTTTAATTCAAACCGATGCTGCTATTAACTCTGGTAATAGTGGTGGTGCTTTAGTTAATAACGAAGGTAAAGTTATTGGTGTTAATACCTTAAAACTTTCTGGAACTGGCATTGAAGGAATGGGCTTCGCTATTCCAATCAATTCAACCACTGATATTACTTCTCAACTAATTCAATATAGTAAAGTAAAAAGACCTTATATTGGAATTTCTGGAATGGACTTAACAGAACAAACAGCCAAAGCCAATAATTTAGTCGTTGGTATCTATGTAAAATCAATTGATGATTTTTCTGCTGCTGAAAAAGCTGGTATTAAAATTGGAGATGTCATTATTGAAGTGGATGGTAAAAAAATCACAAAAATGGATGAATTAAATGAAATTAAAAATTCGCATAAAATAGGTGACGAAATGAAAATTAAAGTAAATCGTGATGGACAAGAAAAAGATTTAACAATTACGCTAGGAGAACAACCCTAAGAATTATTGAATTCTTCACTGTTCGTTCACACAATGGACAAATTTCATTGTTAAAATAACCATAGTCAGTAAGAGATTACTGACTTAAAATTAAAAACATCCCCTTTTATTTTCAAAAAAGAAAGAGTTTTAAAGACTCTTTCTTTTTATATTCTGGAAATTTTTAAATTCTATTTCCCTTTCCCTTCTAGATTTTCTATATTACTATCAAATCCATTTCGCTTGTAAAAGTATCATTTCCATAAGCATAAATAATATACAATACATCATTCCTAAAATAAAATTCCTTCGTATTTTCTATCTGATATATACTACTTTTAACATCTCTATTATAAATGGTATAACCTAAATTTTTCAAATCCTCTACTTTCTTTTGTTCTATGTCGATTTCATTTTTAATTTTACGTTGTATATCTGCTTGCTCTAAGTTTTCTATTCTTAACATCTTATCTAGCGTAATGGACTTATTATTTCTTAAATCATAATTATATGTCTCAACAATTACTCTTTGTGCACTAGCTCCTTCTTTTAAATTAGAACGAATCATCAAAAATAAAATATCATCTTTCACATTAGCAGTATATTCAACCGTATAAATGGTATTTCTATCTTGGCTTGCTAAAATGTCATTGGTTTTATCCACAAAACTTTCTATTTCTTTGTTATATTCCTCTACTATTTCACTATCAATATTTATATAGGGTATATTAACTTCTATATCATAGCTATTCAATTTACTTTCTTTTTTCTGTGTTTTGGTATACACAAGTGGTTGATCTGCTTCTTTTTTCTTATTGTCTTGTCCTTCCCCATTTTGAATGTTGTTGGTAAATATTTGGTCAAACTCTACTTTTAATAATTCAGTTTGTTCTTCTGTTCGATTGCCTAATTGTGTTTCCTTTTCAAATCCTAACAAACTTGGTATGTCAATTCTAGCATAAAATTGAACATAAAAAGCAATGATAACAGAAACAATACATACAAGGATTATGGTTATATAGATAGCTAATTGTTTTTTATTAAATACTTTTTCTTCTGGTAATACTACTTTCATTTTTCTACTCATTCCTTTACTATTTTTTGTTCATTATAGCATTTCTTCTTAAAATTGCCAAGTGAAACCATAATAATTAAGAACGATTCTATTAAAAAATACATAAACTTTTCAATTTGAATAAATTTACTCTGAATTGTTACTGAATACGCAAATTTTTATTGACTATTTAGCAATTTTGCGGTATGATATTGTATATTAATTTAGATAGAAATGAGGAATTTAAAACGTATGTTATGTTCAGAATGTAATCAAAACCCAGCCATACTTTTTTATAAAAAAATAGAAAACGGAAAGGAATCTATGGAAGGCTATTGCTACGACTGTGCTAAGAAAAAAGGAATCAATCCAAATGAAGTATTAGCCAAACAAAGTGACATCTTATCCAAAGACAAAGTAAACTTATCTGATATGACCAAGCAATTTGAAAGTATTTTCAAAGATTTAGCTGAAAACATTAATTTAGAAGATATTGAAAATATAGAAGGAGCCATTACTTTTGAAAATCCAGATGCAAATGGTGATGAAGATGCTCCCAAAATAGCAGGTGCAGCCATTCCACTTGGTTCTATTTTTTCTAATATGTTTAACAACTCAAGCTCTAACGGGAAAGAAAAAGACGAACAAGAAGAACCAATCAGTGGTAGAAAAAAAGTAAAAGTAGAAAAAAAGAAAAATACAAAACAAAATAAAAAGAAAAAATTTCTTGATGTCTACGGAACGAATCTAACTAACAAAGCCAAAAATAACGAAATCGACCTGGTAATTGGTAGAGACAAAGAAATCCAAAGAATTGTACAAATTTTAAATAGACGTTCTAAAAACAATCCTTGTCTAATTGGAGAACCTGGAGTTGGTAAAACTGCTATTGCACAAGGCTTAGCCATTAAAATAGCCAATCAAAATGTACCAGCTAAACTTTTAAATAAAGAAGTTTATTTATTAGACATGACTGCTGTTATTGCTGGTACACAATTTAGAGGACAATTTGAATCCAGAATGAAGGGGATTATTGATGAATGTAAAGAATATGGAAATATTATTTTAGTCATTGACGAAATCCATAATATCATTGGTGCTGGTGATGGTGAGCACTCCATGAATGCAGCCAACATCTTAAAACCTGCTTTATCCAATGGAGAAATACAATTAATTGGTACTACCACTTTAAAAGAATATAGAAAATATATCGAAAAAGACTCTGCCTTAGAAAGAAGATTTCAACAAGTATTAGTAGAAGAACCAAATATAGATGATTCGATTGGTATTTTAGAAGGAATTAAAAAATATTATGAAGAATATCACAAAGTAAAAATTTCTTCTGATGTAATACGTCAAGTCGTTATTATGTCTGAAAAATATATTCATGATAGATTTTTACCAGACAAAGCCATTGACATTTTAGACGAAGCTTGTTCCAGAATTAATTTAGAAAATAAAGACTTATATAAACTTGAAATGTTAAAACAAGAACTAGCCCAAGTACAAACAGAAAAGGAAGAAGTTATTGCAGCGGATTCCACCGAAGATTATCAAAGAGCTGCTGATTTAAAAACTAGAGAATGTCAATTAATTGAAGAAATTGACTCTTTAAACGGCAAAATGAAACTAAAACAAATTACTATTCAAGATATTGCCAATGTCATTGAAAGTTGGACAAAAATACCTGTTAAAAAAATAACAGAAGCTGAAACACAAAAACTATTAAACTTAGAAACTAACCTTCATAAAAGAATTATTGGACAAGAAGAGGCTGTTAGTAGTGTTTCTAGAGCCATTCGAAGAAACCGTGCTGGTCTACAAAGTAGTAAAAGACCACCATCTTTCATTTTTGTTGGTCCAACTGGTGTTGGAAAAACAGAACTTGCCAAATCTCTTGCTTATGAAATGTTTGGAAGCGAAGATTCTATTATTCGAGTGGATATGTCTGAATATATGGAAAGCCATTCTACTTCTAAATTAATTGGCGCACCTCCTGGTTATGTTGGCTATGATGATGCGGGACAATTAACAGATAAAGTAAAAAGAAAACCTTACTCCATCATTTTATTAGATGAAATTGAAAAAGCACATCCTGATGTGTTTAATATCTTACTGCAAATTTTAGATGATGGAAAATTAACGGATAGTCAAGGTAACTCTGTTAGTTTTGCTAATACGATTATTATTATGACCTCTAATGCTGGTTCTAATTTGAACAATAATTCTATTGGATTTGGCGGACAAACCGTTAGTAAAAATAAAATCATAGATAGTCTAAAAGATGTATTCCGTCCAGAATTCTTAAATAGAATTGATGAAATTGTAGCTTTTGACTCTCTAACAAAAGAACAATTATTACAAATTGTTGATTTAATGTTAAGAGATACCATAAGTGCTTTAAACGATAAAGACATTCAAATGAAAATTAGCAAACAGGCCAAAGATTTTATTTTGGAAAAAGGAACCGATATAAAATTTGGTGCAAGACCTCTACGAAGAGCAATTCAAAGATATATTGATGATGAATTGGCTGAAATGGTTTTACGAAGTAAACTTTTGGATGGTTCTACAGTAGCAATTAATTTAAAAAATGATAAATTAGAATTTGAAATAAAATAGGAGAAAATTATGTTAAAACATTTACCAAATATCTTAACTGTACTTAGACTTTTATTAATACCAGTTATTGTTTTTTATATCTTTACTGGTAATTACATTTTGGCCTTCATCTTTTTTACGGTATCTGGTATTACAGACATAGCCGATGGATTCATTGCCAGGAAATTTAATTTGATTTCTAATTTTGGAAAATTGATGGATCCATTAGCTGATAAATTGACACAAATAGCCACTTTAGCTTCTCTTGTGTTTACAAATATTATTCCTGTCTGGATTTTACTGATTGTGTTTTTAAAAGAGTTTATTATGATTTGTGGTGCTTCTTTCCTTTATGGAAAAGATGTTGTAGTTTATAGCAAATGGTATGGCAAGCTTGCTACTGTATTGCTGTACATTGCCATTGTTATTTCTCTTTTACTGAAACAATTTGATATTTCTGGTATTTGGGAATTTTTAGATTTAGGCATTTTTATATTAGCTTTAGTTGCTACTATTTTTTCCTTAATTATGTATGTAAGAGACCTATACCAAAAAGGATTGATTGATAAACAAGATTTAAATAAAGAAGTTACTGTGGATAAAAAAGAAAGAAAGAAAAAGAAATAAAATAGCCCCCCGTAAAAAATGGGGGGTTACTTTTTACTTAAACCTAAAATACCACTTTATTCTGTCGGTGCCTGGATCTCCCTCATGCTGTCGTACCTCCTTCAGTATATTTGTTACTCAAAGTCCTCAATTAATTGATTTAACTCTTGTTTCCCGTTTACTTTAATTCCTTTTTTCATATTAATTTTATCAGTTTCTGGTAAATATTCTGTGGTAACTCCTGTAACTTCTATCTCTTTTTGCTCTCCATTTTCTAAAATCTGATAAACCGCAAGTTGTCCTTCTTTATCTTTAACCATATAATGTTCTCCACATTCTCCTTCTTTTTCTTGATATAAAATTACTTCGTTACTTGCAAAACTTTCTACTTGATATTCTGGATATTTTTTTTGTATTTCCTCTTTGGTCAAATTAACTAAATCTTGTGGCAAATTATCATATTGACTTTTAGTATGTCCACATTTTAAAAAGTGTGCTTTAGTGATAAGAGAACAATTAGGTGATGTTTTTTCTTCTTGTGTATTGGCTTTTACCGTATTTTCATATTCCATTTCTTCATACTCATCTGTACATTCATCCAAAATTTCTTCTTCTGCTATTTCTGTTACTAGATTAGGTTTCTTTTCTTCATGATTTGGACTAAATATTATGACACCAGTAAGTATAGCTCCTATCATTACGATGATAGCCATTAATGCAATAATTGCTTTATTCATAAATTTAACGCTCCTTTTTCTATTTTTTAGTAGTATTTACAGAGTCTGTTAAATTTATACGGTTTCTTATTCTTGTTTCTTCGTATTGTCATTTTTACTAATCTCTTGTATTTACCAATCTTTCATTAATTTAACATCTTATTTATCCAAATCTTTCCCTTTCTATTCACTTGTATTGTAATTTCTCCATCCTCATCTGTTCGAAATATTTTACTTCCACTTTTCTTTAATCTTTCCAACACAGCAAAATTTGGGTGACCAAAAGTATTTTTCTCTCCTACTCCAATTAGTGCTATTTTAGGTTTTACAACATTTAGAAATTCTTGCATAGATGAAGATTTCGAACCATGATGTGCTACTTTTAATATAGTAGATTTTAATATACTCGTATTTTTATATTTCTCGAAAATAGCTTTCTCTGCAATGGCTTCAATATCTCCTGTAAATAACATAGAAAAATCTCGATACACTATTTTGCAAACTAGAGAATTATTATTTATACTATTTTCACTAATTGCATTTTCTGAGATTGGCCACAATACATCCAAATACAAATCTTTTTCTATTTTTATTCTTTTCCCTGCTTCTACTACCTGTACTTTTATATTTCGTTCTTTTACTATTTTTATAAATTCTTGATAATTTTCCGAATCTTCAAATTGCTTTCCTATAATCACATTTTTCACTTTTATTTCTTGTAACAAATATGGGATAGAGCCGCACATGGTCTTGGTCAAAATGACTAATTATTATATAATCTATAGTAGTATAACCTCTATCTAATAAATAAGGAATTAATATCTTGTCTCCTACATCAAATTCATCCGTTAAACTTCCGCCGCCATCTATTAGAATCGTTTTATTTTTAGGTGTCACAATAAAAGTACCATCTCCTTGTCCCACATCTACAAAATAAATTTTCAACTTTTTTGGTAGTAAAGAAATAACTAGGATAAACATTAACAAAATCATCATATATTTCAGATATCTCTTCTTTTTCTTTCGAAATTGATAGCGAAACAAAGCAATTATATTTTTAACTCTTTTCTGGGTTGGCGTTAAATAATTTAAATGATAAATGAAATAAATTTGACTAGCAATCCATAGAATAACAAAATAAAAAATAATAAGAAGAATACTTGGTGTAGCCATATAAATTTTTGAGAATGGTAATTGACTAAACAGAGCTATTAAATGCAAATATGCTAACCCTATCCTTACGGGTATTACGAATAATTTAATACCTATACTAAAAAATCCTAGTATAATAATCGGTCCAATCACTAAACTTACTAATAAATTTGTTAACAAAAAATAAACACCAATTAAATTAAAATGATAAATTAGAATAGGGAATATCATAATTTGGGCTGATAAAGTAACCGCTAGCATCTCTTTTATTTTTTCTATTATTCTTCTTTTTTTCTTTAATTTTATTATATTAAAAACTTTTCGTATGCTTGGACTAAATAGAATAATTCCTATGGTTCCTAAATAAGAAAGTTGCAATCCCACTTGTAAAATTAAATAGGGATTATAAAGTAAAATAATAAATAAAGAAATCGCAATCGAATTCCCTATATCACTTTTTCGATACACTATTTCTGCTCCTATTGTGATAATTGCCATTACCGTTGCCCTCACAATAGAGGGAGAAAAACCAGTTATACAACAATAAAAAATGAGAAATATAATCGTGAAAATTTTTGTTTTCTTCTTTCCTATTACTCTTTTAAATAAAATCTGAATCCCAATTACAATATAGCTAATATGTAATCCTGAAATAGCTAAAACATGTGAAATACTTGAAATTTGAAAGTTCTTTTTTACTTCTTCTTGTATTTCCGAAGTTTCTCCTAATAAGAGTCCCTTCAAAATAGCTGAATTTTCTTCTTCGAAATTTGCCTCTATTCTTTCTTTTATCTTTTTCTTCACTTCATTGGCCACTTGCAATGGTGTGCTTAACTGTTTATGTGCTATCACTTCTAATTCTTTTACTTTCACTTTTCCTACTATTTTTAAAGTTTTTAAATATTGTTGTTCATCATAACCACCATAATTTCTTTGCTTTGATGGCTTTTTATACTCTCCTTGCACTTTTACTTTGTCGCCATATGCTAATTCTTCTGACTTTTTACTTACTTGTATATACAAATTAAAAGGTTTTGAATCTAACAATTTTATTTGATATAAATTATAATATGTCTTTTCAATTTTTTGACTTACTACAATACCTGTAACTTGAATATTCTTTCCTTCTTGATATATCTTTTGATATTGATTATTTTGATATAAAACAATAGTATTTGAAATACTAGATAAAATAATTAGAATAAAAATCACTTTTCTATTTATGATTAATTTTAAATACTTACTATATCTCCTAAATGAAAATAATCGAAATTCATTTCTTTTACGATTTTTGAAACCTGTTTTTAAGATATAATAGATTGCTAGTATTAGGATATAACAAGGGACTATACTGAATTGAAAGTATAGTCCCCCTAATATACCTATTATATATCCTATTACTGCAACTAAAATTGGTCTTTCTTTCATAAGCCTCCTTTTTTAATTGCTATTATAAAACTCTTCTTGCTCCTATATAATTACTTGCTGCTTGATTCAATGGTACAATACATACAGATTTTCCTGGTCGTGGTGCGTGAATTACTTGACCTCCACCTACATATATTGCTACGTGCCCACTATAAATGACTAAATCACCTGCTGCTAAGTTGTTTCTACTTACTGCCACTCCAGCTCCTGATTGCCCTCCTGAAGTACGAGGTAAACTTACTCCAAAGTTTTTATAGACATAAGATGTAAATCCTGAACAGTCAAATCCAGTAGAAGGTGTTGAACCTCCATACGTATATTTGGTTCCAATGAATTGTTTTGCATAAGCTACAACAGATGAACCTGTTCCAGATACTGGCGCTGTTTGTGTTGTTGTTTGTTCTTGTGCATTGGCTGTTCTTGGTGCAGCACTTCTTGAGGTTTCTTGTTTTTTAGTAGATAGTAAAGAAGATAATATATAGCCTTCTTTTCCATTTACTCTTACTTTACTCCATCCATTTGTTTCTGCTAATACCTCTACTGACGTATTAACTGGTAAATTTGCTACAATTTCTGCTGAAGTGTTGGCTTCTTTTCTTACATTTATACTGGTTGAATTTACATATAAAGTTTTGATTACGGTTTGTTCTTGTACTATTGTTTCTGGCTGTTTGGTTTCTTGTGCTGGTTGCTCTGCTGGTTGGTCTACTTTTGGTTCTTCTTTTTGTAATTTCTCTTTTCGAATCCATCCTTTGGTGGTTCCAGCTTCTACACAGACCCATCCATTCATAATTTCTATTACATTTACTTCTTGGTCTTTTTTTAGTTCAATTATGTCAGTTGCATTGATAATTGGTACAATTTTTAATTTAGTATTCTCTACTACTTTTTGTTTTCCTAATTCTATTTCTTTTTCTTCTGTTTCTATTTTTTGTTCTACTTCGCTGTTTGTGGTTGATGGTTCTACTGTTTCATTTTTCGTAGTTGTATTGTTTTTATCTACTTCTCCATTAACTGTGATTAAATCTTGTCTTACATATCCTGTGATTCCTTTTGCCTTTACTTTATACCATTCTCCTGTTTTTTCGATTACTTCTACTGAATCATTGTTAGAAAGTAATTCTAGTATTTTTGCATTTTCATCTGCTGTTTCCCTAAGATTTGCTGTTTCTACACTTACTTTTCCTGTGCTTACAGCTAAACTCATGTTTATAAAAAACAAACTGATAATACTTACGGCTGCCATAATTACAATGCTTTTTATATTCATTTTACTTTTCATTTTTCTTGCTCCTTACTTAATTTTTTTCATATGTCACGCCTCTTATTATTATATCCCTAATAGAAAAATTTGTCAAGTTTTAAAAATTTTACCAAATGGATTGACAAATAAAGTTTTTTATAATATAATATTTTCGCTTATATATAAAGTAATTATAAAACTTCTCCCCGGTAGTTTTACATTTACTTCATATAAATATAGAAATCAAAAAAGAAATAGGAGGGTATTGTTACCATGAATAATACTACATATAGTGCTAAACGTGGCGAGGTTGAAAGTAAATGGTATATCATTGATGCAGCAAACAAACCACTTGGTAGAGTAGCAACAGAAGCTGCTAAATTATTAAGAGGAAAACATAAACCAACATTTACACCTAACATTGATACAGGTGATCATGTTATTATATTAAATTGTAAAGATGTAATTTTAACAGGAAACAAATTAAATCAAAAAATTTATAGACATCATTCAGGTTATATTGGAGGAATGAAAGAAGTTCCTGCCAAAGTAATGCTTGAAAAAAATCCAGAAAAAGCAATGACTTTAGCAATCAAAGGTATGTTACCTCATAACTCTTTAGGTAGAAGCCAATTGAAAAAATTAAGAGTATATGCTGGAGCAGAACATGAAAATCAAGCACAAAAACCAGAAGTATGGGAGGTAAAGTAAAATGGCTAAAAAAGAAAATATAGTTTTTTATGGTACTGGTAGAAGAAAAAGCTCTGTTGCTAGAGTTCGACTAACAGAAGGTACTGGAAAAATAACCATTAATGGAAAAGATATTGACCAATTTTTTGGATTAGAAACTTTAAAAGTTATCACTAGACAGCCTTTAACAGTTACTAATACAACTAGCAAATATGATGTTATCGCAACCGTAAAAGGTGGCGGATTTACAGGTCAAGCAGGAGCCATTCGTCATGGTATTGCTAGAGCTTTAAATGAAGCTAATTCAGAATATAGACCAGCTTTAAAATCAAATGGATTCTTAACGAGAGATCCTCGTATGAAAGAAAGAAAGAAATATGGTCTTAAAAAAGCTAGAAAAGCTCCACAATTCTCTAAGAGATAAAAAATGCCCTTTTGGGCAGGAGGTCAAAAACCTATATACAAAGCGGTAATCTATTTCGATTACTGCTTTTTTATTATATTTATAAAAGTCATTAAAAGCTGTCTAAAGCTACTGCGTAATATACATACAATATACAAATTTAAAAGGGATGTCATATTTTACTTTATTGACCCCCTCCCTCTTTTCTTATAAATAATGACTAAAGATTTTAGGATTTCTATTGGTGAAAATATATTAAGTATAAATAATATATTATTGACTCAATTAATATAATTATTCTATTTAATTAATGCAAATCATTTTCTTTTTTTGTATCTACATTATTTTCAGCTTTAAAATCAGGTGTCATTATTAAAATAAGTTTCATTTTGCCTGAATATGTAAATTCTGTTCTTGCTGGAGCTTCTATTACATCTCCTTTTTTTACATCAAATATATCTTTATTTATAGAAAATTTTCCTTTTCCTTCTAATACATAATAAATATGTGTACTTTCTTTATCATAAACATATTTATCAAGTCCGTTATAACTAACTTCAATATATAACCCTAATTCTTTTGTTTCTAAATTGTATTTATATCCTTCTAGTCCATTTTGAGTAAAATGTGGACTATCTGGCAATATTTTAATATAATCTCTCATTTATTTTTCCTCCTATAACAAACAATATAAAAAAATTGTTTGACATTACTAATTTTATATATTATAATAATTATAGAAAATAAGGAACCACAAAATATGGTTACCAATGTTGAATAAAATTAATTAGTCATATCTCTATTGGTCAGCAGAGATATGATTTTCTTTATATGTAATTATAGTTATAACTATAATTAATATAAATGAGATGACAGTAAGAGCAACATTTGCAAATAATGATAACATTAATTGTAAAAGTATTCCTTCTAACATTCTACACCACCTCACTTTCTTTTTAGAATTGAGATGGTAACCATATTCTGCTTATCCTTATCTTCTTAAGGTATTATACATTTTTGATATGGTATTGTCAATAAATTTAAAAACATTTGTTTTTAAATTTATATTATAATTATTGATAACTTTAGTAATAAGTCTAATTATTATATTGTATAAATAATGTGATATATTTTTTCAAATTTTTTATCCATACTAAATAAGTATAGATTTATTTTTATTCTCTTAATCCTTAAATATCTATATTCTAACGCTATTTAGAGCTACTAAATGTTGCTTATTAATATACATACCATACACAAAAATTACTCAAAACGCATAAAAATAAACCTTTGTAATTTACTAAGAGATAATTACAAACACTTTTCAATTGGAATGGAAAAGTCTTACAGAACCCCTATGTTATTACAGAACAAATGGGTCTTCTATTTTTGTAACCTCTTAATTAACTCTACTAAAATCCACCTAATTCTATCTTCTAATATACTTACAATATACACTTTTTAAAAATGGATAAAAATTACGATAAAGACTAGGAACATACGTAGTCGAGAGTATGAAATGAAATTGCAGTTTGTTTCTGCTCTTTTATTTTAAATAAAAAACAGTATGTGCAATTGCAGTACACATACCAGTTACTTTATATGTTTCGTTACAACCAACGATACATTCACTTTAAATCTCTATTTAGAACCTATTACGCCTCCTACCTAATAAACTTACAATGCGTTCTTACTCTATCACTTCTAAAGCATCACTATTATCTTTCAATCCTTCCAAATTATAATACGTATTAGGAATATTGCCAACAATAACATTTTCCATCAATAAAACTTGATTTGTAATTTCTCGTGACATATTATCAAAAGGAGTCAAAATATTCACTTGGCATTTCACCTGTAAATACACTCTATGCAAAGTTTGGTTGATACCTTGTGATGTAAATTCACTTCTCAAATCGGTTTCTACATCACCTACAGATGATATAGTAATTTTTATGCCTGGTCCTCTTCCTGCTAGCATTTTAAAACCTGTAAAACTTCCGAAGAGCAATTTCTATATTCTCTCTTCCCCTATTGTCCACTTCTTGTTGAATTTTATTGGCTACATCAGAAATAATCTCATTTATAGGAATAACATTTGACTTTATCATAGTGATATTTCCTTGATTATCTTTCTCAATGGTAAATAATTCATCATAACTATGCTCTCGCATAACATTGGTAGCTTGTTCATTAGAAACCATTGTTGCTATTGACTTCGCTCTATTTTCACATAAGGTATCAAAAATAGGTAATACAGCATCCAATATAAGTTTTACTGTAGAAAAAGCTATGATTAAAATGACTAACATCGTAGTCATTTTTTTTCCTTTTTCACTTCTCATTCTATTTTTAGATTGTATGATAATTTTAGGAATTCGAATTCGTGGTCTGGAATAAATCTTATGCATATGCTATTCCTGTTTTAACATAGCGAGGTATAAATAACTTTTGGCCTACATTAATTCTATTTGGATCTTCTATTCCATTGGTTCTTACAATATCATCTATGGTACTACCATATTTTTTAGCAATTTTCCATAAAGTATCTCCCTTTTTTACAATATATAAAATTAGACTATAATCTTCTGCTTCTCTTTCTCCATTTGTTTGAATTTCATTCATGATGTTCATATTGGTACTTCTATACATATCGTTATTCATCACTAAATCAACATTACTACTAATAACTCCTCCATCTTGAACAATGAAGTCTTGATTCGCTACTTCCATTTCCAGTCTACTATTTACATTTTCAGCATCTTCTACACCATCTACTGTATATTCAAATGGAATTTTAGCATTTCTTACTTCCATTTGTAAATCTTGGTTAGATAACACAAAATTGATTTCTAAATTACCTGTATAAAGAATTCGACTGCTACTACTTTCTTGTTTTTCAATTACAGGACATACATCTACATCAATAATATTTTTATTTTCAATTCCTTCTATTTCTACTTTCTCCCTTATTTGTTTTATTTCTTTACGGTTTTGTTTATTGGTTATGGTTGTTATTTTCTTCTTATTGAATTCTAAATTTTCACAAGGACTATATAAATCTTGTATCAGATTAATTTGTTTTTCTTCATATACAATCGCTACTACACCTATTTCAAATTCTACATAAATAGAATGCTCTTCTGGTGCATTTGGTTTGATAATCATATTTTTAATTTCATAATCTAAATCACATATATTTTCTTCTGTAACATTTGGTATATCAATAAATCCTACAATTGGTATTTTAGTATCAATGGAATTAACTCTATTGTCTTCTGTTAAATACATAATTTTTGCTCTTGCTTCTGCTTTTGCTAATATTTTATTGTAACTTACCTTTACATCTTTATCAACAATTGCTATATCTGTTTTTAAGATCTCTGCTAAATTGTCAATGTTATCAATGCTTATATTATCTTTTGTATAAATTTTATTTTCTCCCATTCCTACTAATGAATTAACTCGTAAATCTTCTTTTAGCATTTGAATTCCCTCTGCATTTTGAATGTTATTTACGATTTCTACCTCTTCTTTGGCATAGATTTTAATGTCAACTTCTAAAGTCGCCTTAATCCCTACTTTTCTTCCATTGATTACTTTACATTCAATGGATTTTAATGTTGCTTGCATAACCGATTCCATTCCTTCTTTTGCATTTGGAACTGCAATGGATTCTGAAAAGTCTAAACTGGTATTAATTCCTCTTACTTTGTCTTGCGTGTCATCTGCTAAATACATAATGTATGTATTGATGTTTCCATCTATTCTTACTTTTTCATCTAATACTTCTTTTTTATAAACACATACTACACCACTTGTACAAATTGTGTTTAAAATGTCTGGCTTGGAATCTGGTACGATCATGTCTCCTTCTACCATTATGATGTCTTTTTTAGCAGCTATTAATTTATTTACACATAAATTTTCGTTTACTGTTTCTAAAACCATTGGTTTACCTCCTTCTTTTTTCTTTATACATGTATATTAGAGGTTTTCCATATTTATGACAAAATTTTATCCTTTGTTCATTGTAAATAAATATAACAAAAGTAAATAACATATTAATCTTTTACAGCTGCCATTCAAAATATATAAAAAATACATTTAATTCATAATATTAATATAACTATAAGTTATTTCAGAATTACAAATATGTATTTCAAAAAGTAATATAATTGTTTTATAATTTATTTAGTTTTATTTTTTATAATAAAATTATTAATGTAACTAATGTCTGTATCTTAATAATTTAAGGAGAATGTCATATGGAAAAAGAAATAGTACGGGGTATCTTTATAGAAATAAAAGATGAAACACCATTATACTATGAGGTACTTGATAGGATTGATTGTTGGTGTAAAAGCTCTAATTGGCAAATAGAGGATTTTAGTAGGTTTATAGAATCCGTTAATATACCATTGCCAATTCTCTTGACTCAAATTAACAATAACAAATTTCATTGTTCCAGCACAATAGAGGCTGATATTGAGCTAGAAGATGGTGAATTTTTTGACTCCCCAACTATAATAAAAGTAGAAAAGGGCAATATTAAACAAACTTACTATACAACTATCCGTTCACGCTATCGGGATCCTAAGTTTAGTGTTCCGAGAACAGTCTTGGATAAGCAAACTGTAGAAAAATCGGGTAGAATTGTAAATAGTAGCTTTCTCTGGCATACTTTAAACTGTAAGGTTGAAGAAGCAACAACAATCCTTACTCTTGAAATAAATCGCCAACATGGCGAAGACGCAAGAGAAAAGTTTGACCTATTAGAAAGTTATTTGTTGCAAGTTAATCTTAATAAAAAACTTGAAACTATTTATAACCAGATTTCTAAGGTTTTTTCTCCTTTTTCAGAATGCACAATATCTCGGTACAAAAAGGGAATCTTAACAAAATCCTTTTGTAAAACTATTAACTAAATTTTCTTTATTTTTTATGAAAAGGCCCTTGCTAACATTAGCAAGGGCCTTTTCTAATCTACTTTTTTATTACAATGATGTCTTTTTTCTTTTGGTTTCTATGGCTGGTGGTATTAATGGGGAATAGGTATCTCCATCAAAAACCTCAACTTCAACCGTTCTTGTTAAAACATCTGTATAACTATAAGTTACATTTCTATCATTTTCCTCATATTTTACAACAAAAATATTAGGATATGCTTTTTCTATTGTGGCTTCTTTTTCAAAGGCTTTACTTCTTCCTAAAGATCCTTTTACAATTATCTTTTGACCTACTTTTTCTATGATGTCTGTTTTCAGATTTGTTATATCTGTACGACAAATCATATCATCACCTTCTCCCTTAAGATGGCTTGATTATAGCATTTTTTGCATAAAATGTCAAAAAATAAGAAGGCGTGTCAATTCTTTGTATCCCTTTTATTTCAAGGTATCGATTGATTTTCTTTTCTTGTTTTACGGTTGTATTACATTTATGTTACAATTGTGTTAAGTTGGGTTATTTTTAACTATAACTTAAGTGTGGTTTTTATAAATATTCTATCTTACTCCAAAATCATTTTGCCATTTGCCCCAATTCCACTTACTCCGTTTTTTCCATCTCGTAATTCTTTTGCAATATCATCTATAGTAATGTATTTACATTTTTCGGTAAATGCTACTTTTTCTGCTATCACTAAAGGATCTAAAAAATCAATTAGAATTCTTGCTGGTGAAGAGGCAAAATTTGCACCAGCTGAAATAATTGCCTCAAAATAGCTTTGGCAAGCACCTGCAAATATTACTAAATGAGTATCTCTTTCTTGATCGTATCTTCTTGCTTCTTTTACCGTTTGAATAAAATATTTAGAATTTCTGTAATTGTATATATTGTGATAATCGGTCCCTCTTTTTATCATTCCGTCATGTCCTGTTATAACAAGAATGTCTGGACGATACACTTTTAATAAAGAATACACTACTCTTGGTTGTCGATATTCTGGTATATTTCTAACAACCGCATTTAATCCTAATTTTTTATAATAGTAATACGATTTTTGGCTGTATTTTTTGTCTCCATCTAAATGTAATATTTTTCCTGTTATTATTCTCTCTTTATTTCGATAACTTGGAGTTAGTATTCCTATTTTGTATTCACTTTCTCCTCTATTTTCTTTTGTTTGTATGATTTTATGATTCATTTTATGATGTAATGTTTCTAATTTTTCGTTTACTATTTGTTTGTTTACAATTTCTAAATCATCTATATGACTGTCTGCTTCAATTCTATCTACCATTCCTTTCAAAATGGCTATTTTTTCTTTCTTGGTCTGGATGATATTTTTTACCACGAATATAATGTCTTTTCCATATGATTTTCTGGCAACAATATCTCCTTTTTTTATTTTACTCATTTTTTTCACCTCTGACTTTTGGCTATTATATTCTATGTCAAATTTTGTCAGTTGGTGAATCTTACTGCGGAAAAAGCACCGCCCATAACTGGCGATGCCTTCTCCTAACAAATGTTATTCTCTAATCTGAATTTATCAGCAATAAGTGCTATAAATTCCGAATTTGTTGGCCTTCCTTTCGATGCTGGAATCGTATATGCAAAAAGCTCGTTAATTAATTCTTGATTTCCTTTTAGCCACGCTCGCTCTATTGCATGTCGTATTGCCTTTTCCACTCTAGTTTCAGTGGTTTTATATTTTTGGGCGATATCCGGATAAAGTTTTTTAGTAATATAGTTTAGTATTTCAGGATTATTAACGCACATTATGATTGCTTCCCGAATATAGTTATACCCATTAATATGTGCAGGAACACCGATTTCATGCAACAACTGTGTAATTCTCATTTCTAATGTCTGTGATTCAGATTGTTTTTCTAACTTCAGTTTCTGAACTTCTTTTTTTAAAATCATGATTTCCCTCTGAAGTTCTTCCATTGTCATTACCTTTTGCTCTGCCTTTGCCATATTTTACCTCTACTTTCTTTTGTTTTCAGATTTTTCTGGTTATTTTAATTATATAATAATATTTACATAATGTCAATTTTTTCCTATTTTTAGTTTTTCTATTAATGTCTAAAATGTCTCATTTTAGTAAATACCATAGCAATACCATACTCATTACACTTATCAATAGAAGCTTGATCTTTAATGGAACCACCTGGTTGGATAATCGCTTTAATTCCTGCTTTATGAGCTTCTTCTACACAATCCGAAAATGGGAAGAAAGCATCAGAAGCTAACACAGCATTTTGGGTAATTCCTTTTTCAATCAATTCCTCTCCATGTTCAATTGCTTGTTTCGTAGCCCAAATTCGATTCACTTGACCTGGTCCAATGCCAATAGACTGCTTTTCTTTTCCAATAGCAATTCCATTGGATTTAACATATTTTACAATCTTCCAAGTAAATAGTAAATCTTCCATTTGTTCTGGCGTTGGCTTTGTTTCTGTCACCACTTCATATTCATCCAACAATTTTGCATCAATGGTTTGAACAATTGCTCCTCCATTAATTTTTTTAATATCATAGGCAGTCTCTTTTTGTTTCGTACGAATCGTTGGAAGTTCTAATACTCTTACATTTTTCTTTTTCTTTAAAATTTCTAATGCTTCTGGTTCAAAAGAAGGTGCTACAATTACTTCCAAAAATATTTCTTTCATTTCTTCTGCCATTTTTACATTTACTTGTTCATTAACTACTACAATTCCTCCAAATATAGAAGTTTTATCCGCATTAAAAGCTTTTTGCCAAGCTTCATAAATATTGCTACTACTTCCCACACCACATGGGTTTCCATGTTTACAAGCCACAACAGTTGGCTCTTCAAATTCTTTTAATAGTTCTAATGCTCCATTGGTATCATTGATATTATTAAAAGATAATTCTTTTCCATTTAATTGTTTAGCTGTTGTCAAAGAACCTTCACATTTTCCAATTTCTTTATATAGCGCTGCCTTTTGATGTGGATTTTCTCCATAACGCATTTCTTGTACTTTTTCATAAGTTAACGTTAATTTTTCTGGTAAACTCTCATCTTTTCTTTGTTCTTTCATGTAATTGGCTATCATAGCATCATAATTGGCAGTATGTTCAAATACCGCTTGCATTAATCTAAATTTGGTATCTTTTGACACTTCTCCCTTTTCTTCTAACTCTTTTAAAACAACTTCATAATCTTCTGGGTTGGTAATAACTGTTACATCTTGGTAATTTTTAGCTGCACTACGAAGCATAGTAGGCCCACCAATATCTATATTTTCTACACATTCTTGTAAACTTACTCCATCTTTTAAAATTGTTTGTTTGAATGGATATAGATTTACAACAACAAAATCTATTGTATCTATTTTTAATTCTTCTAATTGTTTTCTATGTTCTTCTTTATCTCTTCTAGCAAGAATACCTGCATGTACAATTGGATGAAGTGTTTTTACTCTTCCATCTAAGCACTCTGGAAATCCAGTTAGTTCTGATATTTCCATTACTTTGATTCCCTCTTCTTTTAGTTTTTTATAAGTTCCTCCTGTTGATACTATTTCAACTCCTTGTTTTTCTAGTCTTTTAGCAAATTCTACGATTCCTGTTTTGTCTGATACACTGATTAATGCTTTCATACTTATTCTCCCTTCTCAATTACTATGCTGCTATTATACTACATGTTCTTACATTTTTCAAGAAATAGTTATATAGCAACCTTTTTTATATGAAACTTGGAAAATATTAGAAATGTATCTTGTTTTTCTTTCCAAAAAGTGTTATACTGTATGTAGTCTTTCAAAAGACTACTATGAATTTATTTTTAGACTATTTCCCTTCTTTATAAAGATTGGTTAGTAAAAAGTTAATTCAAATCTGATAAAGGAGGATTTTAAAATGGAAAACAATTACGAAGATATTACTCTTACTTGTAAAGATTGTGGTTCTGAATTTGTATTTACTGCTGGTGAACAAGCATTTTATGCTGAAAAAGGTTTTGAAAATCAACCAGTAAGATGTGCTGAATGCAGAAGAGCTAGAAAGCAACAAAGAAATTACAATGCTTAATGGAAAAAAGCAGAGATTGAAGAATATTCCTCAATCCCTGCTTTTTTCATGACTATATTTTAGTTTCGTTGCCATTCCTCCTCTTAGGTGTCTTTCTGCCTTATTTTCATCTAATATAATTCTCACTTCTTTTGCCAATCCTGGATTTATTTTCTTGAGTCTTTCTGATACATCCTTATGTACTGTTGATTTTGAAATTCCAAATTTTTTTGCAGCTCCTCTTACCGTATCTTTTGAATCTATTATATAATGTGCTAAGTTAATAGCACGTTCTTCGATTGATATACACTTCATAAAGCAAACCCCCATCTGAATACTTTTGTTTAATTGTATTCTTTAAGATGGAGGGTTAGAACTTTAAAATTATACATCCTTTTTATTATTATAAATTCGATTTAGTAACTCATCTGGATAAGTTCGATCTAAAAACTCATCTATTGGTCCATTTGCTGGTATCTTTTGACGTCTTTCTTGTTGTCGATTACCTGCCATACAAGATATAGTAATATCAAAAATCATAAATAGCATAAAAAATATCGTAATAATTCTTATACTTACTTTATCTAACAATGATTCCATCTTCTGAAAAGACGGATACACTATTTTTAAATACACAACAGCAATAATTCCCCAATAGAAACAATATAATAAAGAGGTTCTTCCATTCAAATTCATAAATAAATGAGAATAATCCCAAGAAATCGTACCAAAAAATATCTCTTGGAAAAATGAGCACAAATACTCTAAAGCACCTCCCATAAACATTCCCCAAATAAATGCCTTTTTTGGTTCTTGTATATTAGAAATTAAGATATAATAAGCAACTGCTCCCATACCATAAATTTGTATAAAAGGTCCATAAATTAACCCTTGCCTTATTTCAAGAGTTCTTGTATACACTAAGGCATAAAGCATTTCAGCAAAAAAGCCGAATATACTACCTATTACAAATATCCAAAATATTTTTATGATATAATTGATTATCTTCTTTCCCATTTGTTTCCCCATTTATCTTAATTATCCACATTATATAATAACTATGTGGAAAATAAAAGCATTCTTTCAAAATTAATAAAATCTTCATTTTATTTTTTGATAAGCAAATGACATAAATAGAATAACACACATTATACCTAAACAAAACCCTGCTATCATATCACTTGCATAATGAACTCTTAAATATACTCTACTGAATCCTATAAGTACGGGAAAAATACCTAAAATCAGACACAATATATGACGTAGTTTCTTATTTTTCACATTTTGATAAATAAGACAAATTGTTAATAGATAAAATGCCATACTATTAGTAGAATGTCCTGATGGAAAACTATAACCAATTTCCTCAATTAATCGTTCTTCTACTGGTGGTCTTGGTCTTTGCATAATATTTTTTAATATCATACAAATAAATGAACTCATCATTAAATTCAAGGCAACTACTATCCCGTCTTTTTTTCTATGACATAACAATAAAATAATAACCATAATTAAAGCCATATAAAATAGTGCTACTGTTCCTCCTAGATTCGTAATTACTTTAAAACTTTCTGTTAATCCATTACTTTGCCAATTTTTTATTTGGTTATAAATCCCATTGTCTATTTCTTGTAATATGCCAATTTTGACACCTATCACTAAAAAAACAAAGATAAATAGTAAAATACCAAATAAAATTTTATATTTCTTTTTCAAAATTTTTCTTCCTTTCCTATAAAGCTATGTCTTTTATTACCTGTCCTGCTATCATAAGACCTGCCACTGAAGGAACAAATGATATACTTCCAGGTATTTTTTGGTTTTCTTTTTGTATTGGTTCTTCTTTTGAATATAACACTTTTAAGGAAGAAATATTCCTTTTTTTCAATTCTTTTCTAATCACTCTGGCTAATGGACAAACTGATGTATTTTTTATGTCTGTAATTTCAAATTTCATAGGATCTAATTTGTTACCTGTTCCCATACATGATAAAATCGGTACTTGTAATGAAATAGCTTTTTCTATCAATTTTATTTTGGTACTTACGGTATCTACTGCATCTACTATGTAAGAAAAAGAAGAATCTATTAAGTTTTCCTCTCCTTCTTCTAACTCCTGTGCCATATAAACGTCTACCATTGCTTCTGGATTAATGTCTAAAATTCTTTCTTTCATTACATCCATTTTTCTTTTTCCAATGGTTTTATGGGTACTATGTATCTGTCGATTCAAATTACTAATGGCTATCGTGTCATTGTCTATTAACACCATATGACCGATCCCGCTTCTTGCTAACCCCTCGACAACAAATGACCCAACGCCTCCTATTCCATATACTGCTACTTTTGCTCTTTTTAATTTCTCAATTGCTTCTTTTCCAATTAATAGTTCTGTCCTACTCATCCAACTTTCTTCCATCGATTTCACTTTCCTTTCTCCTGACTTTTAACACTTAACCTTTCTTGCTCGATTATAGCATAATTTTCTTTTATATGCTATAATAAGGATTGATAATCAAATTATAATTTTGCTTTAAAAGTTTATTTTATTATTTACCAAGAAATACGATTTATTAGTTTTATAGGAGACAATTATGTTACGAATCAATAATCTAAAAATTAGAAAAGACATAACCGAATATGAAATATTGGAAACAGCCCTAAAAAAATATAGAATTCCCAAAGAAGACATTGTAAATTGGCATATTGCAAAAAAATCCATCGACGCTAGAGATAAAGAAGATGTGCATTATACCTATTCGATTGATATACAAGTAAAAGATGAAACCAAATATAAAAAACTAGAAAAAGTAAAACAATTTGAAATGCCAACCATTTCAATAAAAAATTCTAAAACCGCTCGTCCTGTTATTGTAGGAGCTGGACCAGCTGGCCTTTTTGCTGCTCTTACCTTGATTCAAAATGGTTTTAAACCAATTATCATAGAACAAGGTCAACCCGTTGAAGAAAGAAAAAAAAGTGTCGATAACTTTTTAAAAACAGGAAAACTCAATACTTCTTCTAATGTACAATTTGGTGAAGGTGGAGCTGGTACCTTTTCTGATGGGAAATTAACAACTGGTATTAACAGCCCTTTTTGTAGAAAAGTATTAGAGGAATTTGCTCATTTTGGCGCGCCAGAACAAATTTTATATCTCTCAAAGCCTCACATTGGTACAGATCATTTAATTCACATTATTAAAAATATGAGGGATTATATTATGACAAAAGGAGGGACTTTTCTATTTGATACCAAAGTAATTGATTTTGAAATCATAAATCATCATATTGTTAGCTTACATACTTTGTGTCATACAGTAGAAAAAATTGTTCCTGCCAATACTGTTATTTTAGCAATTGGTCATAGTTCCAGAGATACTTTTGAAACACTTTATCAAAAAGGAATTTTAATGGAAGCCAAAAATTTCTCTGTAGGTGTTCGCATTGAACATTTACAAAAATGGATTAATGAATCTCAATATGGTACCATTACCAAATTAAAATTACCACCAGCAGAATACAAATTAGCTTATCATTCTGACTCTGGTCGCTCTTGCTATACTTTTTGTATGTGTCCTGGCGGAGTTGTTATGGCTTCTTCTAGTGAAGCTGGTACCATTGTAACCAATGGCATGAGTAATTTTTTAAGAGATGGTATTAATGCTAATTCTGCTCTTTTAGTTAATGTAACACCAGAAGATTTTAAGAGTGATTCTCCTTTAGCTGGTATTTACTTTCAAAAAGATTTAGAAGAAAAAGCTTTTGTTCTTGGTGGTTCTAATTATTTTGCACCAATTCAAAGGGTAGAAGATTTTTTAAAAAATCAAAAATCTACTTATGTTGGCGAAGTAAAACCTACTTATCAACCTGGTTTTACCTTATCTAATTTAAATGAAATACTACCAGAATTTGTTTCTGATACCCTAAAACAAGGTATCCAATTTTTTGATACAAAGCTTCATGGTTTCGCTAATCCTGATAGTATTTTAACTGGTCTTGAAACAAGAAGTTCGTCCCCTGTTAAAATGCTAAGAGATGAAAATTTGGTTTCAAATATTTCTGGTATTTATCCATGTGGTGAAGGTGCTGGTTATGCAGGTGGCATCATGTCTGCTGCTGTAGATGGTATTAAGTGTGCTATTGCTGTACTGGAAAATAGCTAGAAATACTATTTATGCCAATACAAATAAATAAATGATAATAAAATTAACTTGAACGAATTTTATTACCATTTATTTATTTGTATTGGCATTATTGTGTATTTCTTAGTTTATTTATGATTTCAGACAAACTCTCTACCAAGTAATCTACATCTTCTTTGGTATTATCCTCTCCAAAAGTAATTCTTAGTGAGCTATTTGCTAAATCATTTGGCAACCCTATACTAGACAAAACATGGGATGGTGCGGATGACCCAGAAGTACATGCTGAACCTGCTGACGCACAAATTCCTTTTGCATCCAAATTCAATAATAATGCTTCTCCATCTACAGATGGAAAGGAAAAATTAGCATTTCCTGGCAAGCGATTTTCGATTCCTCCATTTAATACCGCTCCTTCTATCTTTTCTTCTACCTGCTTAATAAAGTAATCTCTTAATCCCTTTAAATGCTGCATATGATCTTTTAAATGGAGAAAAGCTAATTCACAAGCTTTTCCTAATCCTACAATTCCTGCTACATTTTCCGTTCCTGCTCTCTTATTTTTTTCTTGATGTCCTCCATCCATGAATTTTTCAAATTCTATACCATTTCTGACATATAATGCACCAATTCCTTTTGGCGCATATAACTTATGCCCTGATAAAGATAAGCTATCAATCCCCATTCTTTTTACATCAATTGGAATATTCCCACAGGCCTGAACAGCATCTGTATGAAATATAATATTATACATCCTCGCAATTTTAGAAATCATTTCAATTGGTTGAATACTACCAATTTCATTGTTAGCAAACATAATAGTAATTAATATGGTATCATTTCGAATAGAGTTTCTTAATTCTTCTAAATTAATAATTCCTTCCTTATTTACTCCTAAATAGGTCACTTCAAATCCTTGCTTTTCTAACATTTGGCATGTGTGTAATACGGCTGGATGTTCAATTCGTGAAGTTATAATATGTTTTCCTCTCTTTTTCTGGCTATAAGCAATCCCTTTTATAATGGTATTATCACTTTCTGACCCACATCCCGTAAAATAAATTTCATTTGGATTAGCATTAATCAATGTTGCTACTTTTTTTCTTGCTTCTTCTAACGCCTTTTTGGAAATTCTTCCTATACTATAAAGTGAAGATGGATTCCCATATTTTTCCGTAAAATAGGGCATCATTTCTTTTAATACTTCTTCTTTTACTCTTGTTGTGGCTGCATTATCAAAATATCTTATTTTCATACTTTTTCACATTCCCTCCCTAGTTACAAATCTGCTTAGATTTGTTCTTTTATCTATAGTATATTCAAATTATCCTATTATATTTCATTAATTCGCATAACTATCTTCTACGGAAGATTTCTTCTTTTCGTCGAACTTTCCTAGAATATAAAAAAGAATAGGATGGATCCTATTCCATATTTTTTATTAAATTAACCATTTCAATTGCGGAACAAGCTACATCATATCCTTTATTTCCTGCTTTTGTTCCTGCTCTTTCTATGGCTTGTTCAATCGTATCTGTTGTTAATACTCCAAATAATACTGGTACCCCTGTTTTCATTCCTACTGTTGCAATTCCTTTGCTTACTTCTGCACATACATAATCATAATGGTCAGTTGAACCCTTTATGACTGCTCCTAATGCTATAATGGCATCATATTTATTACTCTCTGCCATTTTTTGTGCCACTACTGGTATCTCAAATGCTCCAGGTACCCATGCAAGTTCAATGTTATCTGTTTCTACTCCGTGTCTTACCAGTGCATCTTCTGCTCCTCCTATTAATTTTGAAACAATAAATTCATTAAATCTGGAAGCAACCATCCCTATTTTCATTTTACTTCCTACAAAATTTCCTTCTAATACTTTCATTTTTCTTTCCTTCCCTTCTTTTATTATTTTTCAAATTTTGACTTTTTAAGTGGAAACTTGAATTTTATATTATAATTAAAAACCATTTTGTATTAAAAATTCTTCTGTTAATTTACTATCCTTGTTTTTTGGTAATAATAATTTTTCTACATATTTTCCTATCATATCACATTCTATATTTACCATATCATTTCTCATTTTATATCCTAGATTGGTTTCTTTTTGCGTATGTGGAATAATCGAAACTTTAAAATTTAAGTTTCCTACTTCTGCAACAGTTAGACTTATACCATCTATCGCAACAGAACCTTTTTCTACTATGTATTTCATTAAATCAGATTTTACACTAATTGTATACCATATCGCATTATCTTCTTTTTCTATAGTTTCTATTTTACCTGTTCCATCGATATGTCCTGAAACAAAGTGTCCGCCGGATTCTTTCTTCTAGTTTTAGTGCTCTTTCAAGATTGACAGGGACCCCTTTTTTTATATTTTCAAGGGAACTTCTTCTCATCGTTTCTGGCATAACATCTGTCTCATAGCTATTTTTATTAATATTCGTTACCGTAAGACAAATACCATTTACGGCTATACTGTCTCCTACTTTCGTGCCTTCTAATACTTTATTACATTTTATTGTTATACCAGCTGAATTTCCTTTTTTCTCAATTCTCTCTATCTGCCCCATTTCTTCAATGATTCCTGTAAACATTTTATCCACCCTTTTTATTCTTTTATAGATAGGATAACTTCATCATCGTCTTTTAAATGTTTTGCATCTCTTATAGGAAGATCCGATACAATTTCTATTATGTTTAATGGATGATCGCCACCTTCTTTGTTGTTTTTTTCTGTTCTTACGATATATCCTTTATGCCCCATGATTTCGCATTCTTGGATTAGTACATCTAAATTCCCACCATATTCACTTGCCTTAATTTTCTGTCCCTGCTTTAAAATATATTCATGTTCCAATTGCACATTTAATGTACCTAAATATAGCTTCATGTTATATTTTCGCTCAAAAATATTTTTTATTTTGCCTACCCAATAGCTTGCTTCTCCTAATCCAGTTTTTACTTTTCCTGTTAGTTTCATAGTTTTTCTTTCCTTATCTATCTCCTTATTTTAATTAGCTATGTTATTATTATATATTTTTTTATTGGTATAGTAAAGTATTTTTCTCTTTTTTTACTGTTTCTTTTTTATTTCCCAGATAAGTTTTAGTATATTGATTGAATTATTCTTTATTTTAAGTAACATCGAATATGTTTGTCTTTATTTTACACAGCATAATTTTAATGTTTTAATAAAATAGTAAGTTGTCACTGAGATTAGATTTTTAATTATAAAGAAAAATGGAGTTAAAATTGAAATAGCAATTAGAAATTTAGGAAGAGAAGCAAATATAAATAAAGTACATCCACACAAGTTTAGAAGAACGATGGCTACTATGGCTATTGATAAAGGAATGCCAGTTGATCAAGTGCAAAAGTTATTAGGACATATAAAAATAGACACTACAATGGAATATGCACTGGTAAATCAAAATAATGTAAAAAATTCACATAGAAAATATCTTACATAAATTTAACTAAAATATTGACACAGCAATTATTCTATTATAGAATACAAACAACAGTTCTGAAATAAAAATATGAGGTGATTAGCATTGAACAATATAGAAAATTTAAAAGATTTAATTATATATCAAAGTCAAAATAACGAAAATATATATGTTGAAGTTTTATATAATGAAGAAGATTTTTGGTTAACTCAAAAGTCAATGTCAAAATTATTTAATGTTGCTGAAAATAATATAACATATCATTTACAAAATATATTTAAAACTAGAGAATTAGAACAAGATTCAGTTACTCAAAAAATTAGAGCAACTGCTTCAGATGGAAAAAAATATAATACAAATTTTTACAGTTTAGATGCAATTATAGCAGTTGGTT